>CAZMAI010000016.1:15021-27942 GCA_964564195.1 uncultured Anaerolineales bacterium | reverse complement strand
TGTCCAGGAACACACTGTAGGCCTCGCGCATCTCGTCGATATCAGCAAAGCAATCGGGATGGTCCATCTCAATGGTGGTCACAACGGCGATCTCGGGATCCAGGCCGTGGAACATGCGGCCGTACTCATCGGCCTCAATGACAAACCACTCCCCGGACCCGCCCGAGGCGTTGGTGCCCAGATCCTGAAGAATGCCTCCCACGACAAAGCCGGGATCGCGCCCCGCCGCGCGGAGCACCGCCACGATCATTCCAGTGGTCGTCGTCTTGCCATGGGTGCCCGACACGGCGATCGTCCTATCGTCCTTTAGGAGCGCGCCGAGGAAATCTTTGCGCTCCAAGACGGGCAGCCCGGCCGCAGCCGCAGCCGCGATCTCAGGATTGCTCGCGGGCACTGCCGAAGAGACCACAACCATGTTGGCACCGGCCACGGCACCGGCACAGTGCCCGATCGTCACCCTTACGCCGAGGCGTGTGAGATCCTCGGTGATAGGAGACTCGCGCAGATCGGATCCGCTGACCTGATGCCCACGCATGACGAGCACACGGGCGATGGCCGAGAGGCCGATTCCCCCGATGCCGATCATGTGGATGTGTTCGGGCACGTCAGCAAACAACTCTATCGTCCCCTCTACCGGATCACACGAGCGATGATCAGCACCACCGCAAGGTAAAACAACCAACTCTGCCCCAGCAGCAGAGGCTGTCCCAGCAGGTTCAATGGCAGATAGGCCACAAGAGACTGGGCAGTGCTGGATAGCCCCTCCACCGAGAATCCGAGAAACGGCAGGGCATAGTCCCAGCGATCCAGATAGTACCAGACCGAACCGGCGATGAGATAACCGTTCACTGCGCCAGTCAGCAGTCCCAAGACCAACCCCAGCACACCGTGGAGCCGCTCTCCGCGAAAGGCCAGCGTCTCACCCGCATAGGAGATGAAAGCCGCGCCCAGTATCACCAGAACAAAGAACCAGGTCTGGATCGTCGCCGCGGACGTGCCCTGTGTTCCCTCCGCCGCGGGGGCCACGACGCTGGCAATGCCCTGCTCCAGCAATGGCTCGAGCAGAAAGAGCGCCAGCAGCACGATCATCATGAGCGTCGTCACGCCGAGTTCCCGCAGAAACCCTCGTACAACGCCAATCAGGGCAAACAAGATCACCAGAGACCCGAAAAAGACTTCTATCGGTGCCACTTCTGCCTCCTCAGCCGGGTCCCCGGGAGTGCCCCGAGGCGGTGTACAGGCCAAAGGCAATCAGCACGACGACCAGTACGATAAAGAACTGCACACGAAATGCGCCACCATCGAGTGTGCTCTGAACCTGTTCCGTTGAGAGCTGAATGAGCGCGACCGGCTCGGGAAACAAAATCGGCAACAAAAAGTAGACGACTGCCACGCCGTTCAAAGTCCCGACAGCGAACCCCAGCGCCCCGTCCAGAACGCCGCTACGGGCTCGGCCGAACCTCGCTGTCAGGATGTAGGCCACCAGCACGATGGCAGAGAATAGCCCAACCTTGAGCATCTCGCGATTACGCTCGGACTGGATCAACTCGGGTGTCCCTCGAATCTCACGCCAGACCGCCGACGGATCGTCCGCACCCAATCCCCCCTCACTGGCAAAGCGCAGCAGGTAGCTGAAACGATTGATGGGCGCCACCAGAGAGTCGGTAAACAGCCCTACAACCGCGATCGCAGCCAGCAACAAAAGCAGCACGGTGAGCTCGCGGCGCACCCCACGCCTGTACCCGATGACGCCGAATACGGCAGCGACGCATGCGATCAGCAGATACTGGTTAATGGTCCAGGTCGCGACGTTTCCCACGTTAGCCACTCCCCCCGACACGCACGAGACATGCCGCCAGCCGATCGGCAGCGTCAGGAACTGCGATGGCCCGCATCGCCACAGACATCGTGGCCAACCGCTCTTGATCACCGAGCAGCGCGCGCACCTCCAATACCAGCCGTGCGTCCAGATCCGCGTCGGGCACGACGATTGCGCCGCCGCGCTCTGCCAGAAAAGCGGCGTTGACGCCCTGATTCGGCCCCGCATAGGGATAGGGCACCAGGATGGCCGGCAGACCCACTGCAGGGAACTCGGCCAGGGTCGACGCCCCGGCGCGCGCAACCACCAGATCGGCGGCGGCCAGGGCGGCAGCCATCTCGCCGTGCAGATAGCCATAGAGCTGGTAGCCCGCTCGCTCCTCGGCGCTCAGTTGAGCCGTGCGCCGGGTGAGCTCATCCAGGTCGCCAGGGCCGCTTGCATGCACCACCTGCGCCAGGGTTAACAGCTCTGACAGATGCTTACTCACCGCCTCGTTGATCGAATGAGCACCGGTGCTACCGCCCAGCACAAGCAGCACGTGACGGCCCGCGTCCAGGCCCAACTGGCTGCGCGCCTCGGCGCGATCCACGTTGAGCAGATCCTGCCGTACCGGGTATCCTGTCACGACAACCTTGCGCCGGTCAAAGTACTGTGCAACCGATTCAAAGGACACACACACATGCCTCGCAAAGCGGGCCAGCAACTTGATTGCGAGCCCGGGTTCCATATCGGGTAAGTAGATCACCACAGGCACCCGCGCCAGCCAGGCCGCCAGCGTCAACGGGGCGGTCACGTACCCGCCCGTCGAGAACACGACATCCGGTCTCCACCGCCGGATGAGCCCGCGCCCCTGCACCATGCCCTTGACCAGACTGACAGCACTGCCAATCACCTGTAAGGGCGAGCGCCCCCGCAGGGCGCCCGTGCTGATGGGCCAAAAGGCGATCCCGTGGCGCCCAACCAGATCCTCTTCCACGCTGCCGAGTCTCCCCACCCAGGCAAGCTCGATGTGGGCACCATCCTCCAAGGCCAGGAGCCTGTCGACCACGGCTAACGCCGGATAGACATGTCCGCCAGTCCCGCCCCCGGTAAAGAGAACCCTCATCTCTCACCCGCCCTGGACCGCTGTCCGCTGCGCGAGATGTTGAGGAGAATGCCTACTGAGCCCAACGCGGCAACCAGCGATGACCCACCATAGCTCATAAAGGGAAGCACCGTGCCGGTGACCGGGGCCGAATTGGTGGCCACAGCAATACTGAGCACGGCCTGGAAAGCAATCCAGCTGACCAGTCCGATCGCCAGCAGCCTGCCGTAGACATCCGGCGCACTGCGCGCAATGATGAAACCGCGCCAAACCCACAATCCATAGAGGCCAATCACGGCGACAGCACCCAAAAAGCCAAATTCCTCGCCGATGATGGAGAAAATAAAGTCTGTGTGTGAAAAGCGCCCCAGGTACATCTTCTGCTGGCTCTGGCCCAGTCCCACACCGCTAAAGCCTCCGAGAGACAGGGCACGCAGCGATTGCAGAATCTGGTAACCCTTGTCGGTCGGATCACTAAAGGGGCCAGCCACCCAGATCTCATACCGCTCGGCACCATAGCCCAGCAGTATCACTGGAATGCCGACCAACAGACTGCCAAAGATCAGGTAAAGAATAAAGTGCTTCATGTTGGCGCCGGCGACGAAAAACATCACCGATGCCGTCCCGACCAGCAAGAGCGCCGTGGAATAGTCAGGTTGCATCGCGATCAACGCTGCCAGAGCTCCCAAAATGAGCAGGTATGGCGCAGTTCCGACGCTGAACTGCTTGATCTGCTCGCCGCGAGCCTCGAGCCAGACGGCGATATAGATGATCGCCCCGATCTTGGCCACCTCTACCGGCTGGATCGAGCCATGGATCACCAGGTCACCGGCGGCTCGCGTCATCGATACCCAGCGTCCCACAAAGGCCATAGCCACCAACGTGATGACTGTGAGCGCCATGATGGGGATGACCAGTCGCTTGTAGATGTGATAGTCAACGAGCCAGCCTATCACCAAGAGGACCATGCCGAACCCCGCAAAGCCCATTTGCTTCATAAAGTGGTAGGTGGGACCCGTCACATCCGCCCAGCCCATTAGCTGGAAATGGTAAGAGGAGCTATAGACCATCACCAGCCCGGTCGCCAGCAGGGCGACAGCGATAAGGAACATGCCCCAATCGGTTCGTGACAGCCGGCGCGTAAACGCTGTGAACATCAACTATCCTCTACAGGCGCTCGACAAGCTCACGAAAAGCCTGTCCCCGCGCTTCAAAATCGGTGTATGCATCAAAGCTCGTTCCCCCGGGCGAGAGCAGCACCACGTCGCCCTCACAGGCCAACTCGCTCGCCATTGCGACTGCCGCTCCCAGATCACCGGCCTCAAACACTTGGGCCTCCAGCCCCTGCACCCGATCGAGTGCGCTGCGCACGAGTGGCGCGCACTCGCCAAAGGTGATAACCACACGCACCTTGCGCTCAACCCACTCGGCCCACGTGTCCCAGGGCAGATGCTTGTCGCGCCCGCCCGCCAGCAGCACCAGCGGTTCGTCATAGGCGCGCATTGCGGCGATGGCACGCTCAGGCGTTGTGGCGATGGAATCGTTGACAAAGGTAACGCCGTGCCAGCGCCGCACCACCTCCATGCGATGCGGGACTCCCTCGAACCCGGTGGCAACCTGGCGTATGGCCTCCAGGCTGGCGCCGGCGAGGCGCGCTGCGCAGGCAGCCGCCAGCAGGTTCGCCAGGTTGTGCATCCCCTTGAGGCGCACCTCCTCCACTACACAAATCACCTGGTCATCACCACCCAGCCTCAGCCGCAACCGCCCCTGATCCAGGTACGCACCCTCGTCTACGGGCTGCGTGAGACTGAAATACGCGACACAGGCAGGTGTTCGCCGCGAAAAGCCCAAAGCGTTAGCATCGTCCAGGTTCAGCACGGCCCAGTCATCCGGCGACTGGTAATCCACGATCGCAGCCTTGGCCCGGATATACTCATCCATCGAAGAATGGCGATCCAGGTGATTGGGTGTGATATTGGTGACCACAGCGATCTCAGGGCTGTACCCAGCCAGAGAGATCACACGCGACGCCTCCGTCCGCACCTCATCCACTTGATCACCCTGTGTCTCGGGCCTAAACAGCTCCAGCTGAAAGCTGGACAACTCCATGACCGCCACGTCGGCCAGTGCCTCTCGTCCTAACGCCGTAATCAGTGGCCTGCCAATGTTCCCGCCGACCCAGGCGTGCACGCCAGACCTCTCCAGCATGCGCCCGATCAGCGTTGTCGTGGTCGTCTTGCCGCTCGATCCAGTGACCCCGACCACGCGATTCGGGAACAACTGCAGGAACAGCCGCGGCTCACTGCAGATGGGCAGAGAGCGTGCCTGCGCCTCCTGCACAAGCTTTGCCCGCAGAGGCACGCCAGGGCTCAGGAACAAAACATCCACATCCAGGATGTCCTCAGGATGGCCGCCGAGTGCGAGACGAATCGCAAGCCCCTCCAAATCCTGCAGGGCGGCAGCAAGCTGATCCGCAGGCTTGAGGTCACTCAGAGTAACCGTTGCGCCAGCGCCAGCCAGAAAGCGCGCCAAAGCGGTGCCCTCACGTGCGACACCGATGATGGCGGCTCTCAGCCCCGTCAGGTCTGGTGTAATCATCGCCTAGATCGCCCCACCCAGAGCCAGCGCCAGCAGGCTGGTAATTGCAGTGGCTATCCAGAACCGCAGTGTGATCTGAACCTCATCATGGCCAAGTTGTTCAAAATGATGGTGCAAGGGCGCCATGCGGAAAATGCGCCTGCCTTCGCCGAACTTTTTCCGGGTGTACTTGAAATACGCTACCTGCAACATCACAGAGACAGCCTCGCTCAGCAAGGGCACGCCAGCCAGCAGCAGCAGGATCATCTGCCCCGAAGCCAGCGCCACCATGGCGAGCGCGGCGCCCAGAGCCTCTGCGCCAACGTCTCCCATAAAGACCTTGGCGGGATGGGCATTGTGCCAGAGAAACGCCAGCAGCCCCCCGGCGAGGATCATGCTCCAGTAGCTCAAGGCACCCTGCCCGCTCCCGGCCAGCAGGGCGGCGAGACAGGCCGCCACAATCGCAGCGGTCCCCGCAGCCAGACCGTCCAGGCCGTCCGTCAAATTCGCGGCGTTGACCCAGCCAACGATCAGGAACGCGCCCACAGGAATGAACCAGGGGCCCAGATCCAGAGCCTGCCCGGCAAAGGGTAGCCAGAAGGGCCGGCTGGCCCCGCTCAGATACATGCCTCCCGCCATCAGCAACCCGAGGATCCACTGCCAGGGAAACTTGATGCGCGCCAACCAGCCCACACCCTCGATGTCCTTGATCCCTTTGAGATCATCAAAGGTCCCCAGGATCGCGAAGGTGACCGTGGCGATCAGCGGCCATAAAACCTCCGTATGGCCAAGCGCCAGCATCAGAGCGCCGCCGATAACGCCCGCAGCCACGAAAATCAACCCGCCCATCGTGGGCGTCCCCGCCTTTGCGTGGTGTGACGCCGGCCCATCTGTGCGGATTCGCTTTCTGATGCCCTTACTGTCCAGCCAGCCGATCACCCGCACGCCCGCTGGCGCCAGCAGCAGAAAGACAAGAACGCCTGCAAGTGCCGGGCCGCTCATGGCGTCCTCTCCAACAGTGATGACACGATCTCCTCCATCGCCATGCCTCTCGAGCCCTTGACCAGGACCACATCCCCTGCCCGTACAAGGCGGTCCAGCACGGCGACCGCTCTGGCATTATCCGGCACGGTCTCGATCGCGGCATCAGGCAGCCCCGCTTCAGCGGCCGCCTCTGCGATAAGCAGAGCACGCTGTCCCACGGTCACGAGTAAGTCACAGGACTGCGCGGCTGCGCGGCCCACCTGACGGTGTCCCTCGGCCTCCATCGCTCCCAGTTCCAGCATGTCGCCCAGAACGGCGATACGCCGCCCTGTCGTGCCGGCCAACGTAGCCAATGCCGCCCGGACCGAATCGGGGCTGGCGTTGTAGCAGTCATCCAGGATCGTGCTGCCCTCGCGGCCGCTTCGAGACACCAGGCGCAGCCCCTGCCCCAGGTCAGTCAGTCCCTGCTGTATCTCGTCCCAGGATAGCCCCTCAAGCAGCCCCGCGGTCACGCCTGCCAGCACCGATCGTACGGCCGTCGGCCCCAACATACGAGTACGCACCTGTCGTTCGCGCTGCCTCGAGCCGGCCACGCCGTCGCTCACGCGTAGCGTAAAGGTGTTGCCCTGGAGGCCAAGGCTCTCTGAGGACAACACGCGAACATCTGCCGCTGCCGCCTCACCGAAGGTCACCACCTGCGCTCGTGTCAGATCGGCCATGGCGGCCACGCGCGGGTCGTCGGCGTTCAAGGCGACCCAGCCCTCGCGCGGCAGGGCCCTCACCAATTCCGCCTTGGCTTCTGCGATGCGCTCGATCGTGCCCAGGCGCTCCAGATGCACCGGTGCGACATTGGTCACAACACCGGCGTCCGGCGACGCAATGCGGCACAACTCGGCAATCTCACCAAGCTGATACATGCCCATCTCGAGCACCGAACGCTGGTGCTCCGAACGGGCGGTCAAGAGCGTCAAAGGGAGACCGATCTCGTTGTTGCGGTTTCCGCCGCTCTTGAGCACGCTGTAGCGCGCAGCGAGCACCGCGGCCACCGCCTCTTTGGTCGTCGTCTTGCCGATGCTGCCCGTTATCCCGATCACACGCAACGTCTCACTTGCCCGGCGCCTCGCGGCGGCGAGCGTCTGCAGCGCCGCAAGCGTGCTGGCAACCCGCACGGTCAGCGGGACATCGAGAGCAGCGGGCGCATGGCGCTCTACGGTGTCCGCACAGGGCAGCCCAATCAGTGGCCGATCCACAACAGCGATGCGCGCTCCCGCCGATAGCGCCGCTGCCACATAATCGTGCCCATCCACGTTCTCGCCGCGTAGAGCTACAAACAGGCTACCCGGGCTCGCCTGCCTTGAGTCGATGCAGACCTCGTTGACAGAAACATGCTCTGCACCGGGTACTGACCAGCCAGGCGCCAGGCTGGCCAGCATCTCTTCCAGTGACATGGGCGGCATGCTGAATCTGTCACTCATTGGGCGCAACGCCTGTATAGTCCATGAGATAGGTAAACATCTCCGCAAACGCGGGGCCAGCCTCTTGCCCGCCCCACTGTCCCTCTCCGAGTCCGTCTAGCTTGACCATGACCACATAGCGCGGGTCCGGGATCGGTCCATAGCCGACAAAAGAGCCGATGTAATAGTCGGGGATATAGGCACCTTCGCGCACAACCTGGGAGGTGCCGGACTTGCCCGCGATTCGATAGCCCGGGACGAGCGCAGCAGACATGCCCAAGGGGACGGCGTCAACGAGCATCGCGGTCACCTGCCGCGCTACGTCTGCCGAAACGACCTGGCGTCCCCACGTGTCCTCGACAACGCGTGTACCATCGCCATCGCGCACCGCCGCGACGATGTGTGGCCGGCGCATCGTCCCGTCGTTGGCAAGAGCCCCGAATGCCGCCGCGACCTGCAGCGGCGTCACAGACATCCCCTGTCCATAGCTATTCCTGCCGAGATCGGACAGATGCCAGTCCTCCTGCCCTGGAACGCGCATGATGCCGCGCTCTTCGGCCGTCAGATCGATCCCCGTCGGGTCGGAAAACCCGAAACGCTTGAACATCTCGTAAAAACGTGCCGGCCCAAGCGCTGAGGCTACGTGTGCTGCACCTACGTTCAGCGAATAGGCCAGGAGCTCGGTCATGCTGGTCTCGCCATGCGCCTTGAGGTCGGCGTTACGCACCTCCTGATCGCCAACCACAATCGACCCCGTGTCTTTGTAGGTCGTATCGGGGTGGATCACACGTGCGTCCAGAGCCGCAGCGATCGTGATCGGCTTGATCACCGAACCAGGCTCGTATACCGCTCCAGTTGCGTTATTCCGCAGCGTGTTGAGCCCAACCTCCCAAAAGCGCGTGGGATCATATGTCGGGCTGTTGGCCATTGCGATGATCGCGCCCGTTGCCGGATCCAGAACGATCAAATTGCCCGACTCGGCGCCGCTGGAAACCACAGCTTCGCGCAGAATCTTTTCGGCCTGATTCTGCACATTGCGATCCAGAGTCAGGATCAGATCAGTGCCATCGATCGCGGTGCGATATCCGCCCAACTCCGCCAGCAGCCGGTCACCCGAGGGATCGTTCACACCCTGCCAGGCGCCATCCTTCCCGCGCAACTGCCCTTCATAGTAAAACTCCAGGCCGTACTGTGGGTCACCGGCGAAATTCATAAAGCCCAGCACGTGAGCTGCAAGAGGAGCGTCCGGATAGATGCGCTGGAAGCCCAACTCGGTGGTGAGGATGTCGTTTTGCAGCGCGCCTATCCCCTCGCACTGGGCTGCCGGAACGCCGACACTCAACATGTGTCGCTGATTCCGGCTTGCTGCCAGAGTCGCAGTCATATCTGTCAGGGGCTCCCCGAGAACCTCAGAGAGCAATCGCGCCAGAACCGCAGACATATCGCCGCCGGAAGACAGCGCCAGCTTTCGCTGGTCCCTCCAAACGCCCGTGCTTTCCTCGCTCGTCTCGTCAACAAATGACCACGCCAGTAGGTCGCGATCGGCAAGCTTCTCCGCCAACTCTTCGGCGAGACCTGTAGTCCCCTCTCTGCCTTCCCTTTCGCTCGCATCCGGGGCGCGCCGCGAATCCAGAGCAACAAGCAAGTCCGCAAAGCGCGGCACAAAGCCAGAGGGTGTCGCATCCTCAGCAAACGTCAGCCCCATAGACACGATCGTGGCCGTGACCGCCAGGCGTTCCCTGAGCTTGAGTTGCACCTCAGAGTTGTCATAGAGGTCCGGCCGGAAGAACACATTGCAGGCGTAGGTGGAGGTGGCCAGAGGATAACCGTTGGCGTCGAGGATATCTCCGCGTACCGCCGGAATCACCTCTGGCGCCTGCGGTCTGGTCACGATACGACCGAACATCTGATACCAGGCCAGGCGACCGATCAGGAGCAGGGCCACGCCAGAGAGGATGATCTGTACCCAGATCATCCGCTTGAACTGTCCCTCATCGGCGCTCTTGCGCGTGCGGTCTATCGTCGCCACCTGTACCCAGCCTGCTCTACCACGTCGGAAACGCTAACCGAATCCCTCTCCGCAGCCTCTCGCCAACGCCAGCCCAGAGCCCCCCGATATCATCCTGATCACTGCCGGAACCGCCGGCCGCCTCACTTGCCACCATCGGCGGCGGCGCGCAGTCGGCAGCGCACGGGACGAGAAGCAACCCGTCATCCGATGATGCCGCGGGCAGACGATATCCCATTTCAGAGCCTTCTATAAGGACGCGCTTGAGGGAGCCCAGCATGGCAACCTCTCCGCGCAGAATCACCATCTCTCGATGCCGGGCTTCCTTCTCCAGTTCCAGTTCGCGGATCTCGCTGGCCAGCTGGGCCACCTCGCTGGCCTGACGGAGATACAGCCAACCCGCGAGAGCAAGCAGCAGCAGCACGACGCCAAAGAACGCCATCATGCGCAGGTCAACGCGCGCGCCGGCGTCCCCTGGTTTGCGCCCGTAGAGCATGAACAGGCGGTCTCTATCGTGCATGGTGTGACCTCATGTCGCGCTCCTGCACTGCCTCTTGAGCCCTCGCTGCGCGGAACTTGCGCGCCACTCGCAGCAGGGCACTCCTGCTGCGCGGATTTCTTGCGACCTCGTCTGCCCCCGCCGTCACTGGCTTTTTCGTCAGCCGCTCCAGCCGCGCAACATGGCCGCACTCGCACACCGGTAACAGCGGGGGGCAAATGCACCCACGCGCTTCCTGCACCATCCACTGCTTGACGATGCGGTCCTCGAGCGAATGGAACGAAATGACCGCGAGCACGCCCCCCGGGGCCAGGACCTCAAGCGTCTGTGGCAAGGTATCCGCGAGCGACGCCAGTTCGCCGTTAACTGCAATCCGAATGCCTTGAAAGGTCCGTGTCGCCGGATGGATCCCCCCTGACGTTCGCACCACCTTCGAAACAACCTCCGCCAGACGGGCGGTATCAGCGATAGGCCGGGCGTTGACAATACTCCTCGCGACGCGCCGGGCGTACCGTTCCTCGCCATATTCATAGATCACACGGGCCAGATCCTGCTCGGACCAGTGATTGACCACTTCGTCGGCGGATAGCGACTGCCCCGGATCCATCCGCATATCCAGCGGACCCGCCTCTCGAAAAGAGAATCCGCGGCTGGCATCGTCCAACTGCAGGGACGATACCCCCAGGTCCATCAGGATCCCGTCGCTGTCCCCGAACCCGCTCTCTGCGGCGATCCGCTCAAGCTCGCGATGCCTGCCCTGAACAAAGGTAACGCGACCTCGAAAAGCACTCAGGTTGCGCTCTGCGATGGCCAGCGCCGCCGGATCAGCGTCGATGGCCAATAGCTGGCCATCTGGCTGCGACCGCTCCAGGATCGCCGCCGCATGCCCGCCCAGGCCCACAGTCGCATCGATATAGCGTCCGCCAGAGCGCGGTTCAAGCCACGATAGCACTTCGGCGAGGAGAACCGGCGTATGGCTCCAGGAGCTATCCCCTTCGCCCGTGATCTCCTCTGCGGCAATCATGATTTAAAAGAGTCCCTTGGCTGACAGGCTCTTTAGAATGTCGGGAAGTTTCTCGTGATCGGCGGTTAGAATGGCTTCGTGCCGTTCGGGGCTCCAAATCTCGATCGCCTCTTGTGCCCCGACGATGGTGGCGCGATCCACCAGTTCAGCCCACTCGCGGAGGTGATCCGGCACCAGGATGCGCCCCAACGTGTCCAGAGACACGTCCGCCGCGCCGCCAAACGTCCATCGGGAATAAATCTGTCGCTCATCGCTGGTCCACGGCAGCGACTTGAGGAGGCGTTCTTGTTCGTCCCAGATATGTTGAGGATAGATGATGAGGTACGGGCCATAGCCACGCGTAAGGACAAGACCTGCTTCCAGATCCTCCCTCATGCGCGCCGGGATCGTCAGGCGGCCCTTGCTATCGAGTGAGTGCGTGAACGTACCGCGGAACGACACCGTGACCTCCCCCATCCTGAGGTCCCTCTGGACGATACAAGTGGGTCTCGGCGCCTGCACAGTCTCCCACAATTATGCACTGAGCACCCACACAGTAACCACAGTATACACAAGATAGGGGGAGCTGCCAATACTTTTACGGGGAATTTCCACCGGGAGCAGTCTTTTCCACGGATTTCGGCCACTCTAGCACATGAGTGAATGGCCAGAGCTCACCGGTAGCGCAACCAGTTCGGGCGCGTCTGCCCGCAACATTGCTTGACCTTTTTCCCAGAACCGCAGGAACACCGGTCATTTCGTCCCACCGGCAGGACCGGAGGTGGCGGCGCCTTGAGCATAGATCCATTCGCGGATGAGAGATAGGCCTGGCGCAAATGCATGAATCCGTCAAAGCTGTGGGCATAGAACTGCTGCATCGCGCGGCACAGATAGTGGCGCTGTGTGCCATTGAGACCCACAAAGCGGGGACAGCCCTGCTGACAAAGCGGAAACCAGGCGCAGCTCTGGCATTCCGCGCGAGGGTCGGCTTTGGCGCACGCGAAACCGGCCAGCCCGCTGCCACCAAAGGCCTCCTCCAGCGTCACATCGTTGAGGTTGCCCAGAAAGAGATCATCGCGCACGAAAAAGTCGCACGGATAGAGATCCCCGTTGTACTCGACGACCAGATAGCTCCCGCAGCGCTCCTGATAGCAGCAGACGCTCGCCTCCTGTCCCACATACGCCGCCAGAATCGCGTCAAAGTCTCGCACCGAGACTTGCGGATCTCCGCCGTTGTACCAGCGGTCAAAGACCTCGCACAGAAAATCGCCGTACTGCTCCGGCTGCACCGAAAACTCGGCAATCCCGCCCGTCGCAGGATCGACCTCTACACACGGGATGAACTGCAAGTAGTCGAACCCCTGCTCCACCAGATAGTCATAGATTTCGGCCCCGTGACTGCCAGTCGCACGGTTCACCACCGAGAGGATATTGTATGCGACCCCTTGGCGCTGCAGCCTGCCGATCGATTCCATCACCCGCGCATGGCTCCC
>CAZMAI010000016.1:12828-14921 GCA_964564195.1 uncultured Anaerolineales bacterium | reverse complement strand
CGACCCCTTGGCGCTGCAGCCTGCCGATCGATTCCATCACCCGCGCATGGCTCCCGGACCCATCGACATGCACGCGATAGCGGTCGTGGTACTCCGCGGGACCATCCAAGCTCACGCCAACCAGAAAGTTGTACTTGTGCAGGAATCGGGCCCAGTCATCGTTCAGCAGCAGCGCATTGGTCTGCAGGCCGTTGCTCACCGACTGCCCGGGATAGCCATAGCGCTGCTGTAACGCGACCACGCGCTCAAAGAACTCTAGCCCACAGAGCGTCGGCTCCCCGCCCTGCCATCCGAATACCGCCTGCCTGCGGTCGAGGCGCATGGCCTGGCTGATCAGCAGTTCCAGGACATCAAGGCTCATACGCCGCACTGGGCCGCCACTGTACGGATCGGTCGGCCGCTCGTGGTAAAAACAGTAGGAGCAGTGCAGATTGCAGTCGGCTGAGGCCGGCTTGATGAGCAGGCTGCGGGCCTGGGTCGAGGATGTCATGACACATTCCTTGCTGGGCTGATCAGAGCATAGCGCCGCCGGCCGACCTGTCAATCCAGCCATTGTCGCAGACCGGCCAAACAGCGGCTCTAGCGCATCACCAGGGGAAGCCAGACTCTGGCCTTTAGAGGTACGGGGCTGCCCAGATACAGACTGCCATGCCCAGAGAGAGGGTCCCAGCCTGCAGGCGGCAGGTTGTCCCGGGCGTGCACGACTAGAAAGGCCTCGACCTGCACGGGCCCCCAGTCCGGTGAGCGCCCCAGTACGAGGGCCGCCGCACCTGCCACGTGGGGCGCCGCGGCCGCGCTCCCTGCAACAATGCCGGCGCTCGACGTGGAGACACCTCCGTAGCCGAGCAGGCCCGGCTGCGCCAGACCACCCTCAGCGACGCCGCCGGGCCCTTTTGTCGGGCCTTCGGAGCTATCCGCGAGGGCCGCATAGGGAGGATGCCAGGATGCCGCACCCGCGCTGAGCGCCCCCGCGGCATCCGAAAAGTTGGACAGGCTCTGCGCTGCGCTGCGGATGTGCAGCCGCGTCTCGCCATCCACAAACAGATCCAGGTGGATAGCTCGGGTCGCGTTATAGGCCCGAACCGCCAGGCCATAGCAACTCGCCGGCGATGTCGTGGCGAACTCTAGAGACTCGGTCGGCTTCTCACCACTTAGCCCCGTCTGCGGCTTGGTGCTGGACGCCACGACGCGCAGCGTCGGATCATCCAGACCAGATTCATAGAGATAGAGGTCATAGTCCTGGTCGACAACCTCCCAGTCGCTCCATCGCAGGGTCGCCTTGATCATGGTTCCCGGAGCGATATAGCAGCCCTCGTCTGTGAACAGCCAGTTCAGCTTGTCGTCCGGCCCGAAGGGCAACACATCGCCCGCTCCCGGATCGTCCCAATTGCCGCACCAGTGCCGCTGACGGTAATCGCCCGCCGCCGACACCCAGAGCGCCCCGGCCGCGCGTGCTCTGGCCACCTGATCGGCGATCAGGCCGGTGCCATCACCCGGGGCCACCTCGACCCAGGCGATGGAAGTGTTGATGATCTGTACATCTTCTTCGAGCAACCAGTCCACGGCCTCGACCAGATCAGCGGAGGTGAGGATCTTGGCAAGGTAGAGCGCGGCCCCTGGCGCGACATCGTGTATGATCTCGGCCGCCGCCGTTCCGGACGGTGGTCCCGTCGCGACCGATGTGCCCTCCTGACCGTCGACAAAGTTGCGTGTCGCTACATGTTCAGGGAGTTCAGTCCCGAGCAGGGTCTGGTAGAGACCAAAACCGAGATCGATGACCCCGACTTTGACGCCTTGCCCCAGATAGCCCGCCTGATGCCAGGCCGTGGCACCCATGGCCTCCAGAGCCTCGGTGCACACCGCACCACTCAAGGGCGCGACCCGGGCGAGAGGATTCGTGGGAGTTGCTGAGGGCTGTCCCAGGAGTGAGGCGGATACGTCCCGAGACTGAATAGCGGCAAAGGTGCCAGTGAGGCTCGACTCCTGGACGAGAGTCCTCTCTGCGAGATCAGAGTATGGAGAGCTATCCGTAAGCGCCGATGCCTCGCAGGTCAGAACCAGCGAGAGCGCAAGAAACAGACGAAACGTGCCAG
>CAZMAI010000016.1:0-12728 GCA_964564195.1 uncultured Anaerolineales bacterium | reverse complement strand
GATGCCTCGCAGGTCAGAACCAGCGAGAGCGCAAGAAACAGACGAAACGTGCCAGGCCACAGCGTCCGCATCCGCACTCCAGGCAGTGACAAAGGCAGCGACGATCAAGCGCGGCCAGACCGTAAACCACCGGCACAATACCGCACGCCAGCCGATTCCCAACGACATGGCGTCGCCCATACTCTAGGTCCGCAGAAAAGTGCCGGACCCGACGGCGTCTCAGGACCCGGTGCTGTCGTCCAAAGATAGTTGGCCCGTGGTTGCCCCGCAGCTTGTACGCACCACAAGCTCACCTGTTACCGGCGCCAGGACAGGCTCATTACCCTGACCAAGCTCGGCGATCGCCGTGACTACCTGCTGTGCAGCGGCCGTAAGCCCAAAGCGAAACGTGGTCAGCGGCTCGGCGAGATAGGCGCCAAAGGGCTCGTCGCCCATGCCCGCAACGGCCACGTCTGAGGGGCAGGCCAGCCCGATAGATGCCAGGCGATGTATGACCTCTACCGCCAGCGTATCGGAAGAGCACACCACTGCCGTTGGCCGCCGGCTGCCGCTCATCACCCGGTCAAACCGAGCATCATTCTGGCTCTCGACGTCCCCGGCGGAAAAGACCCACTCTAGCGCGAGCTCCAGACCATGATCCCACATGCTGGCCGCAAAGCCGCTATAGCGGCGCCAGCCCTCGACCTGCAGGGGGTCTGTGCCAATGTAGGCAATACGCCTGTGCCCCTGTGCGATCATGTGCTGCGTCACCTGGGCCATCGCGGCCTGCTCATCGATGCCGACGGCTGGCAGGTCGAGCCCCTCGATCGCCCTCCCGAACAGGATGCTGCGCTCGGCATACTCTGCTGTGAGTGCCTCATATCGCTCCGCCAGGCCCTCCTCAGAGCCTTGGACGGCCCACAGCAGGGGCACGCCGTTCAGGCCTGCGGGCAACACGGCGCGCACCTCCTCCGGGGAGAGCCCGGCCGGATAGTAGAACATCTCGACAGTCTGACCCAGAGGTCCAAAGCAGGATATCGAGGCATCGATGAGCGCGCGCAGCAACGCGTCGGGCTCGGAGGTGAGGATCGCCACATCGGGGCGACCAACAGACTCGCCGGCAGAAACGGGCTCGTCCTCCACATACCAGCCCAACCCGTGCCGGCTATAGACTCGCGATTGGTGAGCAAGCTCGCGGAGCGCTCGGCGCACAGTGATCTGGCTCACCTGGTACATATCGCACAAGGCATGCTCGCTGGGCAACTTGTCGCCGGGTGCCCAGGTGCCATCCTGAATCCCCTCGATGATGCGATTGGCTACCTGCCAGTACAGCGGGTCGGTTCCGCGCAGATACAAACTCACAGCATTGCCTCACATCGCCGGTGAATCGTCCATTCGATCAATTACGCCACACGTCCCTGGCGTTCCGCAAACCACCTGTAGTCGATATCCGGAAATGCATTGTCGCGCTGATAATACTCTCTGGCCAGTATGGCTGCATCGGCGACTGCGCCCGTCTCCAGGCGTGACACCAACCCCTGAAAACGCTCCAGATGCCCGTGAAAGCGTCCGATGGCGTACTCCCGAGCCTGTCCGGTCGTGACAAGAAACGGCCAGTCGCTGGCCTGCAGCAGCAACAGCTCCCGCGCAGCCTGATTGAGCGCCTCGAGCGCCTCGCCAGAGGCGTCCGGATAGCGCGCCACCAGGGCCTCCATCGTGCGCTCCGCCTCGTGAATCGGCGCCCACATCCAATGCGTATCCGGGTTGTCCCAGGTCCAGTGCGTTCCGCCAGCGCCCCAGGAACCTTCGGGGACGGCCAGGGCCTGGCGCGGCGGATTGCCATCAAGAAACTCGCTGGTCGTAGTCAGATCCACCGCAGCACTCTCCGCCAGATGCTCCAGCACCTGACCGATCCAGGTAACGCCCTCAAACCACCAGTGCCCAAAAAGCTCGGTATCATAGTTGGAGGAGATCAGCCCATACTGTCCAGTATTCTGCCAGTAATCTCTCAGCAGTTCCTCAACAAGCGTGGCAAAGTGCAGCGAGTGCGACGCCACTTTGCCCGCGGCCCAATCTGGATGGTAATAGTCTTTCTCACCCAGATCCGCATCAGGAGCCGTCACACGCCAGTACTGCAAACCGGAGACGGCATCCTTGCGGTGAAACTCGCGATAGTCCGCGTCGCCGGGGTAGCCCCACTCTGCGGACCAGACCTGCATCCCCGTGCGCTCGTTGCGCCCGATGACCGCCACAGACGGCGTCGTCACCGTCCCATCTGGCTCCGCCACAACATAGGCCTGATAGGTGCTCCCGCCGGGATCGGTACTCAGTTCGGCGCGCGTCGCCTCTGCGGCGGCGGGCGCCTCCGCCTGAAACCTCTTCTCGGCCAGGGCATAGGGTCCAACGCCGATGGCGCTGCGAGAGCGATAGCCCGGACGCCCCTTTTCGATAGAGGCCGTCTCTACGAAAAAGCAGCCGATTCCCTGCGCGGCGAGAAACGCTTCGAGACCAGGCCTGACAGTGCCATCAGCCTCGGATCGGGCAGGCCGGTAGGCGCACTCGGGGAGCCAGATCGCCCGTGGCGGGCGGCCAAAGTGCCGGGTGTAGCTGGCAACGGCCGTGCGGACCTGTCCATAGATGGAAGAGTCGCGCGAAAGCAGAGGCAGGTAGCCATGCGTGGCAGCGCAGGTGCTGATCTCGATACAGCCAGCATCCTGCAGCCGGCGAAAGGCGCCCACCACATCCTGCTGGTACCGATCCACAAAACTGGCCTTGGTCTTTTCATAAAAATCCAGGTAATAGGATGCGAGATAGTGCAACTGGGGTTGCTCTTCAGGATCCAGCCGAGACAGATCGCGGCTGGCCATCTCGATCTCCTCGTCCAGATACAGCAGGAAATTCGCGCAGACATCCGCGTCCGCCAGCTGCTCTACCAGCACCGGCGACAGGCTGAGCGTCATCTTGCCGCAGATACCGCGCTCATAGAGGTCTGTGAGGACGTTTAAAAGAGGGATGTAGGTCTCGGCGAGCGCTTCATGAATCCACTCCTCGCCGTGCGGCCATCGTCCTGCCAGCCGGCAATAAGGCAGGTGACTGTGCAAAACAAACTGAAAAGCCCCTGCTGACTGCGTAGCGCGGGAGCCGTTGTCCGCCTCAAGTGCCGCACTGCTCATAGCATCAACCCTCCACGGGAAATCATCTCTGCCCATCTGTATTGCCACCACGTCCTGCGCACGTTACCACAGGCCGCAACCTCGCGTCAAGCGGTAACGCTAACTGTGGCAATCAGTAGCAGACTTGTGCCGGGGCTCTCGTTGACGGTGTCTGTAGGCCTCTATAGAATGCGGGCATGGCAGCCCACACATCTCCCCCTCGTAGCCAAGCGAATGCGAAAAGGGTCGTGCAGAGCACCTTTCCACTGGGCTCTGAAGGCGAGCCAGTGGAGGGTGTCTTTAGCATCGTGCGAGTCACCTTCGCGAATCCCGATACCGGCTTTGCCGTTGTGCAGCTCCTGCCCGAAGACGCTGACCATAACATGACGATGACCGCCACGGGCATCTTTGGTGCCGTTGAGGAGGGCACGTGCTACCGGATCGCGGGCACCTGGCACGTCGATCCTCGCTATGGTCCACAGATTCGGGCCAGCACGGCCATCATCGAAACTCCCACCAGCCCCGGCGCAATTGAGCGTTACCTGGCGGGAGCCAGCATCAAGGGCTTGGGGCCCCACCATGCACGACTCATCGTAGAGCACTTCGGACCCGGTGTCCTCGACGTACTGGACAGCGGCGGCGAGCGCCTCGAAGAGGTACGGGGGATCGGTCCGGTGCGCGCAGCCAAGATTCGCGCGAGCTGGGCGGAGCATCGCAGCATCAACCGTCTGATGGTCAACCTGCAGGGCGTTGCTGGACTCACGCCGCGTCAGGCGCAGCGCATCTATCGCGAGTTTGGCGATGACGCGTGGCGAGCCGTGTCCGCCAACCCGTACCTGTTGGCGGAACGGGTATCGGGCTTTGGTTTCAAGACGTGCGACCGCATAGCGGGGTCACTGGGCATGGACGACATGGCGCCCCAGCGCCTGCAGGCGGGCATACTGCATGTGCTCACCCAGGCCTTGGGAGATGGCCACCTCTGGACCGCTCCAGACGCGCTTCTTAGTGCAGCAGCGGAGTTGCTCGATATCGATCCGGACACTCTTGAGCCTCACCTGCAAGCCCTGGTATACGAAGGACGCGCGATACGCCGGGAGTTGGATCCATTCTCGGGCGCGGCGGGCGTCTACCTGCCGGCGGTCGCCGAGACTGAGGAACGGGTCGCGTCCAGGCTTTCGTCGTGGCTGCAACACCCGCCTGCAGCGTCGCTCCGTCTAGAGGGCCACTCTGCCGGCGACCTGATCCGCCAGCACAGCAGCGCTGCTCTCACCGGCGAGCAGCGCGCCGCCGTGCAAGCGCTCCTGACCGGAACGCGCATGGTTGTGCTCACAGGCGGCCCTGGCACCGGCAAAACGACGACGATGAGGACGCTGATCCTCTGTTTAGAGTCGCTGGACGTCAGCTACGCCCTCTGTGCGACCACGGGCCGGGCGGCCAAGCAGTTGGCCATCGCCACAGATCGTATGGCCTCGACCGTACACCGCTATCTGGGCCTGGGGACCATGAATGAGCGGTCCCCGGCGGAGCCAGTCAACGAGACTGTGCTCATCATCGATGAGGCCTCAATGATCGATCTGTGGCTTATGGATCAGATCGTGGCGAGGCTGGGGCCCGTTACCCACCTCTTTCTCGTGGGTGACATAGATCAGCTGCCGCCCGTCGGGCCAGGCGCGGTGTTACACGACCTGATCGCGGCCGCCACCGGGATTCCGCCGAGTCAGATGACCGTCGTCCGGTTGGAGCAGATCTTTCGGCAGGAGGCAGGCGACGTCAGTCTGATCGTCGCCAACTGCCATCGCATCCGGCAGGGGAAGCGGCCGATTCGTCCCTCAGGGCCCGTCTCTGATTACTATGAGATGCCCCGCGAGTCTCCCGATGAAGCCCTGGCATTGGCCGTGGACCTCGCCGCAGAGCGGTTGCCCGCCTTCCTCGGGGTTCCTGCCGAGGAGATCCAGGTCCTGTCGCCGGTGCACGGAGGCGACGCCGGGGTGCGCGCTCTGAACGCCGCCCTTCAGGCGCGGCTGAACCCGGCAGCGCCCCATCGCCATGAGTTCATACTGGGACGGCGTGCGGAGGGCCAGCCCGTCGTCTTGCGCGTGGGCGACAAAGTACGCCAGACGAGGAACGACTATCAGAAACGCGTCTTTAATGGGGACCTGGGAACGGTCCTGAGCATCGACAGGGAGGACCAGCTGGTACAGGTACGCTTTGACGACGCCACAGTACCCTACGCCTTTGCAGAGTTGGATGACCTGGTGCACTCGTGGGCGATGACCGTGCATGCAGCCCAGGGCTCACAGTGGCCCGCAGTGATCGTCATCCTGCTCTCATCCCATTATGTCATGTTAGAGCGGAATATACTCTACACCGCCCTCTCGCGTGCTCAGCGACTGGCGGTCCTCATCACCCAGGAGCGTGCCCTGCAGATCGCGGTCAAGCGCACAACGCTGGTGAGCCGGCGCACCGACCTGGTCTCAAGGCTACAGGCCAGCATGCCCGGTCGACCCTCATGAACGCGATGGCGTTATGCGCCCTCGACGGGTACGGGAACTGGCTAGCCAGGGTCGCCTCAGGAGCATCGGGAAAGGGCAGCGATTTGCCGCACTTGCCTGGGAGCCCTATAATCAAGTGTCCGTGCTTGGCCCAGGCGAGGCGCGGGTTTTGTGTTGTTATCAACTGGCTAGCCAGATAGTGGGAGGGAGTAATCGATGGTGAACAAATGGGTGTATCTGTCCTCCGAGGGCAACAAGGATATGAGGAACCTGTTGGGCGGCAAGGGCGCGGGTCTTGCCGAGATGACCAACGCGGGCCTTCCTGTGCCCCCCAGCTTTACCTGCACCACGGAGGCCTGCCTGGCCTACTATGATGCGGGCAAACGATTCCCGGATGGTATGTGGGATCAGGTCAAAGAGGCGATGGCCGTTTTGGAGGAGCAGACGGGTAAAAAGTTCGGCGATCCGACGAACCCCCTGCTCGTCTCTGTGCGGTCGGGCGCACGCATCTCGATGCCCGGCATGATGGACACTGTGCTGAACGTCGGCCTGAATCCCGAGACCCTCGAGGGGCTTGCGGCCAAGGCCGATGATTACCGGTTCGCGTACGACTCGTACCGGCGGCTCATTTCGATGTACGGCCGGATCGTCAAGCGGATCGATGGCGAAAAGTTCGAGCGCGTCCTGGACAAGTACAAGGCCCAGACCGAGGGCGGCCGCGATACAGACCTGACCGTGGACATGCTCAAGCAGGTGGTCACCGACTTTAAGGCCGTCTACAAGGCGGAGCTGGGCGAAGAGTTCCCCGATAACGTCTGGGATCAGTTGAGCCAGGCGATCGAGGCGGTGTTCAACTCCTGGTTTGGCCCCAATGCCACCACTTACCGCCGCATCAACAACCTCTCGGATTCCTGGGGCACCGCGGTCAATATCTGCACCATGGTCTTTGGCAATATGGGCGACGACTCGGGCAGCGGTGTGGCTTTCACCCGCAACCCCAACACCGGTGAGAACCGCCTGTTCGGCGAGTACCTGCCCAATGCACAGGGTGAGGATGTCGTCGCCGGCATTCGCACGCCCATGCCCATCACGGAGTTGGAGCGCAGCAATCCGGAAATCTACAAGCAGTTCCTGGATCTGGGCAAGCAACTCGAGCGCCATTACCGAGAGATGCAGGACCTGGAGCTGACCGTCGAGCAGGGCAAGCTCTGGATGCTGCAGACTCGCACCGGCAAGCGCACAGCCCTTGCCTCTGTGAAAATCGCTGTCGACATGGCCAACGACGGGCTCATCTCAAAGGAAGAGGCCCTCGATCGCGTCACCACGGAGCAGGTAGATGCGCTGCTTCACCCCATGTTCGATCCGGATGCCAAGGCGCGTGCCAAGGCCGCCGGCGATCAGATCGCTCAAGGCCTGAACGCCTCTCCCGGCGCCGCGACCGGGATCGCGGTGTTCGACTCGGATCGCGCCATGGAGCATGCAGAGAACGGCGAGGCCGTCATTCTGGTGAGACCCGAGACTTCGCCTGACGATGTGGGCGGCATGCTCATGTCCAAGGGCGTGCTCACGCAGCACGGCGGTGCGACATCGCACGCGGCCGTGGTTGCGCGCGGCAGCAATATGCCCTGCGTCGTGGGCTGCGAGGAGATCAGCATCGAGCCCGAGCACAGACGCTTTACCAAGGGCGACCTGGTTGTGAAGGAAGGCGATGTCATCTCCATCGATGGCACCACCGGCGAGGTCTTTGTGGGAGAGGTACCCACCCTTGAGGCGGACATTGCGTCCAACGAGGAACTGGCTCAGCTCCTGGCGTGGGCCGACGAGACCCGCACCCTCGGCGTATACACCAACGCGGACTATCCGCGCGATGCCCGCCGTGCGCGCGCCTTTGGCGCGCAGGGAATCGGCCTCTGCCGCACCGAGCACATGTTCTTTGAGGAGACCCGGCGCCCCGCCGTGGTGGGCATGATCATGTCCCGCACGGACGAGGAGCGCGCCAGGTATCTTGAGCAGCTCTTGCCCTTCCAGCAGGAGGACTTTGAAGGCATCTTTGAGGCGATGGACGGCTTGCCCGTGATCATCCGCCTGATCGATCCGCCCATGCACGAGTTCCTGCCCAGCCGGGAATCGCTGCTGGAGGAAGTGGTCAAGCTTCGCACCACGGGCGAGGATCCCGAGACGCTGGCTGAGAGCGAGCGCATGCTCAGTGTCGTGGAGAGCATGTGGGAAGTGAACCCGATGATGGGCCTGCGCGGCTGCCGCGTTGGACTGATGATGCCCGGCCTCACCGAGATGCAGGTGCGCGCCATCTTCCAGGCGGCCTGCAGCCAGACCAAAAAGGGTATCAAGGTCAAGGTCGAGGTGATGATCCCGCTCGTGTCTCATATCAATGAGCTGCGCGCCGAGACCACCAAGCTGCGCGCCGTGGCCGAGCAGGTCATGGAGGAGCAGGGCGTCACGGTCGAGCACAAGTTCGGCACGATGATCGAGACGCCCCGTGCGGCGCTGACCGCCGGAGCGCTCGCGGAGGAGGCAGAGTTCTTCTCCTTTGGCACCAACGACCTCACCCAGATGACCTTTGGCTTTTCGCGGGATGACTCAGAGGGCAAGTTCCTGTTGGCGTATGTCAATCGTGGACTGCTCGCTGCCAACCCGTTCCAGAGCCTGGATCAAGAAGGCGTCGGTCAACTCGTGCGCAAGGCCGTCACCGATGGGCGTGCCGCGCGGCCAGAGATCGAACTGGGCATCTGTGGCGAGCACGGTGGCGATCCCGCCTCGATCGACTTTTTCCATCGCGTGGGCCTGGCCTATGTCAGCTGCTCGCCCTTCCGTGTGCCCGTGGCGCGGTTGGCGGCGGCACAGGCTGCCCTGCGGAACGATCTCAACATCGGTGCCGAAAAGGACATCTAGCCACACCGCTGCTGTTCAGAGGAGGCCGGGCTCATCGCCCGGCCTCTTTGGTTTCCCCTGCCAGTCCCCCCCTTGCCACACGATCCCTGCGCCTTGAGGGCGACGCGATCACGTGTATAATGGGGCTGAGCAGTGACAGTGGCGGTCAAGCGCACCTGAGGTGGCAGCCCAGCCATCGGCCCGACACCGGTCACGCCGCGACAACCACAGCCCGATATATATCCGGTCGCGAGCGTCTGGATAGCCTCGGTGGCTCCTATCCACCATGTGGCTCTGGCCGATGGCCACTGAGGAGCCTACGCTCAAAGTAGCACGCTGTGAGCCACCAGCCCGTCAGTCTATAGCCTCCTTCACAGATTGATCGCGTTGCGCATGCACATCGGCGAACAACAAACGCCGGTGCGTACCGGGGAGCGAGTGATGTCCGTCGTTGATGAGATCAAACAGAGGCTCGATGCCGTCGAGGTTATCGGCTCGTATGTAGCCCTGAAAAAGACAGGGTCCACGTACAAGGGCCTCTGCCCGTTTCATACCGAGAAAACGCCCTCCTTTGTGGTCTTTCCTGATTCGCAGTCATGGCACTGCTTCGGCGCGTGTTCCACGGGCGGCGACATTTTCACCTTCGTCATGCGTCACGAAAACCTCGATTTTGGCGAAGCGCTCAAGGTGCTCGCCCAGCGCGCCGGAGTAGAGTTGGAGCCCCTTTCCACCGGTGCCCGAGAACATGCCGAGCAGTTGGACAGGCTGCGTCAGGTGAACGCACTGGCAGCGAGCTACTACCAGCAGGTGCTGCTCGAATCGCCGGAAGCGGCAGCTGCGCGCGATTATCTGGAGAGGCGTGAGGTCTCCGCAGCCACCCTGAGCGCATTCCAGTTGGGCTACGCGCTCAACGACTGGCATCGCGTTGAACAGCACCTCCGGTCTCAGGGGGTCTCGCAACAAGAGGCCATAGACGCCGGCCTCTTGGCCACCAGCGACTCGGGCAATGTCTATGACCGTTTTCGCGGGCGCATCATATTCCCCATCCGGGACGTGCAGGGGCACGTCATCGGCTTTGGCGGCCGCGTGCTCGATGACTCGCAGCCCAAGTATCTGAACTCGCCCCAGACCCCTCTCTTTGACAAAGGCAGCGTTCTCTACGGTATCGACCGCGCCCGGGCGAGCATACGCGAGACGGGCACGGCGATCATCGTCGAAGGCTATATGGATGTGATCATCCCCCACCAGTGTGGCGCGACAAATCTCATCGCCTGCATGGGAACAGCGCTGTCCGAGGCGCACATTGACATCCTCAAGCGCCTGTGCAAGACGCTGATTCTGGCATTGGACCCCGATGAGGCCGGGCTTAGAGCGGCGGAACGAGGCGCGCAGGCCGCAACAGAGAACCTGCCCAGAGAGATCGTGCCCGTACCCGACGCTCGCGGTCTCATCCGCTATGAGGAGCGCCTGGGCGCTGAGGTGCGCGTGCTGTTACTACCGGGAGACATGGACCCCGACGAGTTGATCCTGAGCGATCGCGGGCTGTGGGACAGGCTCGTAGCGGATGCCCTTCCGGTTCCCGAGTTCTATCTGGAACGGGCCAGGCGGGAGATCGATGTCAGCTCGGCGAGAGGCAAGCAGGAGGCCGCGGAACGCATGCTCGGCGTCATCGCGGCCCTGGACAGCCCGGTGCAGCGCGCTCATTACATACAGCGTCTCGCGCAGTGGATCCGCGTCGACGAGCGCGAACTGACCCCGCAGCTGGATCGCATCCGGCGCGAGACGGGGGCGCCCGGCTCCCGCATGCGCGGCCCCACCCGCCGCCCAGCGATTGTCGGGACGGCCGTGGAGCAAGCTGGCCCAGATGCCGCCAACAGTCTCAGCCCTGAGGAGCACTCCCTCGCCCTGATGATCAGAGACCCGCAAGGCGCCGCTGCGCTGGTCCAGGAGACGGAGTTGAGCGAGCAGACCTTTGAGGACCCGCGGCATCGCGAGGTCTTTCGCCAGCTGTTGCCATATATGCGGGACTCTGGCCAGCAATACACACTGGCTGCGCTCCTGGCTTCACTTGACAGCGAATCTGCCGCTCAGGTAGAATCCCTCGACCAGCGGTTGGGAGATGGTCCCCCTTTGACCGAGGAGATGGTCCTCGAAGACCTGATCAAGGGGTGTACGCGCCTTCGCAGGCAAGAGATCTCGCGCCGCATCGAGGAGTTGCGTTTTGTGCAGCAAGAGGCGCAGGACGCCCAGGACACCGACGCGGTCCGCGATCTGGGCGTTCACATCGCCAGGCTTACCGCAGAGTATCTCAAGATCGAGCGCCGCTTTCAGGCTGCTACCTATACCGGCAAGCGCCACGCGCAGTCGAATGGATCATGATGAGCACCGAACCTTTGCGTAATCGAGCGCTGGACGAACTCATCGCCCGCGCAATGCGGGATGACATTGTCACCAAACAGGATCTGGTGGCAGCGTTGCCCTCTGACGCCAACGTTCCGCAGCAGGTTGAGGAACTCAGCAACGCGCTTGCTGCGATCGGGGTGCTCGTTGTTGATCCGGAGGATGATCTCCTCAACCTCACCGAGGAGGAACTGGCGCCCGAACCGGAGACAGCCGCAGTTTCTCACCGCAGGCGCGCAGAACCCCTCGCCGACTCGGTTCAGATGTACCTGAGAGAGATCGGCCGGGTACCCCTGCTGGACGGCGATGATGAGGTACGTCTCGCCAAAGCCATCCAGGCCGGCTTGGAAGCAGCGGACCGGCTCGAAGCCGAAGGAGAGAGTCTCGATCCCCAAAAGCGATTCGAACTGACCCTCAAGGTGCGGCGCGGCGATCTGGCGCGCAGGCACATGATCGAAGCAAATCTGCGGCTGGTGGTCAGCGTAGCCAAACGCTTCTCCGGGCGGTCCATGTCCTTTCTCGATCTCATCCAGGAGGGCAATCTTGGCCTGCTGCGGGCGGTGGAAAAGTTCGAACATGAGCGGGGATTCAAGTTCAGCACCTATGCGACCTGGTGGATACGCCAGGCCATCAACCGCGCCATCGCCGATCAGGGACGCACCATCCGCATCCCGGTGCACATGATCGAGTCGATCAACCGGCTGACGCGCACCATGCGCCAGCTGCAGCAACGCCTGGGGCATGATCCTACGCCGGAAGAGATCGCCATCGAACTCGACTATATCTCCGAGTCCGATCGGCGGATTATCGAGGAGGCGCAGGCCAAAGGGAACCCCTTGCCTCCGGACGTCCGCATCCGGCTCAAGCGCGCCGCTCAGAAGGTGCGCCAGGTCATGTCGGTCTCTCAGGAACCCATGTCCCTCGAGATGCCGATGGGCAACGAAGACAACAGCGTGCTGGTCGACTTTATCGCGGACGACTCTATTGCCAGCCCGATAGAAGAGACGAACCGCGAGCTACTGAGGGAGCAAATGCAGGATGTGCTCGCCAGCCTCGGCGAGCGCGAGCGCGAGGTGCTGGCGTTGCGCTTTGGCCTTGAGGATGGAGAGACGCACACTCTGGAGGAAGTCGGTGCCCGGTTTGGCGTCACGCGCGAGCGCGTGCGGCAGATTGAGGCCAAAGCCCTCCGTAAGTTGCGCCACCCGACCTTTAGCCGCCGGCTGAGGGACTATTTGTCCTAGGGCAGGGCCGAGACGAATCAACCGAAAGATTTGACGCACCCCCCTTTCTGATGTAGACTCGCGCCATCCTAACTGATCCTCGGTAGCTCAATGGTAGAGCGGTCGGCTGTTAACCGATTGGTTGTTGGTTCGAGTCCAGCCCGAGGAGCCTGTGCAGACTCTCGTTCGGCAACGCGGCCGGCGAGAGTCGTTTCGTCTCCCGCCTTGACTGTCCCCCCTCCGTCCAGTACGCCACGCTACCGCCGTCTTGTCAGGTCATGCCTCGTGCGACTAGAATAAGTGTGGGTTTACAGTCCCCAGCACCATGGAAGGAGAACGATCATGTCGCCTATCCCTGCACAGGTGATTCTGCAGTGGGCACTAGAGATTGAGCGCAACGGGGAAGCTTTTTACACGGCAGTCGCCGCCACGGCCGAGGATCGGGAGGTCAAGACGCTGTTTCAGGATCTTGCCTATCAGGAACAGCGGCACTATCGAACGTTTGAGCGGATGCTGACCAAAGCTCCCGAAGCCCCTGCTGACGCAGACAGCAGTGACTATCGCGAGTTTCTGCAGAACGCCCTGACCGGGGCTCT
>CAZMAI010000015.1:0-29463 GCA_964564195.1 uncultured Anaerolineales bacterium | reverse complement strand
CGGTGGTTTCAGAGCTCGCCGTGGCGCCCAGCAGCACGCCATGGTCCCAGTCAAACGACTCCATCAGCAGCGGAACCAGCGTAGTGCGGCGACCGCCAAAGACGAGAATGTCGATTGGCACGCCCTGCGGAGCCTCCCAGTCGGCCGAAATCACCGGGCACTGCGCCGCGGGGGCGGTAAAGCGTGCGTTGGGATGCGCAGCAGGGGTGCCCGACGCTGGTGTCCAGTCATTGCCCTTCCAGTCAATCAGATGCTCCGCTGCGGGGGCGTCGTGCCCCTCCCACCATACGTCGCCGTCATCGGTCAGCGCGCAGTTGGTGTAAATGATATTCTCCGTCAGGGTATCCATCGCGGCCGGGTTGGAGTCGTGAGACGTTCCAGGTGCCACGCCGAAGAAACCGGACTCAGGGTTGATGGCATAAAGGCGGCCATCCGGGCCGATCTTCATCCAGGAGATGTCATCGCCAAGGCACTCAGCTGTCCAGCCTTCGATGGTGGGGATGATCATGGCCAGGTTGGTCTTGCCGCAGGCTGAGGGGAAAGCGGCCGCGATGTGATACTGCTTGCCCTCAGGGCTGATGAATCGCAGGATGAGCATGTGCTCAGCCATCCAGCCCTCGCGCTTGGCCTGGGCTGAGGCGATACGGAGCGCAAAGCACTTTTTCCCGAGCAGGGCGTTGCCGCCGTAACCCGAACCAAAGGACCAGATCAGGTTCTCCTCAGGGAAGTGGCAGATGTACTTTTTCTCCATCGGTGCGCACGGCCACGGGACATCTTTTTCACCCTCAGCGAGGGGCGCGCCCACAGAGTGAATACAAGGCGTGTACTCACCGTCGGTGCCCAAAGCCTCGATGACCTTGGTGCCGACGCGCGTCATGATGTGCATGTTGCACACAACATAGCGGCTGTCGGTGATCTCGATGCCGGTCTTGGCCATGGGAGAATCCAACGGACTCATGGAGAAGGGAATCACGTACATGGTGCGGCCCTTCATGCAGCCCGTGGACAGCTCCGTGAGGGTGGCCTTGAGCTCGTCGGGGGCGACCCAGTGGTTGGTGGGGCCGGCGTCTTCCTTCAGGGTAGTGCTAATGTAGGTGCGGTCCTCGACGCGGGCCACATCACTGGGATCCGAGCGAAAGAGGAAGCTATTGGGCCGTTTGGCGAGAGGGATAGCGGCACCGCTGGCAACCATTTCGGCCATCAGCCGGTCGTACTCCTCTTTGGTGCCATCGCACCAGTAGATCTCGTCTGGCTGGGTCATGTCAGCCACTTCTTGGACCCACTTCTTCAGGCCTTCATGCTGTACGACGTAGGACATCTGCTGCTTCCTCCTCTGCGATCTTGTCGGATCCCGCTTGTCTGGCAGGGGTCACAGCCCCTGCATCTGACGTCACTCGCGGCAAGGCTGCGGGCCTCGAGGAAACGGGGTCGCCCGTTCACTACGTGATACCCACGCGACGCACGTATGCGCACGCAGGCGGCCAGTCGCAACCTACACCACCTGCATCATAACGAAAAGCGGGGGGGCGTCAAGTACGAGAGGATCGGGCGTAAAGGTACAAGATTCGATCCTGCCAGCAGAAATGGGCGCTCCCATCTCCCCTGCGGAGCCGCTCGCACCACTGGTCAGTGCATGCTACCCGCGCTATACTCTCCGCAGTATCACGTTCACTCAGATATGCTCAAGGAGGCGCATCATGGCTGACAGCTCGAGCAAAGGCACGCCGCCGTATCTCGATCCCAAGCGTTCCTTTGAGGAGCGCGCCGAGGACCTCGTGTCTCGCATGACACTGCAGGAGAAAGTATCACAGATGGTGCATGACGCACCGGAAATCGAGCGGCTGGGCATTCCCTCCTACAACTGGTGGAATGAGTGTCTGCACGGCGTGGCCAGGGCCGGCGTGGCGACGGTATTCCCCCAGGCGATCGGCATGGCGGCGACCTGGGACCTTGAGTTGATCAAGCGCAT
This sequence comes from uncultured Anaerolineales bacterium, assembly GCA_964564195.1. GTDB lineage: Bacteria > Chloroflexota > Anaerolineae > UBA1429 > UBA1429 > JAAYED01. The sequence goes on along the minus strand of CAZMAI010000015.1, from coordinate 27,494 downwards.
GGCTGTCGTCACCTCCGATGAGGCCAGGGCAAAGCATCACGAGTTTGTGCGCCAGGGTGACCGGAGGATCTACAAGGGACTCACCTTCTGGACGCCCAACATCAACATCTTTCGCGATCCCCGCTGGGGACGCGGCCAGGAGACGTATGGAGAGGATCCTTTCCTGACGAGCCGTATGGGCGTAGCGCTCGTCGAGGGTCTCCAGGGTGACCACCCCAAGTATCTCAAGCTGGCTGCCACCGCGAAACACTATGCCGTGCACAGCGGCCCTGAGGCCGACCGGCACCACTTTGACGCGATCGCCACCCCCCGTGATATGCGCGAGACCTACCTTCCTGCCTTTGAGGCGCTGGTCAGGGAGGCCAAGGTGGAGGCGGTGATGGGCGCCTATAACCGGACCAATGGCGAGCCCTGCTGCGCCAGCGAGACTCTGCTGGTGGATATTCTGCGCGACGAGTGGGACTTTGATGGGCACGTGACATCCGACTGCTGGGCGATCCGCGATATCTGGCTGCATCACAAGGTGGCCAGCGGCCCCGAGGAGGGGGTCGCCATGGCCGTTAAGGCCGGCTGCGATCTCAACTGTGGTGAGGCGTATCTCTACCTGCTCGGCGCCGTTGAGCAGGGCTATATCGATGAGGCGACCATCGACCAGTCTGTGTACAGGCTGATGCTCACGCGCATGCGCCTGGGCATGTTCGACCCGCCCGAGATGGTTCCCTACACCCGCATCCCCTATAGCGTCAACGATTCCGAGGAGCATCGGGCGCTGGCTCTGGAGGTTGCTCGCGAATCGATGGTGTTGCTCAAGAACGATCAGGGTGCGTTGCCTCTTGGGGACGGGCTCAAGATCGCCGTCATCGGCCCCAACGCCGACGATGCGGAGGTGCTGGTTGGCAACTATTCCGGAACGCCCTCTCGTTCGGTGACGCCGCTGGAGGGCATTCGTAAGGCCGCGGCGCGTCACAACGGAACTGTCGTGTATGCGCAGGGCAGTGCGCTTTTGGATCCCGACGAAAGCGGGTTTGAGGCGGCGTTTGCGGCGGCCAGCGAGGCCGATGTCATCGTAGCCTGTGTTGGTATCTCGCAGCTGGTTGAGGGAGAAGAGAACCCGGAGAAGCCGTGGGCGGATCGCCCCGACATCGACCTTCCTGCGGTGCAAGAGTCGCTGCTCATGACTGTCGCAGCTACGGGCAAGCCGCTTGTCGTGGTTCTGCTGAACGGAAGCGCGCTCGCGGTGAATTGGGCCAAGGATAACGCGCAGGCTATACTCGAGGCCTGGTATCCGGGCGAGGAGGGCGGCACCGCCATCGGAGAGGTGCTCTTTGGTGAGTACAATCCAGCCGGCCGCCTACCGGTGACGTTCTACACCGGCCTGGAGCAACTCCCGCCGCTGGAAGACTATGCCATGCAGGGTCGCACCTACAGGTTCCTAAAGGAGGAGCCGCTGTACCCCTTTGGCCATGGATTGTCCTACACAACCTTTGCCTACAGCGACCTCGAAGTGAGCTCCACCGTCGGGGCCGGGCAATCGGTCAACGTCAGTGTCCGCGTGCGCAATACGGGACCCATGCCCGGTGATGAGGTCGTCCAGGTGTACCTGACTGACGATGAGTGCACGTATCCGGTGCCCCTGCGCAGCCTGGTGGGCTTTGAGCGCGTGCATCTAGCGCCCGGCGAGTCCCGGAGAGTGGGCTTTACCATCGGGCGCCGGCAGCTGGCCGCATACGATGACGAGGGGAATGCCGTGGTGGAGCCTGGGTCCTTTACGGTCTCCGCAGGCGGCGGGCAGCCGCGACGCGGTGGGGCGCCTTTTGTCACGGGACATTTCACAGTCACAGGCTGACTCTTGCAGTGAGATAGGGAAAGACATGAGCAACGTCTACACGGTCAGTGGTCCGATTGCGCCAGAGCGTCTGGGGACGACCTTGATGCACGAGCATGTGATGGTGGATTTTGGCGGTGCGGCCGTTACGGGGCCGCACCGTTGGAATCGTTCCGAGGTGGCCAGTGCGATGCTTCCCTATCTGCGCGCCATCGCACAGCGTGGCGTCACTACGCTGGTAGAGTGCACGCCTGCCTATCTGGGCCGAGATCCAGGACTGCTGCGCAGTCTCAGTGCGGCAGCAGGCATTCAGATCATTACCAACACGGGGTTCTACAAAGAGTCCTACCTGCCAGAGTGGGTTTTCGATAGCGAGTCTGCACGGCTGGCAGAGGGCTGGGTGCGCGAGTTCCTTGATGGTATTGAGGGTACGGGCGTCCGACCGGGATTCATCAAGATTGCGGTAAATCCCGGTGCTTTGCTCCCTGTGCAGCAACTCATCGTACGGGCCGCGGCCATTACGCATCGGGAGACAGGGCTGGCCGTGATGGCGCATACGGGCAATGCCCAGGCGGCACACGAGAGTCTGGATCTCATCGAGGCGCAGGGCATGAGCGCGAACAAGTACATCGTGGCCCATGCGGATCAGATCGGCGCAGACGTGAACCCCGTGGATCAGGAATGGCTGCAGGTGCTCGATACACACCAGGCCTTGCTGGAGCGTGGCGTATGGCTCGAGTACGACAGTATTGGCTGGTCGTCGCCCGACCGGCACGTGTCTCTCGTCGCCGCGATGCTTGATCGCGGCTTTGAGAACCAACTGCTCATCTCACAAGATGCGGGCTGGTACCACGTCGGTGAGCCGGGTGGCGGCCGAATTCAGCCGATGACCGCGTTGCTGGACGACTTTCTTCCGGCACTGCGCATGGCGGGAGTGAACAGCACAACGATGGAAAAGTTGCTGATCGGCAACCCCGCGCGCGTTCTGGCGGTACAATAGTGTCTCAGTGCCAAAAGTTGCAGGTGGCGTGGGTCTTGGCTACGATGTTGGGGTGAAAAGATCCATTTATCGCCCCAATCGGCTGTTGCTTGCCACGCTTGTGCTCGCGATCGCTGTGTGCAGTGTAGGCTGTAACGCCTTTTGGATCGAGCAGCCAACGCTGACGGCGCAGCCTGTGACTCGGGTCGTGAGAACAGCGACACCTCTGGCGCGCCCAACGATGACGCCTGTCCCGACGTTGGATGCGCCGCCGCAAGTGACGGAGACCCCGGCGAATCGCCTGGATCTGGTCGCCAACAGCGTTCAGTATTGGTCCAATCCCAACAGCATCCATGATGTGGTGATGCACGGTGGCACGTTGTGGGCGGCAACGTATGGTGGCCTGGTGGCGTGGACCCGGAGTGGCGAATACCGGATTCATGGCATGCAGGACGGGCTGCCGTCGCAGGCCGTACAGGCTCTGGCAGTGGATAATCAGGGCAGATTGTGGCTGAGTTACGCCGATGTAGACGGCTACACAGTGCGTCGTGACGGCGGCTGGGTCCACTATGCGACTCGACGCGAAGCAGTGGCGACGGAGTATGAGGCGCTACTCAATTCCGAACGGACGCATGCCCGGATGTGGGTGAATCGGCCTGAGAGTAGCTGGCTCTGGCAACCAAGGCTGGATGGTCGGGTGGAGGCCTATGACGGGACGCGATGGCGCGTCTATGGTACCGACAACGGGCTCACACCAGGCAACCGGTTTGTGGGCATCTCTGGCGCCGGGCGCGTCTGGGCGGTTGGCGATGGCATCGCCTATGCCGAGGAAGGCGAGCTCTGGTGGCAGGACCATACCTTCTTCTCAGAGATCGATACCGCTGAGGATGTCACCGACATCGCCGTCGACGACCAAGGCACACTCTGGATGACCTTTGCTGGCACGGAGCGCGGGGGATTGATCCGGTTTGACCCCGTCGACCAGCGCTGGGAAGGCCACCTGCCCGATATCAACCCGGCCATACCGTCGCGCTCGCACGCGTTAGAGATTCTCGCGGATGGTACGCTGTGGCTGGCCGGGCTTGACATGCTCAGCTATCATGCGCCCCAGCGCAGGTTCCACGCTCTCGATGTCGACGGCGTCACCGTGCTCTGTTTCGCGCGAGATGACCAGGGTCTCCTGTGGATGGGCAGCCAGACGGGCCTTTGGCGCTTGGACCTGGCGTCAGAGGCCCTGGAGGGACCCTGGGAGGTGCCCTCGCCTCTACCGGACAACCGGATCACAGGATTGGCCGTAGATGTGAGCGGAGCGGTGTTCGTTGCGACGCCGAGAGGTGTCTCCTGGATCGATGATGAGGGGACCACTGAACTGGCGACAGACGTCGCGGTGGCATGGTTGGGCGTAGACGCAACAGGCCAGGTGTGGGCGGCAACTGCCGATGGTTTGCAGCCGATCGGCGGAGCAGGCCTGGCCCCGGTGGTCTATGAGATCCCGGGCGTTTCCGCGGCCGCATTTGGTTTGGACGGCGGCGTGCGCGTGCTGACCACCGACGGCAAGCTGCTGTTGCACGACGGGCAGACGCTGCAGGAGCAGAGTGACATCCTGACAGCCACCGGGGCGCTGCCCCGCGCCCTGGTGGTCGACCCTCTGGGTGGCACATGGGTCGCGACCGCCGCAGGCCTGCTGCACCTGGCGTCAGATGGGGCGCAGACGCTGTTCACGAGGGACAATGGCCTGCTCAGCGATGATGTGCGTGGCTTGAGCGTCGATGGCGATGGCAACGTGTGGGTGGCCACAGCCAGCGGCGTGGCGCGACACAGGCCCGATGGGCGCTGGACGCGGTTCACTGTGGAGAGCACCGGCGGGGGGCTGCGCGACATGGCCGTGCGGGATCTGTCGGTCGGGCCGACCGGTGATCTCTGGATGGCCACGCGCGCAGGCCTTTCGCGGCGGCAACCAGAGGAGGCAGACTGGTCTTACGTGGACCTCCCCGGTGCGGAGTACGTGCTTCATGATGGTGACGATAGCCTCTGGGTGAGCACCGGTTCTGGGCTGTATCGCGTGCCCGTGAGCGTTCTTATCCCTGTGCAGGAATGATAGCTTCCGAGTCGGCGTGGACGATGTGGTGCTGAAAGGATAATGGTGGCGATCCAAGCTACAGATGTGGGGTATGGTGCCCATACGCTGCAAGTCACGGTAAACGATCTGTGCCAGGATCTCGATCCGCTGCTGGTGCAGCGCAAGGGCAAACTGATTATCCTGGCAGCGGAGAACGCGGATCCTCAAGCGCTCACATGGATTTGCCGCGACTATTACGGCAGCCGTTCCTTTGACGCCATTCCGACGCTACTGCACAGCCTCGCACAAGCATATCGCGACCACGCAGAGTTGGAGAGCAGGGTTTTCCTTCTCGCGGTTCAGCGCGGGCTGGATGTTTACATGGTTGGCAGCTCCCATGCCGTGGTGCGCCTGGCGCGTTACAACGTCGTGCGCGATCTGTTTGATCCACTCGCCAGTCACAGCGGATTTCGCGTTGCCCTCACCGAGCACTCGGGCACCGGGCAGATACCGACGCTGTACTCTACCGTCTGGCGCGTGGTCAAGGGTGACTTGATGTTGCTGACGCACAGGGCCGCAGCAGAGCGGATCAGTGCAGGGAAACTCTCGCGGGTTGCGCGACAGGCCAGATCGGCAGCGGCGGCGGCACGTTCGTTGGGGCGGACCGGTCATGTTAACGCTGATACCCCGCTGATGGTTATTCGCTACGCCCAGATCTCGCCGGTCCCAGAGGTTCCCGAACCGGCGCGCTCAGAAATGGAACCTGCCCCAGCGGTAAAGCCCCGGGTGAAGCGCGAGGGTACCTCACCCGTGCTCATCACTGGCCTGATCGCCCTGGTGGCTGTACTGGCCTCAGTCTGGGTGACCGGCACCAGGATCGATCTGGCCGCGCTGCCTGGCTACCTGGAGATGTACTTTTTCCCAGAGCCAACACCCACTGTGGAAGTGACTCCCATCGTGAGCGAAATGGAGGGCTCTGAGCAGTCCCTCGTCTATTCGCCTCCTGAGCTGGTAACGCCGTACCGTGGCGCGCGCGTTAGAGGCGCCGATGTGGCCCTGGTCTGGGATTGGGCGGCTGATCTCGGGCCCGATGAACGGTTTGAGGTGCTGCTTCAGCCCCCAGGTGGCGAGCCCGAGGCAAGGACCATGACGAGAGAGCGCCAGCATGTCGTTACTCTTGGGGCAGAGGGCTGGTATTCCTGGACGGTTCGGCTCGTCGACGTCTCGGACAGCGCAGCGCCAGTCGCGCTCAGCGCGCGGGCCGAGCAGGTGTCATTTCACTGGAGTGCGGCAGAGAACTAGAGAGCGAACCGGATGTGGATGACGTCGCCATCCTCGACGACATAGTCGCGTCCTTCAAGGCGCAGCAGCCCCTGTTCGCGGGCGTGCGCGATTGAACCGACGCGATCCAGGTCCGCAAAGCTGACCACTTCGGCGCGGATGAACCCGCGAGCCAGGTCAGAGTGCACACGGGCGGCAGCATCTAGGGCGGTTTTGCCTCGCTGGAGTTCCCAGGCTCGCACCTGCTTTTCCCCGGTGGTGGTAAAGAACGTGATATAGTCGAGCGCGCGATATCCCACGCCAATCAACTGCCGCAGGCCGCCAACGCCGATCTCCATCTCCTCCGCCAGCAGTGCAGCCTCATCGGGCGGGAACTCGGCCAAGTCCGCTTCCACCTGGGCGCACACGACCACACAGGGGTTGTCGTGGGCAGCTGCGTAGCTGCTGACTCTGGTCGCCAGTGCACCACCATCGGGCAGGCGATGCTCATCGACGTTGGCGACGTATATCAGTGGTTTGATCGTCAGAAGATCCAGTCCGGCGATGGCCTGAATCTCGTGTTCGTCCAGCGTCTCTTGCTCAAGCCATTGTCCACGTTGGAGGCGATGGGCGATGCTATCCAGGGCAACGATCTCGTGGACGTACTCGCGGGGAGCAGCCTTGGCCCTGGTCTGGATGCGCTCCATGTGTCTTTCCAGCAGCGCCAGGTCAGACAGGATCAACTCCAGCTGTACGGTCTCGATATCATCTATCGGATCCAGGACCTCGGCCACATGGGCTACCTCGCCGCTCTCAAAGCACCGCACCACCATGGCGATCGCGTCGACGGCCCGAATGTGCGAGAGGAACTGGTTGCCAAGGCCCTCCCCGGTACTGGCGCCGCGCACCAGCCCGGCGATGTCTACCACGCGCATACTTGCCGGCACCACCTCCTTGGGAGCGATGATCTCTGCAATCCGGTCGAGGCGGCGGTCAGGCACGGGCACAACACCCACGTTGGGATCTATGGTGGTAAAGGGATAGCTGGCAACCATCGCGCCGGCGCGTGTCAGCGCGTTGAACAGGGTTGACTTGCCGACATTGGGCAGTCCCACCAGTCCCAGTTGCAGTGCCATGGCACTTGCTCCTCTCTGCTCATGGGCGACAGAGGGTCTACCTCTACTGCTGTGGCCCCTCTCGGTAGCGGGCGGGCCACGGCTCGTACTTGCTCAAGAACTCTTCCCGCGAAACGACCGCGCCGTCCACCTCGATGACCCTGTACACAGTCACGGTAATGCCGTCACGCGCGGTCTCCACCTGCACCCGCTGGCCGGGCGCCAGCGTGGCGTCGATCTCGATCACCGGATCCCCGGGAGGCGTGGTGGGGCCCAGGATGGGGCCTTCCAGGGTCACCTTGCGATTGGGTGACCGACCGTAGAACCGAAAATACAGCTTGCCTGAGGCCCGATCAACCTCGGTCTGGATGAGGATCGGGGTGTCCTGGTCGTTGTCGAACTTGATGTCGACATAGGGCGTAAACACCGCAGCGTCCAGCCCCACGGGAGGCTCATACCATGAGACGCGGTAGGCGTGCGGTGTGCGCTCGATGATTGGATATCCGCCCCAGAAGGCTGCCCGGTAGAAGGTGGTCCCCACCTGGCAGACACCACCCCCGGGGCCCAGCACAGTCTCACCTCCGACAATCACCCATCCCTCGGTATAGCCGCTCGCGATAGTGACCTCTCCCACGTGCTCGACGAAAGAAAAGCGGCTGTTGGCGCCAACGGCAACGCCGTGCAGTTGGGCTGTGGCTACGGAGATGTTGTGCAGGCGTGCCGCGTCCGATCCTGCAAAGCTGGTTTCTCCCGTGCTAATCAGGTCCAGCGGAAGCATGGCCTCCAGCTGAGCCTGCGTGACTGGCGGGTCGCTGATGGTCACGGGGAGTTCGATGCTGCGCTGAGAGTCACTCAGGCAGGCCTGCTCGAGGAGATCGACTGTGCGCTCCACGTCAAGGCTGCGACCTGTCTGCTCTGGCGCCACCATAGTCACCAGAGCGGCCTCTGGCTCATACTGAAAGAGACCCTGGCGGGCAGGGCGATAGATCTCGGCAGCCAGGTTCGCGACAAAGCTGTTCAACGCGTCGCGATCCAGTTTCACCTCGGGGGTGGTTACCCCCTCAGTGACACTGGACATAATCATCCAGTCTGCCAGCATCGAGCGATCGACGGCCCAGCTTTTCCGTACCATCTCCGTTGCGCCCGCGGCTGCGGGTTCCTCGTACCACAGGGTCACCGGAGCGCTCAGGATTGTCGCCGCGCGGCCGTACGCTGCACTGACCTGGTCCATGCCGGGGTTCAGGTCGACAAAGGAGAGCGTCACGGGTATCGGGTCCACGGGGTAATGGCCTGTGCGGGGGGCGCTGTTTCCCAACAACAGGCGCCAGCGCAGCTCAGTGCTCCAGGACGATACGCCCAGCGCCTCACGAACGGAGGCAACGATGGCAGCCTGTGCTGCATCGATGTCCAGATCACGACCGGTGCGAGCGTCGCGGTTGTTCACATCCAGCCCGGCCACCCACACCTGTGCACGACGGGGTGGCGTACCGGTCTGCAGCGCGATCTGGCGCAGCGGGTCAAGGCTCAAGCCGGGCTCGAGTTGAAAGTCTGGCACGATGTTGTAGCCACGCCAGAGCAACCGCGCCCGTGTGAGCAGGTCCTGCCTAAAGATCTCACCCCGTCCGATATGCCAGGCACGCTCCACGGCGCTCTTGAGATCGAGGGAGCCTCCCAGCGTGGCTGTGGAATAGATCCAGGCCTGATCCCCGCTCTCGAGGCGCACGTAGGGCAGTTCCTGCACCACCAGCGCCTCTTCCAGCTTTGCCAGAGCCTGCTGTCGCGACAAACCGCCTACGGGCACTTGTTGTACGCTCAGGCCGGGCAGGATACGGTCGCTGTAATAGTAGCCATAGCCCAGCAGCGCCAGCCCCGCTATCATGAGCAGCGTTGCCAGCATCACGCCCAGGGCCAGCAAGAGGCGCACCGGCCAGGTCTCGCGCTGGGCAGGAACGGGCATGTTCACCGCTCGTCCGCGAAAAAGCTGAGGTCGCCATGGTGTTCCATGTTGTCAACGAATCTCTGCAACACCAGCACGGTCTCGGCGGCATCGTTTAGATCAAGGGTACAAATGGGCGTGTGCGAGTATCGCCGTGCCAGACTGAGGCCCGCGGTGGGAACACCCGAGCGCGCGAGATGGATGGCTCCGGCGTCTGTCGCCGCCATGCCCTGTCCCACCATGCTCTCCTGAAGCGTGACGCCAGCCGCCAGGGCGGCCTGCCGCAGGAACCGGTTTACCGCCGGGTGTCCCATGTGAGCGCTGTTGGCCAGTAGCAGCACAGGGCCCTTCCCGATGGCTGCGGATAGCTCCCGGTGATAGTCCACGTCTGGCGTGTCGCCGGACATAAAGGTATCGACGGCGATGGCATAGTCGGGTTGAACGGTGTAGGCCGCCACCTGAGCACCCCTTAGGCCAATCTCCTCTTGCACAGAGATAACGATGGTCAGCGTGCCGGCTGGCGCCCGGTGGTCCAGTTGCTGCAGAAGCTCCAGCAGCACCGAGCAACCGATGCGGTTGTCGATGGCCTTTCCGGAGACGCGATCTGCCCGGGAATAGCTGACGAGCGGGCTGTCATAGGCGACTGCATCACCTACGCGGATCCCCATGGCCGCCACCTGTTCTGCCGTGTCGGCGCCGACGTCCACATAGAGCTCGTGCACCTCAGCCACGCGCTTGCGCTCCTCTGGCGTCTGCAGGTGCCCCGACTTGACGCCGATGACGCCATGGTGGCCGCGCACGCGCACATTGCGGCCGGTGAGCATCGCGGGTGAAATGCCTCCAACCCCCAGGATGCGCAGATACCCATCCGGCTCGATGCTCTTGACCATCGCACCGATCTCGTCCGAGTGTGCCTCGAGCATCAGGTGGGGCGCGCGGCCCTGCCCATGCAGCGTCGCGTAGACGTTGCCCATGTGATCCACATGCACCTCGTCCGCAAGTGGCGTGAATGCGTCTCTCAGCCAGGCAACGACGGCCTGTTCGTGGCCTGACACGCCGTCCAGGGCTGTCAGAGCCGCCAGGCGATTGCGCAATGCCTCTTTGATCTGTTCGGTGCTGTAACTGGCCATCACTGTGCCTCCGGTGTAATCAGGACCTTGCATGCGTCGGTGGCCTCGTGCGACAGCTGAATGCCCCGGTCGAGCTCGCCCAGGGGCAGGACATGGCTCACTGGCCTGACCAGGTCCAGGCTTCCATCGGCTGCCAGCGCAATCGCCAGGTCAAAGTCGGACTCGCGGTAGACCCGGATCGGCTTTCGGCTCACCTCCCGGAATTGCAGGCCTGTGATGTCGATGTATGGCACGGTCTTGGGCATACCTACCTGCAGGATCTGGCCCTGCACACGGGCCACCCGGGACGCCTGATCCAGTGTGGCCTGCACGCCCGCGGTCTCAAAGACGACCGGCACGCCCTCGCCGCCGGTTGCCTCCATAACTGTGGCAACAGTGTCCTCTTGCGTGGCATCGATCGTCTCAAAGTTGAGGTCTCGGGCGATCTGCAGCCGCCGGGGGCTCACCTCGGAAACCAGAACCTGCCTGGCGCCCGCCAGGCGAGCCATCTGCGCAGTCAAGATGCCCACGGGGCCAGCGCCCAGAACAGCGGTGACGTCGCCGACCTTGAGGTCAGACACGTGGACAGCGTGCACTGCCACGGCCAGGGGCTCAATCAGTGCTGCCTGCACCAGAGGAAGGCTCTCGGGCAGGGGGCGCACCGTGTGCTGGGGCACGACGCAGTATTCAGCGAAACCGCCATCACGGTCGATGCCAACCAACCCCAGATGCTCGCAGATGTACTCCAGGTCGCGCACGCACGCGGGGCATGCGCCGCAGTAGAGCAACGGATTGATGGCGACAGGCATACCGGGAGTAAAGCGCGGGTCGTCGGACTCGACCACGGTGCCGACGAACTCGTGCGACATGATCAGGGGGGCGCGTGCACGGGGGTGCAGGCCGAGGTAGATCATCTGGTCGGTGCCGCAGATTCCGGCATATGCTACGCGGACCAGTACCTGGCCGGGGCCGACCGCAGGGCGCTTGACCTCGTGGTACGCGACCTGGCGCGTTCCTGTCCAAACCGAAGCCAACATCGTATCGGGCATGGGAGCCTCCGGGTTCGCTACAGTGTATGGTGGCGGCAGTCTAGCACGCGGCCTGAGGCGTGGCAAGCACAGAGAGGATAGCCGAACCCGCCGTCATATGCGTTGCGTTCGCTGAATTGCAGACGGCCACAGAGACCAGCCGCGTCGCGCTAGTACCTATCCGTATAGGGGCAGGGGTAGACCTAGATGTTGAAGCGGATGTTCAGGATGTCGCCGTCCTGCACGACATATTCTTTGCCCTCAAGGCGAAGTTTGCCGCGCTTGCGCGCTTCAGCCATGGTCTCGCAGGCAAGCATGTCCTCGTAGCTGATCACTTCGGCGCGAATAAACCCGCGGGCAAGATCTGTGTGGATGGCGCCCGCGGCCTCCACGGCACTGGCGCCGCGGTGTACAGTCCAGGCGCGCACTTCATCTTCGCCAACGGTGAAAAAGGACATGAGCCCGAGCAGCCGATAACTCTCCCGCAGCAGTAGATGCAGGCCCGGCTCGTCAATGCCGTAGCTCTCAAGAAAGATCGCCTGCTCGTCTTCAGGTAGCTCTGAGATCTCTCTCTCCACCGCGGCACGGATTCCAAGTACCGGTTCGCCCTCGGGTAGGCCCGGCCAGTTATCCAGGTCAAAGGGGGCGGCGTCTTCTCCCAGATTCAGCACAACCAGAGCCGGCTTGGCGGTCAGAAACTGAAAGCTGCGAAGAAAGACCTCCTCTTCAGGGCTCTGGTCAACAGACCGAACCGGCTGTCCACGGCTCAAGGCATCCGCGAGGCGACGCATGAGAACCAGTTCCTCTGACAATCGGTCCCGCGCATCAGCCCTCGCTTTGGGCATTTGCGCCTCGATTCTTTCGATACGGTGCTCGATGATCGTGAGGTCGCTCATGATCAGCTCGAGGTTGATTGTCTCGATATCCCGCACGGGGTCGATGGTTACATCGGGGTGGGGGACGGTATCGTCCTCAAAGGCGCGCGCCACCAGCATGAGCGCATCGGCCCGGCTCAGCGCGTCGAGTACCTGTGCCTCAAAGCCTGTCTGGGCCGCGGTGCCGCGGTTCACGCCGGTGATATCGTCGATGCGCACCTGCGCGTACACCGTACGGCGAGGGTGAAACATCTCTGTCAGTCGGTCGACCCGTGCATCGGGGACATCGACCATAGCGCTCTTGATCTCCACGCGACCGCGACGCCCGCCTGACGTCTCCGCATGCCCCCTGGTCATCGCTGTGGTCAGCGTCGTCTTGCCGGATTGAGCCAGTCCAATGAGAGCGATTTGCATGAAAATGTCTCCCTGCGGATTCGAGCCACAGAGAGACATTATAGGTTCGTCGCCATCAGGGTCAACTGGCGCGGGAGGGCTGCTTACGATCGTTACTGCTCGTGCCAGAAGGCAAAGAGTTGGCCCACGGAGCGGCCCATCAGGTTACAATGTATCGCCTGCCCGAATATGCTTCCCACGGAAAGAACCGTCATGTTGGGAAGCCGTTTGTGCTCGGGGATCGGCACCGTGTTGGTGGTCACAATCTCGGCGACATCCAACTCACCGAGCAGATTGATCGCGTTGCCGGAAAAGACGCCGTGCGTACATGAAAGGGTGATACGCCTGACCCCCTCATGGCGCAGCGCCTGCACCAGGGCACTGATGGATCCTCCCGTGGCGATCTCGTCGTCAAAGACGATCACATCCTTGCCCTTGATGTCTCCGATGATGGTATTGAGGACTACTTCGGTGTCGGATACCCTCGTCTTGTCGCCCGCGGCAACGCCGACGCCCAGATTGCGGGCCAGTGAGGTGGCGCGTTTGGCATGGCCGATATCCGGCGAAACGACGACCGTGTTGCTGAGATCCTGCTTGCGGAAATGCTGCACAAAGGCTGGGCGTGCCGTGAGGTGATCCGTAGGCACGCTGAAAAAGCCGTGCACCTGCGGTGAGTGCAAGGTCATCGTCATGACGTGCGTTGCTCCCGCCGTCGCGATGAGGTCAGCCATGAGACGCCCGGCGATGGATATACGGGGCTCGTCCTTTTTGTCGGACCGCGCATAGCTATAGTAGGGGATGACGGCATGGATGGATCGGGCGGAAGCGCTGGCGGCGGCATTCATCATCATCAGCAACTCGATGATGTTGTCGCTCACGTTGGGCGGCGAAAAGGACTGGATAATGACAACGTCCTTGCTGCGAACGCTCTCCAGGAGCTGTACGTACATATTGTCGTTGCTAAAGCGGGAAGTCGTATGATCACACAGCGGGACCTCTAGATAGTTGGCGATATCTTGAGCAAGTTCGGGGTGTGAAGCGCCCCCAAAGATGCGCAGATTATTCCGCAACCAGGTATTCTCTTGCTTATCCATGCCGTCGAGATGCTCCTTGCGCTCTGTGTCGATCCATGACCGTGGTGTTATACCACACGTGCCAGGCCCCCGCAAGTGGTTCCTCTGGCGCCACATTTGGGTTGACGTGTGCTGCGGCCAACTCTAGAATCGCAGTGACTCGTTATTCGATTACGTACCTACCGGAGGTGACAGGATGCGTACAGTGCCGATCGGCATCGCGATGATGAACGATGCCCGACCCCATGTGATCGCGCAGAACGAAGAGCTGAACATGCAGGTTCTGAACCGCTGGGCTGACATCATCCGCAAGGGCGTGCGTAACGTGGATGGGTCCGCGGCTGAGGTCGTAGTGGGCTCTGAAACGATAAAGTCCGTCCGGACGGCCCAGGCGGTGGGAGAGCAACTCCGTCGTGCGGGCTGCCGCATCGTGATCATGTGCTATAACGTCTGGAACTTTCCGTATCTCGTCTGGCCGTTCTACAACTCTCTGGGGCGCGATGTGCCGGTGCTGAGCCTGTCCAACAACAATGGGCAGTTCCCCGGCAACGTGGGATTGCTGGCGACCGACGGCGCACTGCGCCAGGCGGGGGTTCGCACGCACCGCATCGTAGGCGATATCGATGACCCCGCGGTTCACGAGAACGTGTTGGACTGGGTCCGTGCCGCCGAGGCCTACACGACCATCAGGAACGAGGTCTATGGTCTCTACGGCGGAGCGTCCATGGGTATGGACACGGGCTTTTTCCACCTGGTACCGACGCTCAAGGCGCTGGGATGCACCACGGAGCAAGTTGACCAGTTGCTCCTGACCAAGGTGATGGAACAGGAGGTGGACGAGGCAGAGGTCGAAAAGGGCCTGCGCTGGTTTGAGAGCCTGCTCGGAGACCGCATTCGCTATGATGGCAAGATGCTTACGCCAGAGACCTTCAAGACACAGCTGCGCCTCTATCTGGCAATGAACATTGTCAACAAGGAGCATGGGTTCGACTTTTGCGGGCTCAAGGGTCAGCGAGAGCTCACCGAGTATGTCTGCCTGGGTGACGTGCCCGAGATGCTCTTGAACGATCCTTACGATTGGTACGGCCCCAAGGAGCCCACGGTCTGCGCTACAGAGGCCGATTCCAACGCGGCGATTACCATGCAGCTGCTCAAGTACATCTCGGGCGGGCTGCCCTCACTGTTCATGGATGTGCGGCTCTATCGCCCGGACCTCGATCTCTGGGACTGGTGCAACTCAGGGAACCATGCCAGCTGGTATGCCGAGCAGAGTATGGATCCAGCGGTGAACTTTCAGCGGATAACCCTGCACCCCGCGCTCGAGTTCTATTTCAAGGCGGGTGGTGCCTCTGTGGAGTTCAACGCCAAGGCGAGTCCAATGACCTATGCGCGGATCGGCCTGTGGGATGACAAACCCTTCATGGCCATCCTCAAGGGCGAGAGTATAGAGCTGGACCCGGAGCAGGCCAGAGCCGTCAACGCACAGACAGACCCGACGTGGCCTCATGTGCACGCACGGCTACATGCCTCCTTTGCGCAGTTCCTGTCGCTTTTCCCTGCGAACCACGTTCATGGTACGGTGGGCGACAAGGTGCGGGCGCTGACCTATCTCTGCGAGATGAGCGGTATCACGCCGGTCATCCTCGGGCCTGAGGCGTCGGAGAGGCTTGTGCCGATCTGGGAACTGGTGCACTGACACCAGTGAACAAAAGGGCCGCCCCCTTTCAAACAGGGGGCGGCCCTTGGACACGCTAGCGAGTGGGGCTATTCCTCAGGTGCTTCACCGGTCTCAGAGTCATCTTTCGCGGTGTCAGCGTTCTCTTCGCCGTCGCCCGATTCCTCTGCACCGGGTTCACCAGTCCCGTCGCCCTCAACCTCATCGTCTCCGGTCTCCTGCTCGAGGTCCTCTTCCTCGGGGCCGGTCGCATAGTACAGGAAAACCACGTGCGTGGCTGGGGGCTCGTCCGCCGTGCTGATCTCGCGGTGGTAAAAGCGGCTCTCCCATTCCTCGATGAGTCCGCCTTCCGCCTCGATCCATGAGACAAACCGGTTGTACATGGGCCCGTAGGCAAACTCGTAATCTTCTGCAGATTCGTGTGACTCGTGCAACAGGCTCTGGTCCACCATGATGCTCGTATGGACTCTCTGCAGATCCGGGCGTGCCGTCGTCAGATCGCCAAAGGCCTCCGAGATCAGCCAGCTCTGCAACTCGTCGTCCTCAGGGGCGTCCGTAAAGGTCATCACGTACATTTCAGCGACGTTCTCGAGAGGTTCGGTGCCGGCGGCATTCTTGAGCCAGATCTTTTCCAGGGCCGCTGCTGCAGCGATGTGAACGGGTTCGTCGGCCGAGCGCACCAGTGTGTAGAGCGCTGGAACACATTCCGGACGGGCAATCTGTCCAAAGATCGCCGCAACGGAGACCCGCACCAGGGCGTCCTCTGCATCGATCTGCTCATAGAGCGGCTCGATCGCTACCTCGTCCAGGTGTACCAGTCCGCGGACGGCCGCCTGACGCACCGGCTCGACGTCATCGGTGAGATAAGCGATGAGCGCGTTCGCTGCGTCCAGTGAGTGGGTATTTCCCAGGGCATCCGCGACGATTGCCCGAACGCCCGCATCCTCAGACTTGAGCGCCTCCAGGAGGACGGGGGTGCCCTCCTCACCGATGCGCACAAGGGCATCAGCGGCCGGGCCGCGAACGGCCTGAACGTCTGTAAGGTGTTCCCCGAGGACGGGGATCGCGGCCGGGTCACCGATCTGGCCAAGACTGCGGGCTGCCGTGGCGCGCACTTCCTCGATGCCATCGGTCATCAGGGCAATGAGTGGCTGTACTGCCCGGGTGTCGCCGATCTTGCCGAGCGCATATGCTGCCGAGTGGCGCACGCCGCGATCGGCGTTTGAGAGGGCCTCGATGCAGGGTTCCACCGCAGGCTCGCCGATCTTGGCGAGCATCTCGGTGGGCTGACGTCGCTGCTCCCAGGCGTTGTCCGCCAGGAAAGCGAGAATGGGCGTGACGGCGTCGGCACCATACCGTTCGATCCTGTTCCAGTATCCCATGGCCACGGCATAGCTCGCCGCCGCCACAGAATCGGTCTCTTCATTGGGGCGCCAGCCGAGCTGGCTGAGGGAAGCTGCGGCCGAGCGGCGCACAGCCTGGTTCTCGTCTCTCAACAGCTGAAGGAGGGCGGGGATGCCGTCGCGTCTTCCAGCCAGCCCCAGGGCGGTTGCCACCTGCCGCCGGGCGGACCAATTCGGATCGTCAAGGACGCTGGTGATCGATTCAAGAGCCGCGTCGTCAGGGATCCGTGCGAGGGCCTGCAGCGCCAGGTCACGCAGCACGGGATTGTTCCCAGCGATGATCTTGGCCAAGGGCCCGGCTGCCATGGGGTCAGCGATGCGCCCGAGCGCGTCGATGGCAGATCTCTGCTGCAGGCGGCTCTCTGACTCCAGTGCCTCCACCAGTGCGGGCGTCGCATTGGTGCCTATCTGTGCCAGCGCGGCCAGTACGTGAGGCTGAAGTTGCAGGTCGGTGGAGCCGAGCATAGTGATGAGCACGGAGATGGCTTCCTCGGTGCCAAACTCTCCGAGCGCTCGTGCCGCAATAAAACGTTCCATGCTTCTGCGGTCACCCACCAGAGGCGCAAGGTCATAGGCCACCTGCGGGGCCATGCCGTGCAGCGCCCTGGAGGCGGCCGCCTTTATTGTCTCGTCCCTGTCCTTGCTCCGGATAATCTCCATCAGCGGCACCACCGCGGGTGCGCCCGTGCGCGACAACGCCTCCACGGCAGCGTCAACCAGGGGCTCATCCGACAGGCACAGCAGCAGTGTCGGAACGGCCTCAGCAGTGCCGATATAGCCCAGGGCCTCGATAGCGGCTGGCGAAAGATCTTCTTGCTCGCTTTCTACGACCGCGGCAAGCGAGTCGATTGCACGGGGATCGCCCATCTGCCCCAGCGCTTTGGCGGCTGCTTCGCGCACCTCGAACTCGCTGTCGATCAAGCGACGAATCAGCGGTGCGAGGGATTGCTCGTCCGGCATGAGGCCGAGTGCTTCGCACGCCTGGCGCCGGATGTCGGCATCGCGTTCATACTCGGAGGCCCTGATCAGGCCGGGGATGTCTTGATTGGATACCAGACGGTCAATGTTGGGAGGGCCAAAGAGCGCCACGTTGCCTCCTTGATCTGTATTGAGATGGTTTCACATGCCGGTATATGTTACCGACCCCTACAGGTTACACCAAATCTAGGATATCCGCCATTTGGCTTAGCCTCATGCGCATGGCATAATGGCCTCGACGCTCAGGTAAGGTGCGTCGTTGCATGCCCCGCGACGCCGCAGTCGCACGCGAAGAGATGGCAATGGATTCATCCTTAACCCTTGCATGGTCCGAAGGTGTGAGCGACCTCGAGGCGGAGGTCTTTGTTCAGGCGGTCCATCAGACGCTAAACTGGCTCTACTTTAGGCGTTCTGATGCGTTTTTCGATCCGCCGCTGCGCGTCCAGGTCTATGGTAACTGGGTTATCCCTTCGTTGGTGGATCAGTACCCTTACTGGGGAACACAGTGGTACATCGACAACACCTACGACGGCGAGAGCGATCGGGTTGTGGCTCCCGAATTCTTGGAGTTGGTAAGCAACGAGCCCTGGCAAAAGGCTGACCCCCATCTAGATCTGGCTCTTATTGATGAAGATCTCACCGATATGCCGGCACCTCTGGCGCGCAAACGCGCCGACTATTACAGTTTGGGGACGAGTTACCCCGAGCGTGCGGCGGTCATGTCCGTGCATCGCCTGCGCGCGCTAGAGTCCTCGGATCTCAAGACAGTGGCGCTGACCCGCCTGGTGCGGCATCATCTCGGACACCTCCTCGCGGTGCCGCGCTTTGATGAACATGTGCACGTGTTGCGCCGCGGACTCGAGATGCACTGCACCAATCGCTGCGTCATGCGCCATGCGGAGACGTTGGATCAACTGGTGGCGTTTGCGCTGGAGGAAGGCGCCCAGGGCTGGGGGTTCTGTGAGCGTTGTACCTCTGACCTGCACTCGGCGATCTTGCGCCGCTCAGTGAATCTGAACTAGTACGCGCGTTCCCTGCCGCAAGGTAGCGTCTCCCCAGAGGCGCGTCGTCCGTGTTACTGAAGGCGTTCGTTCAACTCCACGCCCAGGACACTGGCGATCGCCCGAACGTAGAGATCGTGCTCCACTGCATGGACCCGAGCCTCAAGGGTTTCCAACGTGTCCTGCGGGTGAATCGGCACAACCTCTGACATGACCACGGGCCCGCTATCAACCGCCTCGTCCGGCGCCCAGTGGACCATCACGCCGGTCTCGGTGATCTCTCCACGCTGAAAGGCCTGCAGGGCCTCCTCGATGGCATGCATCCCAGGGAAGGTGCCCGGCAAAGCGGGGTGAATATTGAGCACCCGCGGGTAGCGCTGCAGAAACACCATGCTAAAGATGCGCATCCAGCCGGCCAGGACCACCAGATCTATGGGGTATTCGCTCAGCCTCGCCAGGAGGTCCCGGTCATAGTCCTCTCTGGACAGCCCCTGCTGACGGTAGGGCAAAAAGGGCAAGTAGACGGTCGGGATGCTGTGTCTATGGGCGCGCTCCAGGCCCTGGGCCGCTTTCCTGTTGGAGACGACCACAGAGACGCGCGTGTCTGGCAGCCGGCCTGACTCTGTCGCGTCGATGATGGCCTGCAAGTTGGTGCCCGTGCCGGAGATAAAGACTGCCAGATGATTCATAGCGCGACGCGCGGCCCCTCGCCAAAGGTGACGATCTCGCCGATCAGGGGCGCGGTCTCGCTTACTTCGCTAGCGACCAGAGCCTGCACTCTTTCCGCGTCCTCCGGGGCGACAACGACCACCATCCCGATCCCCATGTTGAATACGCGGAACATCTCCAGCGGGTCCACCTGGCCGTGTGTTTGAATCAGCTGGAAGAGCGGCGGTACCTGCCATGCGCTGCGATCGATGCGTGCGCCGAGGCCTTGCGGCAGGATGCGGGGGATGTTCTCGATAAAGCCCCCGCCCGTGAGGTGTGCCAGCCCTTTGATGTCTGCGACGCCGCGGATGGCGCGCACCAGCGGAAGGTAGGAGCGATGCGGCCTGGCCAGCGCCTCTCCCAGCGAGCAGCCCAGCACATCGCTGAACGCGCCATAGTCTTCCGGGGAGAATATGCTGCGGACGAGGGAAAAGCCATTGGTATGAAGGCCGTGTGAACCCAGTCCGATGAGCGTGTCACCAGCGACGATCCGGGTGCCATCGATGATCTCGTCGCGTTCGACAACTCCCACGATGGTCCCGGCGATATCCATTTGATCCGGAGCATAGACGCCCGGCATCTCTGCCGTCTCGCCTCCCAGCAGGGCACAGCCGGCCTCCCGGCACGCCGCCGACACGCCAGAGACCACTGTTGCGATAACCTCTGGATCCAAGCGAGGGGAGGCGACATAATCAAGGAAAAACAGCGGTTCGGCCCCCTGCACGAGAATGTCATTGATGCAGTGGTTGACAATGTCCCGTCCGAGGTTTTCGTAGCACCCCAGCGCACCGGAGACCACCGTTTTGGTGCCTACGCCGTCGGTGGAGGCTACCAGCACGGGATGGGCCATGGACTGGAGCCGGGATGCGTCAAACAGCCCTCCAAAGGCGCCGATTCCGAGCAGGATCTCAGGCCCATAAGTGGAGCGTACTGCGGCGCTCATCAGCTCGACCGCCCGGTTTCCGGCGGTGATGTCCACGCCTGACCGCGCGTATGCGCTCTCGGTCATTGGCCCTCCTGTGCCAGCCCTCTGGCCCCGATGTCGTGCCTGTAGAAGACTCCCGGCCAGCGGATCTTGTCCGCGGCAGCATAGGCACCAGAGAGAGCACCTCGGAGGTCATCCGCGATACCCGTGACGCCCAGCACGCGTCCGCCGTCGGTGATCAGGCGCTTGCCATCCTGGCGCGTTCCCGCATGGAACACGATCAAGTCGTCGCCTTGAGGGACGCTACCCAATCCCTCGATGACCAGGCCCCGCTCATAGTCTCCCGGGTAGCCGCCCGATGCAAGGACGATACAGGCGGCGCTCTTGCCCGTCCAACGCAATGCGATCTGATCGAGTTCCTGAGCGACGCATGCTTCAAAGACACTGAGCAAGTCGGTCTCGAGCAGCGGCAGAATGACCTGTGTTTCGGGGTCTCCAAAGCGGCAGTTGAACTCGAGCACCTGGAAATCGTCGTCCTGGATCATGAGGCCGGCGTAGAGGACGCCCACATAGGGCGTCCCGGCCGCTGCCATGCCGTCGACGGTCGGCTGCAGCACCTCGGTAATGACCCGCTGAAGCATGCTCCGGCTCAGGATGTTTGCGGGCGCATAGCACCCCATCCCGCCGGTGTTGGGGCCGCGGTCGCCGTCATATGCTGCCTTGTGATCCTGCGACAGCAGCATCGGCTCGACGTGCTTTCCGTCCGCGAATGCGAGCACCGAGACTTCCTGCCCGGTGAGGAACTCCTCGATGACGACGCGATCCCCAGCAGCGCCAAAGCGATGGTCGAGCATGATCGCGCGCAAGGCCTCGCGCGCCTCGTCGTCCGTCTCGCAAACCAGGACCCCTTTGCCCGCGGCGAGCCCGTCGGCTTTGAGCACGATCGGGGCCGGGTGAGCGTCCAGATACGACAGGGCGGAGCCATAGTCGGTGAAATTGCCAAAGGCGGCCGTCGGAATGCCATGCTCGCGCATAAAGATCTTGCTGAACGCCTTGGATGCCTCGATTCGCGCGGCGGCTGCGCTTGGCCCAAAGGCGCGGATACCCGCTGACTGGAGTTGGTCGACCAGGCCGAGCGCAAGCGGAGCCTCGGGGCCAACGACCACCAGATCGATCTGTTGTTCGCTGGCAAAGGACACGATCCCCGCGATATCCTCCGCCTTGATGGGTACATTGGTGGCCATCGCTGCTGTTCCCCCGTTACCAGGGGCAACAAAGAGCTCGGTTTCCTGGGGTGAGCGGCTCAGCGCCCAGACCAACGCATGTTCCCTGCCACCCGATCCGACGACCAGTACCTTTACAGGCATGACGCGCTCCCCATCACACCGCAGGCCTGCATCTCTCTGTCCAGAAAGCCGCCCGCCCTTTGTTCAAAGGGGTATTCCCCCGAGAAACAGGCTGTACAAAACCGTTCTCTCGGACGGTTCAGTGCCTTGACCATCCCCTCCAGGCTGAGAAAGCCCAGCGTGTCGGCCCCAACGTGCTGCCTGATCTCTTCGATCGTCATGCGATGGGCGATCAACTCGCCGTAGGTGGCCATGTCCACCCCCATGAAGCAAGGGTGCTTGATAGGGGGCGACGAGATGCGCATGTGTACCTCGCGCGCGCCTGCCCGCCTGAGGAGTTCCACCGTGGGTGCGCTCGTATTCCCGCGGACGATCGAGTCGTCGACCACGATAAGACGCTTGCCCTGGAGGCCGAGCGCCAGCGGGTTGAATTTGAGCGCGACGCCAGCCTTGCGGAGGCGATCATCGGGCTGGATGAACGTGCGCCCGATGTAGCGATTCTTGATGAGTCCTTCGCCGAACGGGATGCCAGCCTCCTGGGCATAGCCGATAGCGGCGGCTGTCGCCGAGTCTGGCACTCCCATCACCAGATCGGCATCGACGGGATGCTCCCGAGCCAGCTGGCGACCGAGCTCCTGACGTACTTCGTGGATCAACTGGTCATCGATGATGCTGTCCGGTCGCGCAAAATAGATGTACTCAAAGATGCACAGGCTGGACTGCTCTGGTGCGCGACCCTGAACGATGCGCGCGCCGCTGGCATCCATCATCACAATCGACCCCGGGGCGATTTCGGTAATGTCGTAGGCGCCCACGGTCTCCAGCGCGCAGCTCTCCGAGGCCACCACCCAACCGCCGTTCAGGCGCCCCATGCTCAGGGGCCGGAATCCCCAGGGATCGCGTACAGCATAGAGAGCGTCCCGCGTGAGCACCGTGAGGGCATAGGCGCCCAGGGCCATGCTCATCATATCCTTGATGCGGTCGAGCATGTTGTCCCCCTGCGCTCCGGCGAGCATCTGGATGATCACCTCAGAGTCGCAGCTCGATGCGAGGCCGACGCCGCGCTCAAAGAGCTTGCGGCGCAACTCGCCCGTGTTCACCAGGTTGCCGTTGTGCGCCAGCGCAATCGGTCCCACCATCGATTCGAGCAGGAACGGCCCCGCGGCCACCGGGCGCGACGAGTCGGCCGTGGAGTAGCGGGTATGTCCCACCGCGATGTGTCCCTGGAGCGGTGCGAGGTTCGTCTCGTTAAAGACCTGCGTAACCAGGCCCATGTCCTTGTGGAGTCGCGCCGTGTAGCCGTCGGTGACGGCGATACCGGCGCTCTCCTGACCGCGGTGCTGCAGGGCAAACAGCCCGAAGAAGGTTATCCGGGCCACCGCCTCGCCCGGGGCATAGATGCCGAAAACACCGCACTCTTCGTGTGGATGATCCGCACGTTCGAGATCGCAAATCGTCATGTCGTCCTTTCACCCGTCAATCCACGCTGCTCCAGACCAAGGGCGCTATCGTCATTGATGATTTGCTCGGTCAGCGAAGCCTGGTATTCTCGCACGTTATGCCGGAGAGCATCGTCACTCTGCGACAGTATTTTCGCCGCGGCGAGCGCGGCGGCTGTAGGTTCCAGTACCAGAAGAGGCGCAACGCCGGTTGGCATCCGCAACGAGGAGTAGATATCTGCGCCCCCAAATGCGCTGGACATGGGAGGACAGGCGATCACTGGTGCGCTAACATTGGCATCGACCATACCGCTCAGGGCATTGGACCGGCCGGCCACGGTGATATAGACCACGTTTTCGTCCTTGCTCTCTTGCGCTTGCAGGAGATCGAGCAGATAGCGGGCGCTCTTGTGAGCCGAGGCCACATGCTGCTCAACGGGCAGGCCTAACGCAGCGCACGCGTCGACGATCTTGTTCACATGATCCCGGTCGGCCAGCGAACCCATTAGTATCATGACCTTAGCAGACATTGTCACCTCTCGCAATATTACCGTGCCCCTACGCTACTCTTCCTCGATGAACTTTTCGGTGAGCGCGGCCACCTGAGCGTACTTGCTCATGAGCGCCCGCAGTCCTTCGTCCGTGACGTCGGGCATATCGCGGTAGACCTGCTTGTCCAGCATACGATTCTTGTCCCCACCAGGCCAGAGCCGCCATGAATCGTTGTCGATGACATCCGCCACCATCAGCGTCCCTTCGCCATCGCGCCCGAACTCGATCTTGAGATCCACCAGGGTCACGTTCTGTCCGGCCCAGGCCTTTTCCAGGATCGCGAACACCTGGCGTCCCGTCTGGCGCATTTCGTCGATCTCGTGCTGTTCAGCGAGGCCCATCTGCTTGATCTCGTCGTCGCTCACCAGGGGGTCGTGCAGCTCATCGCTCTTGAAAAAGAACTCGACGAGGGGCGGATCGAAACGATGGCCCTCGTTCACCTCGGGGTGCCGTTTCAGGTAGGATCCGGTGGCGATGCGGCGCATCACAACCTCCAGCGGCACCATCTCACAGCGTACCACGAGGTTCACCGCGGGCTCGACCAATCCCACATAGTGGGTATCGACGCCTTCCTGCTCCAGTGTGTAAAAGACGTTCGACGTCGTGCGGCAGGCCAGTTCGCCCTTGCCTGGCACCTCGTTGAATCTGGCTCCATCACCGGCGGTGATGCGGTCTTTGTGCACCAGGTAGACCATATCATGGCGCGTGGGATGGGCATAGACGACCTTGGTCTTGCCCTCCGCGAGGCGCTCTCCGAAAGTCGTTTTGTAGCTCATGTCATGACTCCTTTGGTCCTGACGGCTCACGCCGGCGGACGCTCCCGCGTATAATCTCGAATTCGATCGCTCAGCGCGAGGCAGCGCGACGCTGCGTCGCCCGTATCTGCTCCGCGTGCCAGCACGCGGCGAACGGTCTCGGCCGGCAGCCATCGCAGCACGTCATCGTCTGCAGCCAGTAGCTCGACGAGTGGGTTCGGCTGGCCTGCCTGAATGGCAGCCCATGCTGTCATGCTGCAGCTGCGTATGGTCTCGTGCATCGCCTGCCGGTCGGCGCCGGCTTTGACGAGTTCCATGAGCAGCGGTTCGGTGGCCGAAAACGGTCCATAGATCGCCAGGTTCCGCGCAATCGCCTCCCGGCCGACCTGCAGACCCTGGATAATGCGCGTCAACCGCGCTAGGATCTCGTCGATCGCCAGAAAAGCATCGGGCAGAACCGCACGCCTGTTGGCCGAGTCATCAAGGGTACGCTCAAGCATCGACAGGGCTGCGTTGCTCCAGGCAACCTGGGGCAGGGCGGACACATAGCGGGCCAACGAGCAGACGCTCTCCGCGTTGATCGGGTTGCGCTTGAACGGCATCGCCGAGGAGCCGACCTGCTGCCGGCCAAAGGGCTCGGACAACTCCCCGAACACCGGCGACTGCAGCAATCTCAGGTCCAGAGCCAGTTTGTGCGCCGAGGCCGCGATGCCTGCCAGCAGGGTGAGGACGTTATAGTCCATCTTGCGTGGATAGGTCTGGGTGCTCACGGGCACAGCGGTGAGCCCGAGGCGCTGCATGACGCGCTGCTCCATCTCGGCGGCAGTCATGCCCGAGCCTTCCAACAGGTGCGCATAGGAAGCAGAGGTGCCTACGGCTCCTTTCAGGCCCTTGCCATGCACCTCCAGAGCATCCAGGCTCTGCAGGTCGCACAGCAGGTCATAGGCATACTGCGCCAGCCGGTAGCCGATGGTGGTCGGTTCTGCGGGTTGGATATGGGTATAGGCCATGGCGGTCGTGTCCGCCTCGGCCTCCATGCGGTCGGCCAGGGCCAACAGGAGGGACACCAGTCCTACTCGCACCAGTCTCAGTGCCTGGACGATACGCATCGCTTCGGCGTTGTCTTCTATGTCCATGCTTGTCGCGCCTAGATGGATAATGCCGCCGCCGATGCGGCACTGCTCGGCGTAGGCACGCACTTCTGCCATGAGATCATGGCGCAAGGCGCGTTCGAGCTCCTGGGCGCGCTCCCAGTCGATGTTATCCTGATGGGCACGCAGGTCGTCAACCTGCGCCTCCGTGACCAGGCCTGCCTCAGCCTGTACGCTGGCGAGGGCTACCCAGACGCGGCGCCACAACCGGCGCTGATGCAGCTGTGACCATATCTGCCGCATGGCGTCGCTGCCATAGCGCCAGGTAAAGGGCGAAATGTAGGTCTCGTGACTGTACTCTGTCATGGTACGGCGATTCTCCTAGACAAAGCCCCTGGCGGCTCGCACACCGTTGCTAAAGAGCGCCAAACCCAGCCCTCCAGCCGCTCCGCGCGACCAGCGCGGATGCTGGAACGGATGGATGTGGTCCTCAGGGTGGGGCATGAGCCCGAGTACGTTGCCAGCTGCGTTAGATAACGCCGCGATATCCCCCGGTGAGCCATTGGGATTGCCAGGATAGCCTGCGACCGGCTCCACAGGTGTGTCAATCGATGCGTTATCTTCGTCACCAGGGTGCAGCGCTATTACGTACTGGAGAGGCACCAGCCCGCTCTCAATCAGACTTGCGGCCTGCCCGGGTTCTCGCAGCGCCAGCCGACCCTCTCCATGGGCGACGGGGCAAAGGATATCCTCATTCAGACCCTGCGTGAACAGGCTGGGGCTCTGGGGCAGGGCGCGCAGTCGCACCCAGCGACACTCAAAGTGACCTTGGCGATTGTATGTCAGGGAGGCTGTCTGCAGCGGTGCCGGTCCCGGCAGGAATCCGGCCTTGACCAGCACCTGGAAGCCATTGCAGATACCCATCACCGGCTTGCCGCTGGCGACAAAGGTGTCCAGGTCCTCGCGGAGGTGGAGGGTCAGGTCGTTCGCCCAGAGCCGGCCGGCACCCAGGTCATCGCCGAAGGAGAATCCCCCCGGGATGACGATCATCTGATAGTCGCCGATTCTGACCTGGCCGCTGACAAGCCGGTTCATGTGGACGATCTCAGGTAGGCCCCCTGCAGCTGTACACGCCATCGCCGCTTCGCGATCGCGATTGGTGCCCGGTGCGTGCATAATCAGGATGCGTGGATTTGTCATGACAGGGCCTCCGCGGCGAGCACTGGTGCTATATGGCCTCGCCAGGCCGTCTCGATGGCCTCAAGAGAAAGCGTGAACTCGGCATTGCCTGCTTGCGTCCCGTAGACAGTGATGCTTTGTTGGTCGGCAACGCGTCCAACGCAGGCGCACGGCAGGCCCTCAAAGAGCGCTTCAAAGGCTGGTCGATCAGCCTCGCGCACTTCGACGAGATAGCGGCCGTTGGATTCGGAGAAAAGCAGCGTGTCCGTGGCGAGATCCTGGTGCGTCGACCGCGGCATCAACGCCACATGGAGCTCCGCGCCCAGGTCGCCGGCCATAGCCATCTCCGCGAGAGCGACGGCTGCGCCACCCTCGGAACAGTCGTGGCAAGCGGCCACCAGGCCCGCAGTGATGGCGCTGTGCAAGGCTCTGGCCGTAGCAGGGCCCTCAGGTGCTGCTCCCGGAGGCGCAAACCCTGCTGCATGCCCCTGCGCGGCGTACAGGCTGCCTCCCAGCTCCGGCCTGGTCTCGCCGAGCAGGTAGATCGCATCGCCCGGCGTCTTGAGATCGCCGGTGCAGGCGCAGCGCACATCGTCCATCAAGCCAATGGAGGAAATCAAAAGCGAGGGCGGTATCGAGACTTGACGCCCTGTCACTGTGTCCATGTATTCGTTATTGAGGCTGTCCTTGCCCGAGATGAACGGGGTGCGATAGGCCATCGCGCCGTCGTAGCAGCCCTTCAGGGCCCTTACCAGTGTGCCCAGCCGGTCCGGATAGCCCGGATTGCCCC
>CAZMAI010000014.1:9802-30908 GCA_964564195.1 uncultured Anaerolineales bacterium | reverse complement strand
CGCATGGACGAACTCGTAGACCCGGCGGGCGTCGGCACCCAGGCCCTCCAGCAGGACAGGCTCGGGCTGCGGTTCGAGGTACAGACTCCCCTCGCCAGCCCAGAAGAACCGCAGGCGGAGATGCTGCCAGTCCGGGCCCTGCGCCTGCCAGACAAGCTCGCCCTGCGCGCAGAGCGCATCCAGCACCGCCGGCGTATAGTCCGGCATGCGTAGCGGGAGAATATCCCGCTCCCAGACCTCGGCAGGGAGCAACTGCCCGGCCAACTGCCCGACTGCCGCCAGAAGGGGGTCCTCAGTTGGATGATGGCCGGGATGAAGCCCCTGCCAGCGTGACAGAAAACTGGCATAGTCCGGAAGGGGAACAGCACGCACCTCACGGCGCAGCTGCGAGAGCGTCTCCCGGTGAAGCCGCTCCAGCACATTCCTGTCACACCACTGATCGGCCGTAGCACCCGGCGCCAGCCTGCCGCGGAGGACGACGCCCTCGCGGGCCAGCGATTCCAGCGCGTCACCGAGCCAATCCGGCGGCAGGTCGTATCGGGCGACGATCGCTTCCAGAGTCAGCGGTCCGTGCGCGCGGAGCATGTGACGCAGCACCGCCATGCGCGCCGCCTCCGCGTCCATGTCAACGGGGTCAACGATCGCCTCGAGCGTATCTGTATCCCCTGCCGGTAGATCGAACGCGAGCCGGTAGCGCGAGACATGCTCGGCGGAGACCCAGCGCTCGCCACGCCCCGGTAGCCTTATCCGCACAACACGGCCTTCCTGCGCGAGTTGGTCCAGCCAGGCGCGACCATCGCCGAGAGAGCGCGCTATCACCTCATCGTTCGTAAGGTCGCCCAGCTCACGCAGAATGACGGCCAGTTCATCGCGGGTGCGTGCGCGGTAGCCGTCAGCGAGATGCTGCAACTCCCGTTCAACCCGTTCAACGACCTCGGGGCGCAGAAGCTCCGCCAGACTGCCATCATCGAGCAGATCGGCGAGCAACTCACGGTTGATGCTCAGCGCCTGCATCTGTCGTTCGAGCCGGGGCGTATCATCATCGTAAAGATGGATACCGGCGAACTCCAGGACCAGTCCCGCGGCGACCGGAGAGGGCACAAGCGTCCTGGTCTCGACGATGCGAATCTCCCCCGCCGTCAGCCGCTCAAGGACCTCACCCAGGTGCTCGACATCCAGCACATCGCGCAGGCAGTCGCGGTATGTCTCCGCAACCAGCGGAAAGTCGTCCCATTCCCTGGAGATGGCGAGCAGATCGCGCGCCCGGAGACGCTGAAGCCAGAAAGGCGTGCGCCGGCCGGCGCCCCGCACCCGGGGCAGGACCAGCGCCCTGGCGGCGTTCATGCGAAACTGGGCCCCAAAGAGCGCCGAGTTGGGCAGCTCCCGCAATACCCGTTCGCGCGCCTCTTCGGCGCCCATGCTCCGGATCACGTCCAGCGGTGGCTCCCTATCGCCCTCGAGTAGTCGGAACAGGATGGCATCATCGTTGACCTGGACATCAACCGTGGTCCCGAGTCGCTCACGGAATGCATGGGTCAGCGCCATTGCCCAGACACTGTTGATCCGTGCGCCAAAGCAACTGTGGATCACCAGCCTCTCGTCGCCCAGGGCATCGGTGAACCGTTCCAGTACGATCGTATTGTCGCTGGAGATCGCCCCGCTATGGCTCAGCTGTTGCCCGGTGTAGCAAACAGCGTTGCGGGCGGAAGCATCATCCATAGCATACTCTCGAGAGAGCCAGTCAAGCACCGGCAGAGCATCGCTCGGCCAGGGCCCGCGCGGGTCTTCTGGAACCCAGCCGAGATCCGCGACCCGTTCGGCCAACTGCCGCCGAAAAGCGCCCAGGGCAAGTCCCATGTGGTATTCACGCTTGGGGAGCTCGCCACGCCAGAATGGCATCCGCGGCATGGCTCCGGCCGCATCGGCCACCACCATGCGATCCTCGTCGATGCTCATCACGCGCCACGTGTTGGTGCCGAGCGCAAACACGTCCCCCACATGCGTCTCAAACACAAACTCTTCATCCAGCGTTCCCAGACTGGTATGTCCGTCGCCAAGCACCACGCGGAACTCTCCCCGATCCGGGATCGTGCCGCCGTTGCGGATCGCCAGCAGGCGCGTACCTGGCAGTGGCAGGAGCATGTTATTGACGCGATCCCACTCGACAGCGGGGCGCAGGCCACGATAGGCGTCGCTGCTGTACCCCCCGCTGATCATCTTGAGAACAGACTGCAGCGCCTGGCGCGACAACCTTTCGTAGCCATAGGCCTGACGGACCAGACGGAACACGTCATCGACCTTACGCGGCTCGACAGAGACCATTGCCACTATCTGCTGCGCCAGGATATCGAGACAGTTCTGTGGCGCATGGGTGGGCTCTATGTTTCCCTGGAGCATGCCATGTGCCACAGCGCCGGCGTCCAGCAGATCCTCACGGTGGGTGACAAAGATGCGACCATAGCTGGTCTCTCCCACCAGGTGTCCCGCGCGGCCAATCCGCTGCAACCCTCGCGAGATGCCTCGCGGCGACTGCAATTGCAGCACGGCATCCACCGAGCCGATATCGATCCCCAGTTCAAGCGAGCTGGTGGCGATCAGAGCCGCCAATGCGCCCGACTTGAGCGCCTGCTCTAACTCAAGCCGCAGGGCGCGAGAGACGCTGCCGTGATGGGCACGGAACGGCCCTCCGGCACGACCGGTGCCCGCCCACCCCTCGCCCTTGGGCACGCCATCCACGAGCAACCCCTCGGGGGACCCAGGCGCCACCTCCTCGTCGGCCTCCTGAGCGTACTGCTCATTGAGCCTGTCCGCGGCGCGCTCGGCCGCACGCCGGCTGTTGGCAAATACCAGCGTGGTATCGTGCCGGCGGATCTCGTCCAGAACAAGAGGAACGAGCGCGGGCCAGATCGAGCCTCCCGGCAGCCGGCGCAAGTCTGCAACGGGGGTGACAACCTGGATATCCATGGGCTTGATCACGCCGGCATCGACGACGGTCACAGGGCGCGGGGCCAGCACCGGCTCTCCGCCGTCCAACTCGCGCCAGACCTGTCCGCCGACAAACCGCGCCACCTCATCGAGCGGCCGCTGGGTGGCCGAAAGGCCGATGCGCTGCAGCGGATGGCCGGCGAGACTCTCCAGTCGCTCCAGGCTCAGGCTCAGATGCACCCCGCGCTTGTTGCCGACCAGCGTGTGGATCTCGTCGATGATGACGCTCTCCACCGGCGCCAGCAATCGTCGGGCCTGCGGGCTCGTTAGCAGCAGATAGAGCGATTCGGGAGTGGTGATCAGGATATGCGGCGGGTTGCGCACCATCCGTTGCCGCTCGGACGCAGGCGTATCTCCCGTGCGAACGGCCGTAGAGATGGCGGGCAGGGGCTCGCCGCGGCTGGTCGCTGTATGGTGTATTCCGCGCAAGGGCTCTTGCAGGTTGCGGGCGATGTCATTGTTGAGCGCTTTGAGCGGAGAGACGTACAGGAGCAGCACGCCGCCCTCGAGAGGGTTCCGCGCCAGCGCCGCATAAATGCGGTCGATGCCCCACAGGAACGCAGCAAGCGTCTTGCCCGAGCCCGTGGGTGAGAGGATGAGCGTGTTCTCGCCACGCTGAATGGCTGGCCACCCCAGCGACTGGGCACGGGTGGGTTGTCCATAGCGTTGCTGAAACCACTGCCGAGTGGCCGGCAGAAACGCCTCGAGCTGTCCTTCCATGGCATCACCTCAGCCCGTAGCATAGCGCCGCTATTGGCGAGCCGCAAACCCCTGGTCAACCGACTGGACTCGGAGCGCCTGACGGGGTAACATAAAGACATAGAGGCTGGAAGGAGAATCTACTGATGGCAATAACCAAAAACGGAGAGTTCTTTCTGGGGAAGGTCTTCGATCTCGCAGAGGGCAAGCTCACGGATACGCCCCTCAATTATGACCCCGCCGATCTGACCACACATGCCATCGTCACCGGTATGACCGGTTCCGGCAAGACAGGTATGTGCGTGGGGCTGCTTGAGGAAGCGGCCGTGGAGGGCATACCCGCGATCATCATCGATCCCAAGGGCGACCTGACGAACCTGCTTCTACATTTCCCCGAGTTTCGCCCTGAGGACTTTGCGCCGTGGATCGACCCCGAGATCGCGCGGCGGGAAGGCAAGGATCTCGCGGTGGCGGCGGCGGAGACGGCCGAGAGTTGGCGCAAGGGCCTGGCAGGCTGGGACCTCGGATCGGACGACATCCGAACGCTCAAGGATTCGGTACGCTTTGGTCTCTTTACGCCAGGCTCCACCGCCGGGACGCCCGTCAATATCCTGTCTTCCTTTGCCGCTCCCGAGGTGTCCTGGGATGAACACCGGGAACTGCTCCGTGAAAAGATCTCGACGATCGTGACCGCCCTGCTCGGGCTGATCGGTATCAACGACATCGATCCGCTGCGCTCGCGGGAGCATATCCTGCTGTCGAATATCCTCGAAGATGCCTGGGGCAAGAGTGAATCGCTCACCCTGGTAGAGCTGATTCTGCGCACGCAGAACCCCCCCTTTGAGAATCTGGGGGCTTTCGCTGTAGATAGCTTCTTTCCCGAAAAAGACCGCTCCAATCTCGCGATGCGGCTCAACAGCTTTCTGGCTTCGCCCTCCTTTGAGGTGTGGCGCGAAGGCCAGTCGCTGGATATCGGGAACATGCTCTATGGGCCCTCGGGCAAGCCGCGCCACAACATCTTTTACCTGGCGCACCTGAACGACAGCGAGCGCATGTTCTTTGTCACGCTTCTGTTCGCATCCATCGAGTCATGGATGCGGACGCAGCGCGGAACCAGCAGCCTGCGCGCTCTGGTCTATTTCGACGAGATCGTGGGCTACCTGCCTCCCGTGGCCAACCCGCCCTCGCGGCCGATCATGCTCAGGATGCTCAAGCAGGCGCGTGCCTTTGGCGTGGGGCTATTGCTGGCCACGCAGAACCCCATCGATGTCGATTATCGCGGCCTGTCCAACGCGGGCACCTGGGTCATCGGCCGGTTGCAGACGGATCAGGACAAGCAGCGTCTATTGGACGGCCTGGACTCGGCCGGCGGCGGCCTCGATCGGAAAGAGGTCGACCGGATCATCTCGGTGCTGCCCAAGCGGACCTTTTTCATCCACAACGTCCACGAAAAGGCGCCGCGGATCTTTGGGACGCGCTTTGTGCTCAACTACCTGGCTGGCCCGCTGATGCGCACACAGATCCCCGATTTGATGGAACTGGACGGCATCGAGCATCTGGCACCGCCAAGCCGGCCGGCAGCCTCGGTCTCCGGCGCGTCTATGACAGCGGAAGCCGCACCGGCCCAGGCAGCCTATTCGGTGGCAGCCTCGGCGACCGCCTCGAAAACCGCGGATGGCGAGTTACTAACTATGACGCGCCCGGCGGCACCATCCCGCACAGAGGAATACGTCGTTCCCGCCGACCTCGCGCTAGGCCAGGCACTTGCCGCCGCCGGCCTCGGATCTGTGCCGGGCATCACGCAGGGTGACACCATCTACCGGCCAGCCCTGTACGCACAGGCGCACGTTGCCTATGCGTCCAGCAAGCACGGGATCAACTATGAACGCAAGCTTGCCGCCCTGCCATCGGAAACGCGAGGTCGCTCCGTTGTCTGGGACGATTTCGTGTGGAAGAGCTATGACATTGCAGAGCTCCACCAGTCAGCGCTCCCCGGCGCCAAATATACCCAGATCACGGGATGGTTGGCAGATACGCGTTTGCTGTCTCAGCTAAAGCAGGATTTTGCAGACTGGGTGTATCGCGCTGCAACGATACAGGTGCGCACAATACCCAGCCTGGGCATCTCAGCCGGCCCCGAGATCGGCGATGCCGAGTTTGAGAAGATGGTGCAAAAGGCCTCAGACAAGACGATACAGGAGCAACTGGCAAAGCTGAACGACGCGCACAAAAAGACGATCGCTGAACTGGAACGCAAGATCCGGCGGCAGGAGCAACAGGTCGAGAGCGAAGAGACCAAACTCAATCAGCGCCGGCTCGAAGAGGTCGGCAGTGCCGGAGAAGTTATCCTGGGCTTTCTGGGCGTCGGGAGAAAGCGCAGCGTATCTTCCAGTTTGACCAAGCGCCGCTTGACCTCCCAGGCCCGGCAGGTCGTTGAGAGAGAGCAGGGTGAGCTCGAAGACCTGATAACGCTAAAGGCAGAACTTGAGGCAGAACACACGCGTAAGACCACCGCCCTGCAACAGGAAGCAGCGGAGCGAACCGATCAGGTTTCAACGGTGCCCCTCAGCCCCTACAAGAAGGACATCTTCATCGATCTGTTTGGCATCGCCTGGTGCCCCTACTACACGGTGATCGTCAATGGCCAGACCAGGGAGTTGCCTGCCTATAGCGCCGAGAGCTAGACCTGCCGTTGTGCAGCAGAGTCCCCGCCCGCCTGCCCTCCTCTGAGGCAACAGCGGGCGGGGCTCGTGTATACCGCTCAAGCAAGACCCCATTCTCTCGCCACGCTGCCGCCACCGGAACACGCTCCCTATCGGCCAGAGGTGGGGCGAGGCAGCGCCTCAGAACCCCGCCTACGTGGAACGCTTGACCAGCGGCCTTGTTCAGGGCACAATGCACATAGATTGACTGTGGATCATTCGCCTGGGGCATCCTGCGCCAACTGTGCATTTACCCCCAGGCATAGATAAGGACAACAGCATGGAAGAACTGGTAAGACTTTGGGAAGTGCCGGAGACGACCGAGAACTATATGATCGCCGGCTTTGAACAGTGGGCGGACGCCGGCGAGATCTCCTCCGGGCTGCCCGCCTACCTGATTGAACTGACCGGCGCCGAGCGCATCGGCAAGATCAGACCGGATGGCTTTTACATCTTTCAGGTCCCGGGGACGCACCATCTGCTGCGCCCCCAGGTCAAGATGGTGGATGGACATCGCGAGCGCATGTCCACACATGAGAACAATCTGTTCTATGCCAACGTCAACGGCAAGGGACTGTTGCTCTTTATGGGAGAAGAACCACACCAGAACGAAGAGCGCTACGCCCAGGCCTTTCTGGACATGGTAGAGGCCACCAACGTCAAGCGCGTCATCGTGGCGGGTGGCGTGTACGGCGCCGTGCCTTACGATCGCGATCGCGACATCTCCTGCGTTTATAGCCTGCCGCGCATGAAAAAGGAACTGGACCAGTACGCCGTGCGCTACTCCAACTATGAGGGGGGCACGACGATCGGGAGTTATCTCGCCCATCAGGCCGAGTTTCGAGGCATTGAGCTGATCGTGCTCAACGGGTTCGCGCCCGCCTATGAATTCGGGCAGATGGGTCTCACCGTGCAGGCCATGCGCGTTGAGGAGGACTGGAAAGCCTGGCTGGACGTGCTCAAGCGCGTTGACTATATGCTCGGCCTCGGCCTCGACCTCTCAGAACTCGAGAAGCGCAGCGCAAACCTGATCACCGCATGGCAGCGCAAAGTAATCGAGTTGGAGGAAAAGCATCCTGAGCTGGGCATCAAGGCCTACCTGGATGCTATCGAAAAGGACTTTGAGGAGCACCCCTTTATCCCGTTGGATTCCGCCTGGGATGTCCTGGGCGATATCCTGGAGGACGAGGACGCTGACTGAGGGAGTGAGCCTACCTGTGCCGGGGCAAGACGCCCAGCCGGCGCAGCGCCAACAGCAGCAGCAGAACCACCACACCGAGCGCCCCAAGGCCCGCGGACAGCGGGAGGAGTGAGGCGCTCGGAGTCTCTCCAGAGCGAACCTCAAACGCGTCAATCACAACCCGGTTTCCAGCGCTGGCGGGGTCTGGTTGGGCGGCGATCGTAAGCCGCAGCGTATGCGACCCGGGTTGGTCGGCGGTCACCAGAGGGAGCAGCGCTCCCGGCACCTCCTCGGCGCTGTATAGACTGATGTAGGAGTACCCGCTTTCGTCGCGCTCGAGGCCGGGAACCGGCCGGCCATCCAGGGTAACCAGCGCTCTCCCGCCATCGGGCCCGGTTCGCGTGAGCAAGCTAACGGCCTGCCCGCGATAGGACAGCGTGACGCTGTCCCCGGGGATGCTGGAACGAAGCTCTGCCTGGCCGCTTGCATCTGGATCCGTCATCTGAGCCCAGCTGCCGTAGCGCGTGATGGCCGCGTTCATCTCCTGATAGAGGCCATGCCCGACCTCCCGTTGCTGCTCCGTCGCGTCCTTGACGGCCAGATACACCTGTCTCGGCGTAAAGTCGGTGTCCACCATGCGGAAATAGTACTCGGCCTCATCGGGCGAAAGGTTGCCCACCTGACGGAAATACCAGATCATAAAGGCGCCCGCCCAGGGCCATTGCTCGCGGGCCAACGCGATCCCGCGCAGGGTATATTCGGCCTGCTGTTGTTCCGTCACACGATGCCAAATCAGTTTTTCTGAGGGCATGTCCTCGGGCGCCGCATTCCAGCCGTACTCGTTGAACCACACGGCCTTGCCAGAGTCTCCATACCGCTCCATGATCTCCCGGTGCAGCAAGACACGCTGGAAATTCAGCACGCCAGGGTCCGGTGGATCCTCCGGCGGGTATTGCAGACCGAAAGCGTTGGCGCTGTAGATATCGAAATAAGCTGCTGCTCCCGCCTCGTACATGGCCTCGAGAAAGGCCAGGTCATCCATCGCGCGCCACTTGCCCGGCTCGGGATGCGGCTCTCCCAGCGTGATAGCCAGAGGAGCACACAGTACCCGAACGTTGGGGTCTGCCTCCTTCGCCCGCAGATACCCTACCTTGAGCAACTCTACATACGCCGCGGGATCGACAGGCCGGTTGCCCCATTCAGGGAATATATTGGGCTCGTTCCACAGCTGGACATAGTGAATGCGTCCCTTGTACCGGGACACAAAGGCGTGCACAAAGTCGCCATAGTCTGCCAGGTTGTCAGGAGGCGCCTGAGGGTAGGTATTGTCCTGCCGGCTCCAGGCGGGCGGCCGGTCCAGACGCGCCACGATCTCGAGGCCATACTGCTCGCAGTAGGCCACGATGCGATCGTACTTGTCCCAGGTGCTGTCACGCGTCTGCGGGTTGAGGTACTCGCCTTTCCGCTCGGGCTCGATCTGCTCCCAGGGGACCTGCAGCTTGACCCAGCCAAGCCCAGCATCGGCCGCAAGTTGCAGTGTCTTGTCTATCTTCCAGGGCTCGACCTCGCGACCGAGAAAAAAGTTGGCCCCGTAGGGATTGATGTCGGTGTCGGGGATGGTCCGCTGCGCGACCGGCGCCTCACGCTCGCTCCGGGCCTTTACGGCGAAATACACCGTACGGCCGATCCATATCGACAGGACGATCATCAAAGCGGACAGCAGGACCACCGCTGACCACCAGACTGTTCTTGACCGTCGCCATCCCATAACGCCAGGCACCTCACACTCGCTCATTGTCGCTCAGGTCGAGTATAGGTTGCCGCCGAAGGGCTTGTCAATAACGCGACCCGACCCTATAATGCGCCTCAGGATGCCCCTATCCCCAATCCATCTGAGCAGGCCATGAATATTATCACAAGCCATGAGCGGGCCGACATGGATGCCCTGGCATCGATGTATGCCGCGAGCCTGCTCTATCCAGAGCACCGTGTCGTGCTCCCCCAGAACCTAAACCGCAATCTCCGCGATTTCATCTCGCTGTATCGCGACCAGTTGCCTTTTGTCGATCGGCGGGACCTTCCCAGAGAGC
Source organism: uncultured Anaerolineales bacterium (assembly GCA_964564195.1). GTDB lineage: Bacteria > Chloroflexota > Anaerolineae > UBA1429 > UBA1429 > JAAYED01. The sequence continues at coordinate 21,252 of CAZMAI010000014.1, read as the reverse complement.
ACATCGCGGAGGTCATCCTTGTCGACACGCAGGCTATCGCACCAATGCGTGGTATGGACCGCCGAACGCGCATCCACGTCATCGACCATCACGCCAGAACTGAACCACTGCCTGATCACACGACCTATGAGGGTGAAACGTTAGGGGCCGCCACCACCTTGCTGGTGGAGCGGCTCGAGCGGCAAGGCGTAACGCCCACCCTCATCGGCGCATCCCTGATGCTCATCGGCATCTATGAGGATACCGGATCCCTGTCCTACCTGACCACGACGGCGCGCGACGCGCAAGCGGCCTCCTGGTTGCTCACCCATGGCGCCGACCTGGAGATTGCGGCCGAGTTCCTGCGGCGACCTCTCACCGATCTGCAGCGCAGGACCCTGTCGCAACTCGTGCAAGCCGCAGAGATCCATACCATTCTCGATCGCTCGATCTGTATCGCTGGTATCCATCTCGAGCAGTACGTCGATGAGCTTTCTTCGCTGATCCACGAACTCCTTGACCTCTACGATCCGGATGCCTGTGTGCTGCTCGCAGAGTACGAGGGGAACATCCAGATGATCGCGCGCAGCGCGACCGACGCGATCGATGTGGCGCAGGTGCTGAGACCACTGGGCGGAGGCGGCCACAGCAAAGCCGCCGCGGGGCGAGCTGAGGATCAGCCTTTGCCACAATTGATCCAGAAACTGGTTCAGGCCTTTGCCACCAACATTCGCCCCCCGGTACGCGTGCGCGAGATCATGTCCACCAACGTGCACACCCTGGACGCAGACATGTCCGTCCAGAACGCCGCGAACCTGATGCGTCGTTACGGCCACGAAGGGTTCCCGGTGGTTCAGGGGGACCAACTGATCGGCATTCTCACGCGAAGTGACGTGGATCGCGCCCTGCATCATCAGCGCGGCGCCAGCTCCATTCGCAGCATCCTGTACACGGGCGCCGTGTCCGTCTCTCCAGAGGCCCCTGTCGACCGCGTACAAGAGATTATGCTAGAACATGGGCTCGGCCAGGTGCCAGTGGTGGATGAAAGCGGCTTTGTTGGCATCGTCACCCGCACGGACCTGATCAAGCTTTACAGCCCGTCGGCGAACGGCAGTTCCCGCATGGAAGGCATCCGCAAGCAGATGCAAGAGACGCTGCCAGCGGGCCTGACGGAGCTCCTGCTCAAGGCCCGTGACGCCGCCAACGATCTCGGCTATTCGCTGTATGTAGTGGGTGGGTTTGTGCGGGACCTGCTGCTGGGCCACCCGACCCTGGACCTCGACCTGGTGGTTGAGGGTGACGCCGTACGCATGGCCCGGAGACTGGCGGAAATGGCGCACGGCCACGTGCGCAGCCATGCGCGCTTTGGCACCGCCAAGGTTGTCCTCGATGGTGAGTTGCCCCCTGGCGTGCCACCATCGCTGGATTTCGTCACGGCACGTACAGAATTCTACGAGAGCCCCACGATGCTGCCCCAGGTGGAGCGCAGCTCGATCAAGCAGGATCTCTATCGCCGCGATTTCACGATCAATACCATGGCCATTTGCCTGGACCGCGAGCGGTTTGGTGAGCTCCTGGACTATTACGGCGGTCTGCGGGACCTAAATGACGGACGGATACGCGTCCTGCACAACCTGAGCTTTGTCGAGGACCCCACTCGCATCCTGCGGGCCGTGCGCTTTGAGCAGCGTCTGGGCTTTACGATCGAATCGCGGACCTACCGCCTGATGGAAGATGCGCTGGATCTCCTGGAGCACGTCACTGGCGAGCGGCTACGTAACGAGTTGTTTCTCATTCTCAAAGAGGAGATGCCGGAGAACAGTCTGCAACGGCTCGATCAGATGGGCGCTCTGGTGCGTATCCACAGCGCCTTGCGGCTCGGCGCCGACACCGCGGAACGTTTCGTGCGATTGCGACAGCATCTCCAGGAGATCGCCAACAACGGTTGGAAGGACGAGACGGGGGTAGAACGACGCTTGCCTGAACTGCGTCAGTGCTATCTCGCGCTACTCACCCGTCATCTATCCGAGAGCGAGTTGGAGGCGTTCGTTCATCGGCTGCGGTTCACCACTGACGACGCTCACTTTTTGGGAGAAGTGGTGCACCTCAAGGAGGTGATGGCAGCCCTACAGGCTGAGCGTATGCTCCCGAGCACGGTCTATGCGAAACTGCATCCGTTTTCGCCAGAGGCGCGTTTTGTGCTCTCTGTATTGACCGACTCGCCGCGCGTGCAAGCACGTGTGGTGCTGTACGAGAAAGAGCTGGCAATGGTCTCACCCACCCTTTCGGGCGACGATCTGAAACGGATGGGTGTACCGCCTGGACCTGTCTACCGGGTGATTCTGGATCGGGTTCGAGACGCACTGCTCGACAGGCAGATTGCCACCCCTGAGCAAGAGCTGGCACTCGCCCGTTCGCTGGTCGACGTGACGGCGCGCCCCGCGGGCGACTAGAACAGCCGAGCGATCTCGTCCGAGTCGTAACGCGGCAGCGGGTGCCGGCCTCGTCCATCGATGAGGGTGCAGCCCTCCTCCGCCGGCACCAGATCAGCCACATGTGCGCAGGGAATCCCCAGCGCCTGATACTGGCCCATAAGAGCGGCGGAGTGCTGAGGCAGCACGGTGACGAGGAGCGCGCCAGAGGCAATCACCCCGAGAGGATCCAGCCCAAAGGCGCGGCACAGCGCTTCTCCCTCGGGCAACACCGGCACACGCTCCCGGTACAGCGTCACACCTGCACTGGCGGCAAAGGCCAGTTCATGCAGTCCGGTCGCAAGGCCTCCCTCGGTGGGATCGTGCATCGCGTGCACGCCGGGATGGTCGACGGCCAGCTGGGCCGCAGAGACCACACTGATCCCCGGATCGTACAGATAGTTCTTTGCCCTGTCGAGCATGTCCTGTGAAAAGCCACGACGCTGCAGTTCCTCGTACTTTTCGCGAGCGATGATCGCTGTGCCCTCTATGGGGATACCTTTGACCAACAGGATGTGATCCCCAACACGCGCATCCGAGGTCATGTGCAGTCGCTCCCGTTCGACCTCACCGATCAGCACACCCACAACGATCGGCCGTTCAAGCCCCCACGCGACCTCCGTATGACCCCCTACCAGGGTGATGCCCAGGCTCTCGCAGGCGCGATGCAGCTGGTCGAAAATGTCATCTACTAGAGCGGGCGTGGTGCGTTTCTCGGGCAAGAGGACCGTGTTCAGCATCCACAGGGGCCGTGCTCCGCTGGTGGCGACGTCGTTCGCGTTCACGTGGACGGCATACCACCCGATCTGATCGGTAGCAAAGGTGATGGGGTCGGTCTTGACGACCATGTAGCGGTCGCCCATGTCGATGACGGCAACGTCCTCGCCAACGCGCGGGCCCGCCACGAGACGGTCATCCAGCTGCAGGTACCGGCCCAGCAAGCTGTGCAGATACTCTAGCGGCAACTTGCCCGTTCCAAACACTGCGCTATCGTTCATCACAACGAGATGCACCTTCCAGACATGCTATTGGGGAACAGGCTGCGGACGCGCCATTTCTGAAGCACCCGCGTGGTCATCAGTGCGGCCAGTCCAGGCTGAAATCTAGCGGCGTTCCAACAGGCGCACGCCGTCGGTGCCAGCAACGACCACGGAATGAACCATACCCAAAAAGAGGCCGTGCTCCACGACGCCAGGAATGGCCTTGATCTTGCACACCAGCTCCTCAGGATCGGCTATGGGCTCATAGTGGCAGTCCAGGATCCAGTTGCCCTCATCGGTGACGAACGGACGATCCCCGTGCATGCGAAGCACAGGGCGCGCCCCGGTCTGCTCCAAACCCTTTGCCGTATTCTTCCAGCCGAACTGGAGCACCTCTACCGGCACAGGGCTTTTCTGGCCCAGCTGTGAGACCAGTTTGGTCTCATCCACGACCATCACCTCTACTCGGGTGGCGTAGGCGACCACCTTTTCGCGCAGCAGACAGCCTCCCAGCCCTTTGATGACATTCCAGTGGGGGTCCACTTCATCGGCACCGTCGATGGTGATATCGATCGTGCCATGTTGCTCAAGCGTTGTGAGCGGGATTCCGCCCTCGCGAGCCAGGGCCGCGGTATCCTCAGAGGTAGGAATACCGACGACGTCCCGCAACTGGCCAGAGCGCAGTCTCTCCGCGATGCTCAAGGTTGCATAGCGTGCAGTGCTCCCGCTCCCCAGGCCAACAACCGATCCGCTGCGGACCATGGCCGCTGCACGCTCGCCCACCTGGCGCTTGAACTCGTCAATGGTCATCCCGTCCTCCTTCCGCTCAAGCACTCGACTCTTGCGTACGGCCCATTATAAGCTCACGGACTCTGGAGACAAGCCGCGTACGGCACAAGTAAGCCGGGAGTCGAGGCTTGACGCCCCTCACGTCGCGCCCCTATAATCCGAGCACGCCAGCCTGCTAACCTGCCCCATGGAATGGTAATGGACTATCTCAGCTTTGACCTGCGGATCGGTGAGTGGAACACTCAGACACACAAGGGTGTCGTAGAGGTCCTGTTGTCGCCCTCAGGCGAGGGCCGGCGCTTTCCGTTTCTGCTTGAGCTCGACGTGACCTCTGTCTTGCGCAGCCTGTCCAGCGACCCTGCCCAGGCTCGCCGTCTGGGACGCCTGCTCGCCAACGCCATCTTTCGCCACGAGATTGCCCTGGCCTGGTACGAAAGCTATCAAATCGCCCGCGAACGCCATTGCGGGCTGCGCTTGAGACTGCACATCGAGTCATGGGAGCTGTCCAGACTCCCCTGGGAGTTGCTCTTTGACGCGCGGGCGGACGATTTCATGGCGTTCGACGAGCGTCTATCGATCACCCGCTACATCCGCCTCAGCAGCGCGCCGCCGGCGATCCAGCGATCAGAGACGCTACGCATTCTCGTGGTGGCCGCGAGTCCCGTCGATGAGCCTCCGCTGGGCTGGCAGAATGAGATCGCCCTCCTGAAAGAGGCGGTGGATCCGCTGGTACGTCTCGGGCGCGTTCGCTTTAGCACCTGTGAGCACGCGACCCGGCAGAGCCTGCATGTTGCCCTGGTAGAAAACCATCCGGACGTTGTGCACTTTGTTGGGCACGGCGAATACGACCTGATAAAGCAGCAGGGATTCCTGGTGTTGGAGGATGAGAGACGGCAGTCGGTCTATGTCGACGCCACAGAGCTCGCCAGGCTCTTGCGGCGGTATGGCACTAATGCGGTCATCCTCAACGCCTGTGAGAGCGCGCGCGGTATCTGGGCCGGTCTCGCACCGACCCTCGTGCGGGCGGACATCCCCGCGGTAGTGGCCATGCAATGGCCCATCGAGGATCGCGCTGCCATCACCTTTGCCAAGTCCTTTTACAGCACGCTGGCTGCGGGTCGCGCCATCGACGAGTGTGTATCCGAGGGGCGTGTGGCCATGGATACGGCATCTCCCCACTCGATCATGTGGGCCGCCCCGGTCCTGTTCATCCGCTCTCTGGATGGGCAGCTCTGGGAACCGCAATCGCCACAGCGACCGAGCCGAACAGAGACGACGCCCCGTCGGGCGGCGGAGGGAGCCAGAGACGCGTCTACGCCCCCAGCCCCTAGCTTTCGCACACGGGGACCCTTGCGCCTGCCGGACGACCGGGAGATCCTGGTGGATCGTCCGGAGCTGGAAAAGGCGCTGCAGCTAGCTCGCCAGCCGGTGGTCACGCAATACCTGGCGATCCTGAGCGCCCGCCAGACTGGCAAAACAACCCTGCTGCTGGGCATGATGGATGCCCTGCGAGAGGAGACTGCCTGCGTCTTTGTCGATCTCTCGGTGCTGCGTGGCCAGGATGCGCCTGATTGCTTCCGGCTGGTCTCATCTCAACTGGCGGCTGCGCTTGCTGCCTACCGCGGACAGGGTAACAGCGCGATTCCCAGCGCAATCGCAGACAGGCCAGTGGCCTTTCTGGACTATCTCCAGCGCCTGGCCAGTGCCGTAGCCGTGCCCCGCATCGTGCTGTTGATGGACGAGGTGGGTGCCCTTGCGCCTGAGGTCTCTGATGCGTTTTTTAACACGGTGCGAACGGTATTTACGCAGGGCCGCGGCTTGCGGAATTCTCTGGCCAAGTACCTCTTTGTGTTCAGCGGCGCAGTAGACCTGTATGGGCTCACCTTTGGGACAAACTCGCCGCTCAATATCTGCGAAAAGATCTACCTTGAGGATCTTGATCACACACAGGTATCACAGCTGATTGGGCGTTTCACCCGGCTGGGTATCCCGGTATCCTCGGATACCGCCTCGGCTGTTCATGCACTCACTGGCGGTCACCCGTATTTGACGATGCGTCTCTGTGCCCTGATGGAGGCTGCGAACGCCAGGCAGATCACAGCGCAGACCGTGCAGCGGGCGGCATCGCAGATGCTCGTGGAAGATGACAACATCCGTCATCTGATTCGCGAACTGGAGAACCAGCCTGGCGCCAGGCGCCACCTGCAGCGCATCCTGATCGAAGGGCAATCGGTGCCCTTTAGCCGGAACAATCCGATTCTTGCATCGCTGGAGATGCTCGGGGCGATCAAGCCGGTCCAGCCGTGCGCTGTAAGGAACAAACTCTACGAGCGCGCCCTGCGCGAGTATTACGCCAGCCAATCCGGTCCCGCGAGCGGCGGTGCGAGGTCTGAAAGGCCATAGCTCGTACCCCCTGGAAACCTTTGACAGGCGTGCTCACGTCCCTATAATGCTCTCTAGCCTTGACTTGTGGAGGACCTGCCGATGACCAGGAGAGCATTGCCCAGTAGCCTGTGGGTCGTCGCCATACTGCAGTTCGTTGCGCCCTTGATCTTTCCTCCTGACTATTATGGCGGCATGGGATTGCCCCTATGGATTGCTGTGGCCGTGGTGTTTGCCATTCTGGCTATCAACCTTATCCGCCTGAAGGAATGGGCGCGCGTGGCCACGATCTTTGTTCAGGGCTTTTCCATCATCGTCCGGCTTCTCACGATCTTGGGCAATACCATACCCGCGAGCGGCGCGCCGGCCGACATGATGTTCGTCGCTACCTCGCTGATCTCCATGTTTCTGTCAGCCGTAATACTGTATCGGGTGGATCTGCCCGACGTCCAGCTCCTGATGCAGCAGTAGCCTCACAGCCCCGCCCATTTCGCCCACCGCTGGAGCAGGTGATCACGCCTGCAGATGGTTGGTGCCGTAGCGCCGGCGCATCGGTTTCCGTTGGCTCTCACGGGCTTACGTGCTAGAATCGCGCCATGGTATGCAATCATCGCATGCACAGAACCGCAGAATATCTCAAAAAGGTCAGCTAGAGTGAACCTTTGGTCCCTGCTGCCTATCATTGTCCCATTGGCGAGCATCCCTGCATGCGCCGCGATCCAAGAGCACGATGCCGGCCGCGTGACGCGCCGCATGGTGTACACAGCGGCTCTGGCCATGACGGCCGTTTCTATCGCTCTCACCGCTTTGCCGGGGACGTCACCGCAGACCCTCGGCAGTGCTGCAGGCTACCTCGCAACCCCGACCGCACCGCTTTGGTCTCCTCTGAGCTACTGGGCAGCGTCAGTGCTCATGCTGGTACTTTTTCTCGGGCAGCTGACACAACTCCAGCGCCCTCTCACTGCTGCACGCTCGATGCATTACCTCATCACATTGTCCGCCACGATGGCCGCTGTATCGGCATCAAACGCGATCAGCCTTGCCCTGGCATGGTCGTTCCCGCACCTGCTGGTAATGTACCTGCGCTCGATTCAGGGTGAGGCGACGGTGCGCTCGTCACGCTGGGATACCTGGTCCAGCTTTGTCTCCCTGGCACTGGTGGTTATCGGGGCTGTGGCCCTGTCCGCTGAACAGAACGGAACGCTTTATCTCGTGGCTATCGGTCCCGGGCTCGCTTTCACAGCCCTTGCCGCGGGCGCTGGATTTCGATTGGTGTCCTGGTTACTGGCAGGTGGACCAGGCCGCTGGTGGCAGTTGCACGCCATGTCCATGATCAGCGGGTTCTACCTCTGGTTGCGCCTGGGAATCATTCTCCACGCCGAACAACCCCTGTTGGGCAATCCAGGACTGGCAGTACCCATCGCCCTGGCACTGGGGCTGATTATCGGGCCCAGAGAGGGGCAGTCTCGCGTCGTACCAGTCGGCTTTGGTTACTGGCTGGCCCTGGCACTCTTAGCCCCTGCCCTGGATCCTGACACTGGCTTTGCCGTCAGTCTGCTGACCGCCACGCAGCTGACGCTGTGTCTCCTTATTCTGCGTCGTTCCTCGGATGATGTGAGTGAGACACAGATACACAGTATCCCGCGTATGATTGCCTGGGGAGCCTTGAGCGGGGTCATCTTCACCAGCGGGTTTGTCGCGCACTGGGCCTTTGGGCAGATCTGCTTGCGTGTGGGAGGCCCAGGTCTGCTGGCGATTGCCTCGATTGGCTTTGTACTGGTGGCCATTCCCCTGGGACGACGGCTCTTGTGGGCACCGGGCACCCTGCTGCAGGACCGCCTCCTGGCAGCACGGAACTCTGGTGCCATCGCGGGAGTGGTGGTCGCTGGCTTGCTGGTGCTGCTGGGCATATGGCCCGGAGTCATTGAAAAGATCTGGCCGGATATTCGTCTCGGCCTTGACGCCCTGGAGTATGGGCAGCTCTGGGGAAATACCGCCGCCGACACGCTGGCGCTCTTTGTCGCTGTGCTGGTCGTGCCGATGGGCGCCGGGCTGGCGGCCAGACGTCTGCCTCGCGCTCAGGACATGCTCTACAGCTGGATCGTTCGCGTCGAGCAAGGCCTGAGGGGTGAATGGCTCTATCTGCTGGCACAGCGTGCTCTGGCCTGGGTAACCCGGCTTGTGCACCATGGCCTTGAGGCCGTGGAAGAGTCCCTGCCGTTAGGGTGGTGCCTGCTCTGGGGCCTCGCCCTGGTCTACTATCTTCTTCAGAGGTAAGGATGTACATCTCGCAGCCGCATCGAGCCAGACATGACTGAGTTGCTTGCTCAAGGTGGGCAGGTACTGCAAGCGGCAATGACGCTGGCCGTTGCGACGGTCCTTTTCGCGCTGAGCGATCGTCGCCTGCTGATGGTACCGGTCGCGCTGCAGTATGTCCTGGTCGCATCCCTCATGGGTCCAACTGTAGGCCTGCCTCTTTTCGGCATCCGGCTCACGATGGGCCTGGCAATCTCCGCCATCCTGTACATCACGGCGACCCGAATGGAAAGGTTTCTCGGACAGCCGGTGCGCCAGCGAACCGGGAATACCTCGCCCCGCACCGCGCTACGCCAAATGGGACCCGTGTTTCGGGTGCTGGCATATGCACTGGCAGCACTGCTGGCAGTAGGATTGTGGAACAGCTATCCACTACCAGCAGTGCCAGCGGCCCTTCAGCTGAGTGCGGTCTGGTTACTGGCAGTCGGGGGAAGCATTGTACTGACGAGCGCAGACCCGTTACGCATCGGTGTTGGTATACTGGTGGCGATCAATGGCTTTCAGGCGGCCTATCTGACGCTGGAGTCCAGTCTGCTTATCGTCGCGCTGACAGGCCTGGTCGACCTTGTGATCACCCTCGCGATCGCCTATGCGAGCGACAGGTGGATAGAGTCGATATCGGGTGAGGTCGCGGGATCATGATCACGCTTGTGCTGTTGGCGCCGTTTGCGGCTGCGGGAATCGCCTACGCCTTACGCAACCTGCGCTTTGCCGCCGCCACCTTCTCCGCCGCCACTGCCCTCGGCCTTGCCGCCCTGCTCATCCTCGAACCAGCAACGGACGAGTTGGTAGTTCTCGGACGCACTTTGATTCTTGTGCCTCCTGTGCGTGCGCACCTGGCTTTTGCCCTGTTACTCCTGGCCCTGGTTTTCCTGACCACATGGCATCTGCCTGAAAATGAGCTTTCGTGGATGACGGCATTCCTGTCGCTGGGGTTTCTGTTTCTGGCGGCCGCCATGCAGACCATGTCACTTTCCGTGCTCTTTAGGATTGCCAGTGCAGCTGCGATGGTGATGACCGTATCCTCTGTGCCGTCGCGGCCAAACCTGTGGACCGTTCGCATGCTGGCCATTCTCGTCGCCGCCGGATTCTTGATGGTAGCCGCAGCCTGGATCATTGAGCAACCCGCCAGTGATACCGCTAGCACCCCCGCACACATGGCACCGATCTTGCTCTTTATCGGTTACTGGGTACTCTTTGCCGCTTTCCCATTTAGTGTATGGCAGTTACCTGGTCTAAAGACGGATAGCTCCATAGCTCGCGTCCTTTTGGGTGTCGTGCTATCACAGACGCTGCTTGTACAGGCCTTGCTGCAGCTAGAGACCAGCCTGGCGACGATCAACGCGCTCGTCCCTGTGCTCTTGTTCTATGCGGGAATCGCAACTCTGATCGTGGGGGGCATTGGCGTGTCCGTTCAGCACAGGCTGAGCAGTATGCTGGCCTATCTGACCATGGGTGAGTTCGGCGCTGCACTGATAGCGCTGGGTTCCGGAGCGACCTTTGCCTCAAGCCTGGGCACGCTGTGCCTGCTGTACCGCGGATTCGGGCTGGTAGCTATGAGCATCGGCATAAGGGCCCTCAGCCACAGCCTGGGTAACGATGACATAGAGCGCATGCGGGGAGGGTTTCGCAGGGCCCCCATGGCGGTCACGGGCACGCTGTTGGCGGGGCTGTCGCTGGCGGGGTTCCCGCCGATGGCAGGGTTCTCCACACGCTTTGCAGTCTACCGCATGATCGCGTCTGAGAGACCGCTCTGGGCGATAGTGCTCGTAGTTGCGGGAATGCTCCCGGCCATCGCACTCACGCGCTTTTCATTGCGGGTGTTTCAGACGGTGCCAGTTCCCGGTAGCCGGCGCGAGTCATCCTGGCCGGCGGTTCTGGCGCTCTCTCTGGGCGTGCTGCTGCTCATTGCGGGGCTCTGGCCACAGGGCATCAGCGCTCTGTTGGCGCAGTGGGGCGATCTGCTTGTTGGCGTGAGCATGGCGCCGTAGGTATCGCTTTCGGGAGACCTAGGATCCGCCCAGAGATCTCAGCGCGGCCAGGATGCGTTCGTCCAGCGCGTCCACCCCGTCCGGGACGGCAGCCAAAGCATCCCTGGCCTCAGAGACACTGTACCCCAGGGCAGTCAGTGCGTTGATCACATCCATGTCACCCTGTTGCATCGCTGGCATGCCCCAGGATGCGCTGTCGGCGCTGCCGACTCGATCCCTCAGATCCAACACCATGCGTTCTGCGGTCTTGCGCCCAATCCCCGGGATGTGTGTCAGCGCCACGACATCACCTCTGGACACGGCGCCCCTGAGCGTCTCTGGCGAAAATGTCGACAGCACGGCCAGAGCGGTCCTCGGCCCAACGCCACTCACGCCCAGGAGGAGTAGAAAGATGTCCAACTCGGCCTGCGAACCAAATCCGTAGAGGGCGATATCGCTCTCACGCACGTGGAGATGCGTGTACAGGTCGATGTTCCGCCCGACATGGGCCTGCTCAAGAACGCTCCTGGGCACCTGCACCCGGAGACCCAGACCGCCCAGAG
>CAZMAI010000014.1:0-9702 GCA_964564195.1 uncultured Anaerolineales bacterium | reverse complement strand
GCCTGCTCAAGAACGCTCCTGGGCACCTGCACCCGGAGACCCAGACCGCCCAGAGCAACTACCAGCGCCCCCTCTTGCACAACCTGGACGGTTCCATGGAGCGTCGCGATCATCACAACACCTCTACACAGATGGTATCTACGCGAGAGCGGCTATCGTTCGAGGAGCGAGGCCAGGCCCGCAGAGTGATGGTGACATATCGACACCGCGAGAGCGTCCGCGGCATCGTCGGGTTGTGGAAGAGCATCGAGCGTGAGCAGGAGCCGTACCATCTGCTGGATCTGGTTCTTGTCCGCACCGCCGTACCCCGTGATGGCCTGCTTGACCTGCATGGGCGTGTACTCGTAAATGGGCAGCCCGGACTGCGCCAGGGTGAGGAGTAACACGCCGCGCGCTTCTCCTACCAGCATGGCGGTCCGGGCATTGGTGCTAAAGAACAACTCCTCCACGGCAGCCACATCGGGAGCGTGTTGGGCGATCACATTCTGCAGGGCATCATGTAGCACAACCAGTCGATCGGACAGGCTGAGAGCTGGATCCGTCCGGATCACGCCATAGTCTGCACTCTGAAGGTGTTGGCCATCTCCTCTAACGAGACCAAAGCCGGTAATCGCCAGGCCCGGATCAAGTCCGAGTACGAGCATGGTCAGGCAGCTTCGCCTTCCAGACTGGCCAGCAACTCATCGTTCAGGTCCAGGTTGGAGAACACCTCCTGGACGTCATCCAACTCTTCCAGAGCATCCATCAACTTGATGGCTGTCATTGCCTCGCGCTGTTCAAGCGTGACCTGACTCTGAGGTATCCACGACAGCTGCGCATCGCTGATCTGGTAACCCATCTCTGCCAGCGACTCTTGCACAACCTTAAAGTCTGCCATCTCGGTATACACCGTGACGCCTTCATCGGTGGTCTCGACATCCGAGGCTCCTGCATCGATAGCCACGAGTGCGACCTCATCGGGATCCTCGTTGCCCACATCGACCGTGATGACCCCCTTGCGAGAGAACATCCAGGCGACGCTCCCGTCAGAGCCCAGATTGCCACCATACCGCGTAAAGGCGTGCCTCACCTCGGAAACCGTCCGGTTCCGATTGTCTGTCATGACCTGGAGAATGATCGCCGTTCCATGGGGGCCGTAACCCTCATAGATGTGCTCCTCCATCTGAATTCCATCGGAGCCCTCGCCGGAGCCGCGTTTGATCGCTCGCTCGATATTCTCTTTGGGCATGTTGGCCTGTTTGGCCTTGTCAAGGACGAGACGAAGGCGAAAGTTCATCTCGGGATCAGGGCCGCCCTCGCGCGCAGCGACTGCGATCTCGCGCCCCAGCTTTGTAAAGAGCTGGCCGCGTTTCGTATCATTGACCCCTTTTTGACGCTTGATCGAAGCCCATTTGCTATGTCCAGACATCCTACACCTCCCGGTGACAGAACGGAGGATTGCTCACCACACCGATTATAGCATCACGCCGACCGGCCACCAACCTGAACCAGCCCACTGCCGCGCCTCAGGCGATGGGGTTCCCTGTCGCTGCGAGGCATCGAGACCGGAGCACATACCCACCCTTGGCGATCGCACCCCAGCCCCTAGCCTCCGCCTCACTCATCGTCGCCCTGGCCAGAACCGTCGGCAGCCTCATCGGCGAGCACAGCCCTGGATCGGCCCCCCTCGCGCATCGGACCAACCACACCACGTTCCTCCAGCTCATCCATAAGCCGGGCGGCCCGGGGGTAGCCGATACGCATCTGTCTCTGCAGAAACGAGGCGGACGCATTGTCGCGATCGCGCACCAGTTCGGTCGCCCGCTCGAGCAGGTCGTCATCGGGGCCCGGATCGACAGACATCCCCTCCCAGGGAGGAGGCTCCTCCGAGTGATCCTCCTGCGCCGCCGGATCAATCTCCTGCTGGCTCTCATACCACGACATCAGGCTCTCAATCTCTCGATCAGAGACAAAGCTGCCCTGAATACGCTGCAACTTGGCCGAATCGGGCGCCATAAAGAGCATATCCCCTTGACCCAGCAACTTTTCGGCACCGGGGGTATCGAGGATCACGCGGGAATCGATCTGGGAGGTAACGGCGAAACTGATGCGGGCGGGGAAGTTGGCCTTGATCAGGCCGGTGACCACATCCACCGAGGGACGCTGTGTCGCAATCACCAGATGGATACCCGTCGCGCGAGCCATCTGGGCCAGACGGCAGATCGTTCTCTCGACATCATCGGGGGCCGCCAGCATCAGATCAGCCAGCTCATCGATGACCATAACGATCATCGGCATCGGCTCCTGGCGCCGTTTGTGGGCACCCCGGTTATAGTCGCTGAGATTGCGAGCACCGACCTGGGCGAATTGCTTGTAGCGAGACTCCATCTCGCCGGTCAACCAGCGCAGCGCCGCAACTGTCTTTTTGACATCGACCACCACGGGCGCGATGAGATGAGGCAGGCCATTGTACTTGGTTAGTTCGACGCGCTTGGGGTCGATGAGCAGCAGCTTGAGTGTCGTCTCTGTATGCTGGTACAGCAGCGAAACGATGATCGCATTGAGGCAGACGCTCTTGCCAGAGCCAGTCGCGCCCGCCAGCAGCAGGTGGGGCATTTTGGCCAGGTCGGCAACCACCGCCTCACCGGAGACGTCACGCCCCAGCGCCACCTTGAGCGACGAACGCATCTTGGCGTAACGCTCAGACTCGAGCAGACTCCTCAGTCCTACGACGGTCTTTTCGGGGTTAGGCACCTCGATGCCCACCACGGACCGCCCGGGCACAGGGGCCTCCACGCGGATGGGCGCAGCCGCCAGCGCCAGCGCCAGGTCGTTTTGGAGTGCCAGGATCTTGCTCACACGGACCTTGTAGCGCCTGTCGTTTCGCTCAACATAACCGGGCTCGATGCCGAACTGGGTCACAGAAGGACCCTTGCTCCATTCCACCACCTGGGCAGGGATGCCAAAGGCTGAGAGCGTCTCCTCGATCACCTGCGCTTGATGGCGCACCCCCGCATCATCGCCTCCCGCGGCCACATCAGGAATCAATACATCCAGTGGCGGCAGGGCTCCATCAGTGACAGGCGTGCGCTGCCCTCCGGTCCTGGAGGTACGTCCACTTGTACGACGAGCCTCTCCGGCCGCCGAGACCGTCGTGGCGCTGGTGACGGTGACAGGATCCGGGGCCACGGCACCCGCGGAGGCCGCAATCCGGCGTAACCTGCGAGCGGTGATCATGCGGCGCACGCGGGTCCCCGCCAGCGCCCAGAGCCACTGGACACGCCAAACGACCATCCTCCAGGTGACCCCGGCGGCGATGCAGGCCGCAACCACGATCAACAGGATAATGAGAGTGGCACTGAGAGCGGGACCAAGCCAGGGAACCGTGATCTGCCACTGTGTCCAGCCAATATAGCCGCCCGCTCTGCCGGCACGCGCCAGCTGCAAAGGATCCCCTGTCACCAGCACGTGGACCAGCCCCAAAAAGAGCACAAAAGCAGCCTCGGCGCCAACCACAGTCTGCCACCGCAGCTGGAACCTCACTTCGAGCGCGTCACGAAACACCAGAAACAGCCCGCCGGCGAACACCATCAGCGCCACGGGGTAGACGCCAACGCCGAACACCTGCCTGAGGAGCATCGTCCACGCAGTGCTGATCGCGCCCTCATCTGAAGAGAGCAAGCTGACCAGTGTCACCGCACCTACAGTCGCCACAATGATCCCGATGACCTGCGGGCGCATCAGCCAGGCGCCAATACTCCCCCAGTCGATGCGCGAAGAAGATCTCTTTGTTTTCGACGTGCTCGCTGCTCGTCTGGCCATAAACTCCCGTTCTATATGAACAAACCAGGGCTTCCCGAACGTGTTTCCGTATACATCGGCGACGTTCAATGGCTACCAAGAGTCAGGCGCCGCAATGACCCCGCTAATTAGCAGCCCACTGGGTAGACGCCGCTATCCCCCTCCGAATGGTCGCCGTCACCAGCCGCCTGCCGCAGACTGAGGCTGAGGCGGTGCTGCTCCTTTTCGATACGCAGCACGCGGACCTGGACGCGCTCCCCGACGCGCACAACCTCCGATGGGTGCTCCACATGCTCCTCAGCAAGCTCCGAGATGTGAACGAGCCCCTCAAGTCCCTCCTCAAGCTGGACAAAGGCCCCAAAGTCAACCAGGTTGGTGACCTCTGCCTCCACGAGATCACCGATACCATAGCGGACGTCCACCATCATCCAGGGGTTCTCCTGCAGTCGCTTGATCGATAATCCGATATGATGGTGCTCGCGATCGATGCTCAACACCAGGACACGCACGCTATCGCCGATCTTGAGAAAGGCGGAGGGGTGCGTGACGCGACCCCAGGATATCTCAGAGATATGGATGAGACCGTCGATGCCGCCGAGATCGACAAAGGCACCAAAGTCGCAGACATTGCTGACCGTGCCCTCGTACACATCGCCAACGGTCATCCGGCTGAGCAACTCCTCGCCCTGGCCGGGACCCCAGCTCGCGGCCCGCTCTGAGAGCACCAGACGATTGCGGGACGGGTCCAGCTCGATCACCTTGAGCAACAGTTCGTCACCCAGCCATCGCGACAGGATCTCATCGCGGCTGCTCTCGTCACCAAAGACAGGAACATCTGCCAGCTGCGATGCGGGAACAAATCCCTGCAGCTCTTTCCAGCGAACGAGCAGCCCGCCACGATTCCATCCAGTCACGACGCCGGTCACCGTCTGCTCGCAATCCATTATCTTAGCGAGTTGCTCCCACAGCTGTCTGTGCGCGTCCAGGTCTTCGGGGACGGCATTGGTGCCCGTCCCAGATCTGACCTGCGTGCTAGCCGCTTGCGGTCGCTCCTGAGTCACGTAACGTTCATGAGCCCGTTCCAGAAAGAGTGCTAGAGAGTCGAGGCTGTAGGTATCCATACTATGCTCAATCCCATCGTTTGGCCTGAGTTGCACCGGTTCGGGAGCGCTCAGCACACAGGCCGGACCTTGCAGCCGAGCACCGTTCTCGATAGAGTACTGTATACGGGGCATGGATGATCGTCAAGTAAGCACGCCATGATCTATAGAGGGGATAAACCGCACATTATGTCACCAGTTCGCAGCTACTCCCATGAGCATGGGGGCCCAGGGATAGCAGAATGGCTCGGCGCAACATTGCTCCTGACGCTGGCCTTCCTGGCACTGCTGCAGATCATCGGGCCACGGCTGCAATTGCTGTTCGACGCCATCCTGGCGTTCGCCCGTTCACTGCTCACATAAGGTCTGCGCCATGGACGCTTTGACGCTCTACCGGTTTGCGCTATACTTGCTGGCACGGGGTGTGGCGCAGCCTGGTAGCGCGCAGCGTTTGGGACGCTGAAGTCAGAGGTTCAAGTCCTCTCACCCCGACCAGCTCGAGAGAGCATGCGGGCGTAGCTCAGCGGTAGAGCTCCTGCCTTCCAAGCAGGTTGTCGCGCGTTCAAATCGCGTCGCCCGCTCTAGCACAATCCATCCTGCTTGCAGAGGCGATTCTGGTTGCACAGCACTGCGCGTGCCCATCAGGATCGACTTTTGCTTTGTGCCACAGGTAGCACCCCATAGCCAGGTTACGTGCATGCCGCCCGGTCTCTTTTTTTCCGCGCAGCCCGTGTCATAGTATCTCCGATACTTGTCGCGCCGCAACCAAACGGGCATACTGCACGTAGAGCCATCAGGAGGATGGGTATGAAAGAGCACCAACCGGTATCCGCTAGAGTCCGGTGGTTTGTGATCGTGCTGGCGCTCCTGGGCATGCTCTCGGTAAGCTTTCTGCTGGGTGTGATGTATGGCCGTCGCGACAGCGAGCCTGTGCAGGCCATCATGGAGCGTATTGCCGAGGCGGCCACACCGCGTCCCACGCGCACGCTTCGCCCAACCAGTACTGCCGTCCCTACGCGCACACCCGTGCCCACGGCAACGCCAGTGCCCACTCCTACGGTGAACTTTGATCTGACGACGGCTGCCCTCTGGTCCCGGCACAAGAGCGCAACTGAACTGCAATGGCCCGCATACATAGACAGCATCGTCGGAACGCGGGTCGGGTGGCAGGGCAAGGTCCTCGAGGTATCGCCAGGCGGGACCGTGACACTCGATCCGCAGGATGCAGATTATCCGGTAACGGACCTTCTAGCCCACGAGCTTTCGGTTCGACTGGGCAAAGGGGGTTTGTTTGCCATCCGGTTCGAACTGTCCCGCGATGATGCCCTCGAGCTAAGCAGGGGCCAGGTCGTGTCCTTTGAAGGTCGCATCAAGTCGACCAGGGAGACAGGGGCGACGGCGGTGCTCGTCACCCTGGAGGACGTAAATATCCTCAACTAGCGCACAGCCAGCGCCCGGTGCAGCAGACGGTGATCCAACGCTGGCCGGGATACGTTCTTGTCCGCCATAGCCGTCGTGGCCGCCTCGTGATTCGTCCCAGACATGGCACGCCGGCAAGCCACTTTCCCCATGGAGGTCGACAGTGACCGCAACCGCTGCCACGCTGACTTGTGACCTGACCGGACATGTAGCTCTCATCACCGGGGCCAACCACGGGATCGGCGCTGCCACCGCACGGGCACTGGCCGGTTGCGGAGCCGGCGTGCTGGTGACTTACCTTCGTACCATCGATCCCGATGACCTCCCCGAGCGATACCGCGCGAACAGGGCGAAAACGGCCGATGAGGTCATCGCGGCCATCCGCGCTCGCGGAGGCCGGGCGGTGGCTGTGGAGGCTGACCTGGGAGATCAGGAGGCGATCCCGCGTCTGTTCGATGTTGCCGAGGCGGAACTCGGGCCCGTCGACATCCTGATCAACAATGCGACCGGTTGGGTGGCCGATACCTTTGCGCCGGGCGGACGGCACGTCTCAGGCAGCGGCTCTGCGGTTCTCTCCGCGATGACTCACGACCAGGTGTTCAGCGTCGATGCCCGCGGCGGGGCGCTGCTGATTGCCGAATTCGCCCGGCGGCACATCGCACGACATGCGACCTGGGGCCGCATCATTGGCCTCACCTCCGGCGGACCGCTGGGATTCCCTACCGAGGTGTCCTACGGCGCCGCCAAAGCCGCGCTGGAGAACTATACAATGTCCGCTGCGTTCGAGCTTGCGCCCTGGGGGATCACCGCGAACATGGTCTATCCGCCTGTGACCGACACGGGTTGGGTGAACGACGCCGTGCGCGACGCTGTAGCGCACAGCGCCGAGTCAATCCACATTGCCAGCCCGGATGATGTCGCGGAGGTCATCGCCTACCTGGCGTCGGAGCACGCCCGCCTTATCACGGCGAACACCATCCGTATGCGGTAGCCGTGTGGAATCGGGGCGCGCTTTGAGCACGCTGTTTCAGGCCATCACTGCCAACCCGGCGGCATTTCGCGCCCTGAGCTGTCGGTGCTATAGTCTGTGTGCCCGGGTGTGTTCACCACCTGGGACTGGCCTCGGGCTGCTCGCTACAGTGCCGGGGCCGCTTCTATCCACAGACCAGCTGCATTACGCGGTACCTTTGAGGTACTATAGCGCCTCACCAAGACAGATCACTACCTCAGGGCGCCGGCCAGAGTGCTGGCAATCTCAGCCAGATCTGGCATAGGCCGGGTATCCTCCGGCGTACGGGTCCCCAGTTCGGTGCGCATCACCAGACGGTACATCTGAGCCGCGCCGTGCAGCATGTCGGGCGTCAGGCCCAGGGCACCAAAAGTGCTGGCGATCTCCTCCATCTCGCCGATCCAGCGGTGCGCCTTGGGCAGCATCCCCGGCACGCCCCGTTCCATGCGCGCAAGCATCGCCCCCTGACTCTCGCGAAACTCCTCTGCCAGCGGCTCGCTGATACCCAGCGCCTCCGCCGCGACCAGTAACTCGGTGCACAGCGCAGTCAGCCCCTTGGTCAGCGCCGCATAACACATCTTGAGCCCCGAGGCTTGCCCGGCCGAGCCCTGCAGGTCGACAACGTCCAGGCCATAGTTGTTTAGCGCCAGCATCGCCGCCGTATGCTCACCGGAGATATAGAACCGGTTGCGGCCGCCCCTCCCCGGTGGCGACCCGATGATCCCAGCATCCACAAACTGTGCGCCCGCACCGGTGACAATCTGCTCGATCTGGCGCGCGGTCTGTGGCGCGATAGCGTTGCAGTCCGCATAGGTTACAGAGGTCGCCCCTGCCTGCCGCACCGCCTCGGCCACCCGCTCCGCGAGCGATACGGCCTGCGCAGGCACGACGATAGAGAGGACGATCTGCGCCTGGCTCACCAGCTCGGCATAGCTGGTGACGTCCTCAATTCCGGTCTCGGCGGCCAGGGCGCGCGTCCGGTCACTGCGGCCCTCCAGACAAGTGATAACGCGCAGCCCGTGCTCGGTGAGCACGGCACCTACGGAATGCCCCATATCCCCGGGGCTCAACAATGCGACAGTGTGCAGTTCCATATTTCCTCCCGTTAAGGCCCTGCTGACCGGCTGAATAGAGACAAGCACATTCCTGGTTTGAGATGTCTGACGAACAGGCACCCCCTCTGGGGGTCGCGCGGGTCTGGAGTCTTCCGGCACTGTTGCTTCACTGTAGAGAACCACACATGCCCTGTCAATCGCGGTGAACAGCGCCAGGTGCGATGATTTGCCCCGTGATGCCATAGTCGACACTCCCGGGCATGCGGCTCAACTGCCGGTCGCGGTGTAAACGGCTTGACCTCACCCGCAGGGTCCGATACGATCGACAGCATCATCATGCGGAGAAGGGTATGCCCACTGAGATTGCTTCGGGAGAGATCCCTGCGGTCGAAACCTGCGACAGTGAACAAGCACCCGCGCGTGTGACACCATTCCACCGGCTGCGCCGCACATTCGCGTTTATGCGCGGCAACCTGCTCGTCCTCACGCTCACCCGCTCCTCAGGCATGTTCGCCCGCACGATGACCTTTCCCTACGCCTCCCTGTACATCCTCGCTCTGGGCGGCAATCCCGAGCAGGTAGGCTTGATCAACTCGCTCTCTCCGCTCGCCAGCCTGATCGTGTTCCCCATCGGCGGGTATCTGGCCGATCATCGCGGACGGGTAGGCCTTCTGGGCTGGACCAGCATCGCCATGGGTCTCGTGTACGGGCTGTACGCCCTGGCGCCCAGTTGGCCCTGGTTGCTGGCATGCTCGTTGCTCGTCGGCTTTGGCGTCATCTCCATGCCCGCCAACTCGGCCATTACGGCGGACTCGCTCTCTCCCGCCGATCGCGGCCGCGGTATCTCGCTATCGAATTTCATGTCCAGTGCGCCAGCGATCGTTGCGCCCCTGTTGGCGGCAGCCGTCTTTCGCGCCTACGACGTCGACCCCGGCATGCGCTACCTGTACACGTTTCTGGGGCTGTCTTACGCCGCGGGCGGCATCGTCAATATGCGTCTGCTCAAAGAAACGACCACGCCCTCCGGCCCCCCTCTGCGACTGGCCGCGATCCCGCGCATTCTGAAGGACACCTACACCGGCGTGCTGCCGATGCTCAAGGCGCTGCCCCGCTCGACCCGTGGGCTGGGAGCGATGGTGATCCTGGGATTCATCGGCAACGTTGTGGCCGCGCCCTTCTGGGTGCTCTACGCGGTGCAGGTGATCGGGCTGGACACCACGGCCTGGGCCACGATTCTGTTGATCGAGGCGGTGGTGCGCGACGTAGGCTACGTGCCGGCGGGTTTTCTGGTCGACCGGCTCGGGCGGGTGCGCTGCATGCGGCTGGCGCTCATCCTGGC
>CAZMAI010000013.1:27878-31612 GCA_964564195.1 uncultured Anaerolineales bacterium | reverse complement strand
TCGATCGCCGCCAGCGATCCCTGCACCCGCCCGAGGAGCCCGCTCAGCGCGGTCACCAGATAGAGCACCGGGCCGCTGAGCTGGGTGATCCCGAAGACGTCGCCAAAGGTCGCCTCACCGCGCATGACCATCAGCGAGCCCAGCGTCATGGGCAACAGCAGCATGATCAGCACGCCGAATCCTCCGGCGGCACCCAGCCAGGCCTCAAGCCACACCCGGCTCAGCGAGGTCTTCAAAAGAGCCTCGTTGGCGACCCCAAAGCGGCCCAGAATCCAGGCCCCCAGGTTGTAGCTGCGAATTACCTGGTATCCGGCCAGCAGATCGGACAGCCGTTCGCTCACCGCGCCCGTTTGCGCCTGCACCTCCTCGCCCATGCGGCGCAGGCGCCCTGCAAAGGCCGCGTTGATGCCGATAGGCAGCAGCCCGGCCGTCAGAACCACAATCGCCAGGCGCCAGTTCATAGCGAACATCGCCACGCCGGTGCTGGCGCCGGTCAGCACGGCATACACGAGCTCCTGAAGCTGCTCCTCGTAGGCTGCGCTGGCCACCGTGAGGTCGTTGGTCATCACGGAGAGGACGTCCCCCGAATGCCTCCCCTCGTGATACGCCAGCGGCAGCCGCTGCACGTGGGCATACAGACGCTCGCGCAGGCCCGCGAGAATGCGAATCGTCGTCCCGCGCCAGAGGTAGGTGCTGGCTGTCAGTGCCGGAACCCACAGCGCCAGAAAGATGAGCCACATCCGCAGCGAGCGCCACAGTCCGGCCATGTCCGTGTCAGTGATGGCATCGACAAAGATCTTGATCACCCAGGCGACAAACACCCGCTCCGTGGCCAGGATGGCGCACACGGCCACGAGCAGCAGCACGAACAGGGCGCGGCGCGGGCGCAGCAGATCAACAAAGCGGCGCAGTGAGACCTTGCTGGATGTCACCTCAGCCATGCTGCACCTCCTCAACGCTCGCGAGGCCCTTTTCGGCGCTGTTGTCAGCGGAAACCTGCCTCTCATAGAGCATCCGGTAACGCCCATGCAGCGCCATCAGTTTATCGTGCGTGCCCTGCTCGACGATGCGCCCATCATCCAGCACCAGGATGCGATCGGCGTCCCGGATCGTGGAGAGGCGATGTGCCACCATGAGCGTCGTGCGCCCGGCCATAAAGCGTTCCAGCGCATCCTGAACCTGAGCCTCGGATTCGGCATCCAGCGCGGCTGTGGGCTCGTCCAGCAACAGCAGGGGCGCATCACGCATAATCGCCCGCGCCAGCGCCAGCCGCTGCCGTTGCCCGCCCGAGAGCCGCGCCCCGCGCTCGCCTGCCAGGGTGGCATAGCCATCGGGCAGGGCCACAATGTCGTCGTGGATATCCGCGAGACGCGCGGCGGACTCGATCTCTGCCTCGCTCGGCGGCTGCTTGCTGGTCGCCCGGCCGAGGGCGATGTTCTCGCCCAGACTCACCGGGAACAGGTAGGACTCTTGACCCATGTAGGCCATCTGCTCGCGGGCTGCGGCGAGCGACCAGGCAGCGAGATCCTGGCCCTGCAGGCGGATGCTGCCCGCGGTAGGCGCGTAGAAACCCATCAGCAGCTTGAGGATCGTCGACTTGCCGCTACCGCTGGCGCCCACCAGGGCGATCGTTTCGCCGGGGCGCGCCTCAAGACTCACCCCGGCAAGCACGGGATCGGTGTCATACGCAAAGGCGACCTCCTGAAGCAGCGCCACGGGCGCGTCTGGGTCAGGAGCGAGGGTATCGCCCTCTTGCCGCTCGGGCTCCGCGTCCAGCAGATCGAACAGGCGCTGTGCCGCGCCGGCCGCCTCGCTGAGGCTGGCGATTGCTGGCGGCAGCGAGCCCAGCGGGTTCGCCACATGGTTCATCATGTTGATAAAAGCCGCCAGCCGCCCAAAGGTCAGGCTGCCGCTGATCGCCAGATAGCCACCAAAACCAAAGGTGATCAGAAAAGGCATCACGCCGAACACAGAACTGCCGGCGCCCACCAGCGCCCGCAACCGTGTGAGCGCCAGGCCATGTTGCAGCGTGCGCTGGTTGGCCTCGCGAAAACGAACATCCATGAGGGGCGCCAGACCAAATACGCGTGTCACCAGCAGACCGCCCAGCCCATCCTGCGCCAGCGCCATCGTCTGGCCCAGCTCCTCCTGCATCTGCTGGCTGCGCTCCGCCACCGGGCCGGATATGCGCCCCATCAGCCCATACATGATCGGGATCAGTAAGGTGCTCACCAGCGCCAGCGGCCAGGAGATGACGAACAGCGCCGTCAGTGCCGCGAGCGCGAGCGTCGTCTGCGACACGATCGTCAGCAGCGAACCACCCAGCATGGCCTTGACCTTGCCGAGATCGGCGTTCACCAGGGCCAGCAGATCGCCGGTATGTCGCGTCTCCAGATAGGCCATCGGCAGAACCGTGGCACGCTCCGCCACGCGAGCACGGAGGTCGGCTATGGCGCGCTCGGAGAACAGGCCGAGAGCGCGGGTGCGCCACAGGCCAAGCGGTATGCCCGCGCCCATGAGACAGGTGGTGATGACCAGCGCGGTAAAAAACTGCGGGCGCTGGTTCGCGAGCACCGCGTCGATGGTGCGCGCCAGCCAAAAGGCCCCCGCGATCGTGGCACCCGCATCGGCAACTGCCAGCGCCATCGCCAGGTACAGCCAGCGCCGCTGCCCGCCAGAGAGACGCAGCAGACGCTGGATGGCAGGCAAAACGCGAACAGGGGACGATTCACCATCCATCGGACCTCCTCTCGCTCCCGGCGACAAGACGATTCTGATGCCCGCGGCATCCCCGCCATCATACGGTTGCCTAGCGCTTATTATCGCATCGATTTCCGCGCATATCAATGAAATAGGCCGTATTCTTATTCAAAACCTAGCAGATCGCAGAACCACTGGCAGACTGAGCGCATGCCACCGTCTGCCCACCACCGCTCGCGGCTGCCAGCGCCCGGCCAGTCTCATCATTGACACGGAATCATGCCGAACAGGCAGAATCGCGCGTAAATTCGCAAGGAAATCCCGCCAGACTATTGATTTTCTGTCAACACAGTCTTATACTGGTTTAGCGCGGTTCACAGTTAGCTGCACTCGGCCGCGCCGTTCTTGTCCATTCGCGAGTGCACCCTCAGCCTTGAAAGGAGAACGAGATGCTCAACCGAAAGCTGCTGTCAATTGCCCTGTTGGTGGTGATTTTGCTCACCATGATCTTGACGCCGCTCACCGCCGCGGCAGATGACGCGGTGGCCGCGGCCTGCGTTCCCTCAATGGCCGTCAAGTATGTGAACGCCTACAATGGCCTGCGCATGCGCTCGGCACCGGGACTCGCCAGCTCCCTGGTGACCTTCCTGTGGAACGGTGAGTATGTCACCGTCACCGGTTGCGACCAGTGGAAGGACGCCATCCTGTGGAGCTATGTCGAGGTCAACCGCTGGGGTGTCAAGACCGCTGGATGGGTCTCTGCGGCCTATCTGGTGTCCTACTCAGGCTATACCGAGCCGCGCGATAGCTATGTTGGCGCCGGCTGCAAGGTCATCGACGGCCCGCTCAACCTGCGCGCAGCCCCCGGACTCAAGGGTACCCTGCTTCGGACCGTCCCCTATGGCACCATTCTGCCCTACACGTCCACACCGGACGTGACTGTGGACGGCTACGTTTGGCAGGAGTTGACGATGAACGGGACGACCGTCTACGCTGCTCGCAAGTACCTGGAGTGCTTTGCGGCTCCGTGACAC
>CAZMAI010000013.1:7193-27778 GCA_964564195.1 uncultured Anaerolineales bacterium | reverse complement strand
GACGACCGTCTACGCTGCTCGCAAGTACCTGGAGTGCTTTGCGGCTCCGTGACACCTGCCCTGATATCTGATCTGAAACAGACCCCGGTAGCCCGAGCGGCGCCGGGGTCTCGTCCATTTGGGAGCACGAACTGTGCGTTCTCGGCTTGTGCCATCAAAAGTGGAGCGTATAATAACGCTGTCACAGCTATGTCTTGCCTCAAGAGACAGACACATGACGCGATGTTGTGGCTCAATCCCGATCCATGGAGGTCAAGATCGATGTTCTCGAAACGATGGAGATGGATGATCGTGGTGCTCGCCCTCGCCACCCTGCTCGGCGCTCCGCTCGCCGTTGTAGCCGACGATGGCCTGACAGCACAGGGCTGCACCAAAGCCGGCGACATGTATGTCACGGCCTACCTCGGCTTGCGCCTGCGCAGCACGCCCTCGCTCGTGGGTCAGCAGGTCGGGATCCTGTGGAACGGCGAGCATGTCAAGGTGATCGGCTGTGACGTTCAAGCCGATGGGATTCTATGGAGCAACGTCGAGGTCTCGCGCTTTGGCACGACTATTTCTGGGTGGGCCTCGGCTGCTTATCTGACCACCGGCGGCATCACGACGCCCGGCCCTGCCAGCTGTGAAGTTGTCACCGCGGCACTCCGCCTGCGGGCAGCCCCCAGCCTGTCCGGCGCGATCCTGCGAATCGTGCCGAGGGGCACCACGCTGCTGACAACCTCCACGCCCGAGACGATAGCCGATGGCTACACCTGGAAGAACATGACCATCTCGGGCACCAGCGTGTGGGCTGCCAAGACCTATCTGCAGTGCACCAACTAGCACAGGGGCTGCAGGGCGATTCGGCAAGCAGGCGGTGGCACGCAAGGCCTGACACTCTCTGAGATACCGCGATACAACCCCGCCCGACATATCCACCGGACGGGGTTTTCGCTTTCAGAACGCCCCGTGGCGGGTGGCGCCCCACAAGGCCAGGGCCCAACGGCTCGCAATGCGAGGACGAACCTTCCTCTGCACGCGCAGCGCTGGGAGAGCCGCCTCAGAGGCTGCCAGCGGCGCAGGCTGGCCTTCGCCAGCATCAGACATCATCTGGTGCGCCACCACGCGAGCGCTGCAGGCAGCCGCCGGCCATAGTTGACGCCGGCAGGCGCTCTCCTACAATGGCCTGGAGTGGAAGACCGACCCTGGCCGCGCCCCGCGCCGCTGACGGGGCTCCCCGGGGACGATGGCCCGCGCCCGGGCTTTTTGCGTCCGCAGTAATTGGCACCAACGGCCTGGCGCCCCCTTTCATCCTGAGGAGGACCATTATGTTTATGTCCATGCTCGTACTGAATGACCCGGAGCAGCTTTACCAGGTATTGAGCGCCTGGGAGGAGGCCGGGATCACCGGAGCAACCATCTTTGAGAGCACCGGCATGCACCGGATCCGCCGCCGCTTTGTCCCTATGCGCTTTATGACGCCCTTTGTCGATGAGGAGGAGAACCACCTCACCCTCATGGCGATCATCCGCGATGAGGAGCAAGTCCAGGCCTGCCTGCAGGCCACGGAGAGCGTGATTGGGGATCTGGCCTGCGAGAACACGGGTGTGTTCGCCGCCTGGCCGATCTATCTCGCCAAGGGCATCTCTGGCCAGGAGGAGTAGCATGCCCGTACTGGTCTTTATCGCGAGCGCCGCCATCGTGGCTTTGGCCTCGATGCAACTGTCCAAGTACGGCGACATTATTGCGTACCGCACCGGCCTGGGTGGTGTCTTTGTAGGCGCGATTCTAATGGCCGCGGTGACATCGCTGCCCGAGTTTCTGGTTGTTCAGAGTGCCTTCTCCAGCGGGATGCCGAATCTGGCCGTGGGCGGACTGCTGGGGAGCAGCATGTTCAATATCCTGATTCTGGCCATTCTGGACATGCTGCATCACAAACAGCGCATTCTTCGCAAGGCAGCGATGCGGCACGCCCTCACCGGGGTGATGGCGGTGCTGATCACAGCCCTGGCGCTCTTTTTCATCTATGCGGATCTACCGGGGCAGATCGCCGCGGGGTCCTTTGCGGTGGGATTGGACAGCCTCGTGCTCATCGCTACCTTTGTCATTGGGATGCGCCTGATCCAGAGCCAATCAGCCGCGATGTTGCCCGCTCCGCAAGAGGAAATCGATGATCTGGGGCTGCCCAGCCTGCGCACCTCGCTGATACGCTTTGGCCTGGCCGCCGCCGTCCTGGTATTCGTCACGCCGCGCATGGTGGACGCGAGCGCCGACATTGCCACACTCACCGGCCTCGGGGCCACCTTTATCGGAGCGACACTACTGGCCTTTGTAACCTCAGTCCCGGAACTTGTGACGACGATCTCGGCCGCCCGTTTGGGTGCCGACGACATGGCTATCGGCAACCTGTTCGGCAGCAACATGTTCAACATCTTCTTGCTGGGGGCCGCCGACCTGATCCTACCTCGGGCGGCCCTGTTTGCAGTGATCGACGACTCGTTCCTGCTGGTGGGGTTCCTGGGGCTGATCATGACCACCCTGGGCCTTGTGGGTAACCTGGCGCGCATCGAAAAGCGTCTCCTCTTTATCGAGATCGATGCGGCGCTGCTGATTGTGGTGTATTTTGGGGGGATGTATCTGCTGTACAGCAGGGGACTGACACCATAGGAGACCGGTCCTGCCGGACTTACGGGCTGCCGGAATCGCCACAACACAGACACGGTCCGTACAATGGACGTGCAGCGTCCATTGAGCGCCCGAGACGTAGAGAACACCCGACAATGCGTCGAGGGTGCCACGTCGCAGGCATCAGAGTCTGCCAGTGCTTACCGCAGGGGAGCGAGCTCGCCACGGCGCTTCGGTCAGGTCAGGGTGCGTCAGCCCCCCGCCTCGCCGCGCAGCGGAAAGGCGTAGAGCACCTCCAGCGGCGGAAACTGGCAGACCGCGATCTGCGTCAGGACGCCGGTATGGAAGACATCCGCCTCGCGCACCAGTCCTATAGCGTCGCGCACGGTGTCCGCCCCAAGCTGGTAGCCAACCGTGATGTGGGGCACCCAGAAGCCCGGACGATACTGCTCCACGCCCTGCAGGCCTGCCCCCAGCAGAAGGTGATCCACCTGGGCGTGCAACTCTAGCAGACGCATCGTCGCCACCGGCGCTAGATACACCACACCCTCGGCCGTGGGAAAAGATCCAACAGCGGCGATACCCAGCGCCAGAGGCGGCGTGTCGAGACACCACCCGCGCAGCGATTGCCGCAAAGACTCTGGGGCGAGCGAAGGGAGGATCGCCAGCGTGAGATGAGGCCGTACGTCGGCCGACTCCGGATCGCCATAGCCCGCCTCTGCCAGCCGCATCCGCAAAGCCCGGATGCCCGCATCTGTGCTCTCGTCGAACAGGGCCACGACACCAAATGGCATATCGGCCTCCCGTGAATGACGACACCGCTCAACGAGCGTGCTCGCGAAGCCACCTCCAGTGGTATTATCCGACGGTGCGCAGGCATGTCAAGGCTTGCTCGAATCGTGTCATTTGCTCTCAATTTGCGCAAGGACTGGTCATTGACCGAATAGTCTGTTACAATAGTGCTGACCGCAGGTTGTAGAATACTGTGCGGCTGTGTTGGCGTGCATGCGAAACGATCGTCACGACCTGGATCTGACTCTGAAAGGAGCACAACATGCTGAGAACGGTACGCACTCGGCACCACTGGATGCGCGTCGCATCCGCTGTCATGGTCATCGCGCTGCTGATGTCCATCGTACCCGCAGGCAGTCTGGCGGCTGGCCCCGCGGCGCTGCAGTTCACAAGCGCCAGCGGCACGGTGATGGGCACCGGCACCATGGTTCCGGCAGCCTCCGGCCAGACCACAGTGCAGTTCAGCGTCAAAGGCTTTAACCCCGTGGGTGGCGACCGCGCCGTGGTGATCTCCCAGGTGGGCTACTGCTACCCACCCAACTTTAGACTGTACGCCGGCGCCAATGTCTATGCACTGCCCCCGGTTCAGTTCTATCCCGATGGCAGCGCCGACTATAACCGGACACTGACCATCCCTGACTATGCGGTGGGCGGCACGGACGGCAGCGCGCTGCTGATCCTCGCGGATAGTAACATGAGCAGCGATATCATCGCCTGCGCCGTGATCAACCCGGCCGCGACCGGGCCGATCGTCTATCCGCCGGCGCCAACGGTACCGCCGTTGCCGCCGATCACCCCGCCACCGGCGCCGGTCGAGCCCACGCCACCCTATTTCTGCTCGCTGACCCCGCCCAGCGTCCCGACAACGACTGTCGTGGCCAGTGCAGGGCTCAAGCTTCGCACCGGCCCCAGCCTGACCAACTGGTCCATGATGACGCTCCCGAACGGCACCACTGTGTACCCCATGGCAGAGCCGACCACCAATCAGGGCATCTCCTGGGTTCAGGTCAGGGTGTTCCGGTACGGACGCTGCTATCAGGGCTATGTAGCTGCGACATATCTCGCCCGCTGGGCAGGCACCACACCCACGACAGGCGAGTGGCGCGTGACGGCTCCTGCCGGCCTGCGTTTGCGCTCTGGCCCCGGCACCACGTACCAGATCATGCGGATCGTCCCCCTGGGGACCCGCCTGGGCTACACGGGTGTTGAGGAAAGCGGCAGCGGCCTAATCTGGGCCAAAGTCACCATCGATGGGCGGGAGTACTGGGCCGCGCAAAGCTATCTCGAGCGACTGAGCTAGCGGTTGACACAGCTGCATCACCGAGGGCGCAGGCTTTTGCCTGCGCCCTCTTGCGTTCTCCGCAGCTGCCACCGGCCACCTGGTGCAGTGGCACCATCCCAGGCATGCGCTCTAGATCGCGGGCGCCTTTGAGGGGTTCAATGACGCACGCCTGGCGTACCGATATGGGCTGGGTGTGGCCGATCCATCCCTGGCCGGAAGCCAGCGATTTCCCTGGGAACTAAAGTGCGGCCGGGGACTTGGTTCCCGGCCGCACGACTGCATAGATTGAACGATCAGGAGGACGCGTAAGGCAGCGCGCTCAGGTTGCCCGTGATGGTGCAGTACCAGCCCGCCACCCATCCGGTGCGACCCGCATATTGCACCTTGATCCAGCCCGAGGGGCCGCGGGCGACCACGTTCACGCGCGTCCCCGCAGGGATCGTGTAGATGATACTGTACCCGGTAGAGGGGCCAGTGCGAAAGTTCAGGTTATAGTTGGTCCGCGCTGTAACCACCACTGGCGCCGGCGGCGTACCCACGCCAGGGATGTTCAACACCTGGCCGGGATAGATAAAGCTCGGATTGATCACCTGCGGATTCACCCGCAGCAGATCCGTGACCGACACCTGGCAGATCCGCGCGATTTGGTAGAACCAGTCGCCGCGCTTGACCACATAGGTCGGGCCGCAGGGCGAGGTCGTCGTGCCACCACCCACGGTAAAGGGCGCCGATGTGCCGTTCAGAGCGTCCGAGGTCGCGATCACCACCCACCTGCTGCCGGCCGGTGCCCAGCTGGGCACGGTCAGCGTGGTCCAGAGGTGTCCGTTAACGTCCGCCGTCTTGACATGGCTGCTGATGGCCGAGTGCCCCTCCTGGTGCAGTGCTACAGTCACATTGGCATACCGCCAAAAGCCCGAGGCGTGCACCTGCAGGACCGTGCCCGCGCCGCCCGTGACCGGCGCGATATCGACAGTCACCGGGCCGGTGGCCCCCGCGGGGGTAAAGTCAAAGAAGGCCACGGCATCGCCCTTGTTCTCAAAGTACTCGATTACAAAGGTATGTACCCCGGCAGTCAGTGCCATGGTATGGGTGTTCTCTGTAGCCGAATGCAGGTTCCAGTCGTTGATAACGACAGCACCATCAACAAGAACGCGGACGCCGTCATCGGTGCGTGTGCGCAGGGTATAGTCGCCACCAGCCACATTGAACGTCCCGGTCCAGCGCGCGGAGAAAAGGTCCGCCTGGATCGGCGCACCAGGGCTGCCTGCCCCCCAATTGTGGTTAATGGCGGTTTCGACGCGCTGCAGCAGAGGCGGCCCAGCCAAGTCGATGCCATTCCAGTATTGTGCCAGCCAGGAGCCCACCGGCGCCAGGGCTTCAACCTGCGCGAGTGCCGGTGCTGCACCGAACGGCAGCAGTGTAAGAACCAACAACAGCGTAAAGACGAGTCTCATAGAACGTTTCATGATGTTACTCCCTGGTGTGATTCCCCGGCTAGGCCGCTAGTGTCGCTATGGCGCCCTCCAAGGCAGGGCAATACACCCGTACCGATTATAGTCTAGCATATCTGAAGCCAAGGTTCAAGGTTATTTCACACATACCAGAGACGAAATAGAGTTTATAAAAGTTCCCAAATCCGAAACAACTCACGATGCATGCCAACGCTGCACACACTTTGTCCGCCCACGCCCACATTCGATGCGATACAGAAACGACGAGAGCCCGGCGGCACGCAGCCCCGGGCTCTACAACTGGCGACGGAGTGTCAGCAGTCTACTGACCGCTGAGAATCTCACTGCCGAGGATAAAGTCCGAATCGCCGGGCAGGAGTACAGTCTTGACACCGGGGGCCAGACGCGTGGCAAACTCGTAACGCACCAGTTCCGGGTTGTTGCGCAGTTGCGCCGCGATCAGCTCCAGCGCCTTGGCCTCGGCCTCCGCCTCGACACGCCGCGACTCGGCGCGTCCCTCGGCGGCGATGATGGCCGCCTGGCGCTCTCCGTCCGCCCTGGCCAGCGCTATCTCCACGTCCTTTTGCGCGGCCTGGAGTTCATACTGCTTCTGAAGGGCGGCCTGCTCCGCCACCTGCTTGCGCTCGATGGCCAGGTTGAACTCTTGCGAGAACTCTACATTGGCCAGCGACACCTGGTCTACAATGATGTCATTCACGGCCAGCCGCGTCGTCAGGTTATCCTGGATGATCTTTTTCAGCGCCTCGCGCTGGTTCAGAATGGCGTCGATCTTGAACCGTGCCGTGGCGGCCTTGATGGCCTCCTGCAGCGCCGGGCCGATGATGATATTCTCATAGTCCAGGCCAACCTGCTGATACAGATTGTTCACAGACTGGGGATCCACGTGGTAGTTCAGCACCGCATCCACATTGATAGCCTGCAGATCGGAGGACGCCGCCTCGGTGAATACCTCAAGCTTTTTCGTGCGCACATCGACCTGAATCACCTGGCGCACCATCGGCGGCAGGATCAGGTGGAATCCTTCACCCAGGACCGTTCGCTCCACCTTGCCCAACATCACCACCACGCCGCGGTGGCCAGGACTCACGATAGTGTAGGAGGAGAACACGATCACCAGGGCGACAATCGCCAGCAGCACAAAACCCAGAACGCGCAACGTGGGAATAGAACGCTTGTCCATCAGATCATGTCCCTTCATATGTACCGAGATACGTGACACTCACTATACCATAGCTCTTCGCGGAACGCGACAGCCCTCGCGCGGCCCCCGGCATCCTATACGCAGGAGCGCCCCTGGTGTTGCAGTGCCGGTAGCACAGGACTGCGCCAGCGCTTTAGGCGAGTATCTCCTCCGCCACGCGTTGGCCAGAGGCCACGGCATAGTTCATCCCGCGATCCTCCGGGTACACCTGGGCCATACACCCCAGCCAGAGTCCCTCAACGGGCGTGCGGTAGGGCGGCTTGAGCCGCGAATAGCCCCGCGTGATCACGGGCTGCGTGTAGCGCTCGCGCCAGGCCCAGGCCCGCTGCACCCAGGCGCGATTGAATCCGCGGAACATGCGGCCAAGGTACGGGAGATAGGCCTCGAGCAGCGCATCGGCGTCCATGCCATAGTAGGGATCCACCGGATCCAGATACCGCGAGAGGTAGGCCAGGTGGGCGCCCCCGTAGGCCTCGGGCCGCTGGAAATTGGTGTGCTCGATCACGCCAGTAAAGGGAATGGTGGGGTCCCCGACGTTGAGCCAGTAACTGTCCGAGAGAGACCGGTCCAGCTGCATCACAAGGCACACGTTCGCCAGGTACTCTATGCTATTGAGCTGCTGGCGATAAGCGTCGGGGAGGCCGGGCGCCAGACGAGCCAGAATCTCAGGGGCCGTGGTCACCAGCACGTCATCGTACGGCGTGACGCCAGCATCGTCGCGCACGCCGGTCACCCGCCCCTCGGCGATGGGCAGCTCTCGGGCCGGCGTGCCCAGGAGCAGGCGTACGCCGCGCGCGCGTAATAGCGCCTCCCAGGCCTCGATCACCTGCCCAAAACCGCCCTGCAGGTAGCCCAGGCGCTCCTCCTGCTTTTCCCCGCGGGAACTGCCCCGCAACTTGAGCTTGTTCCACATCCACACAGCAGAGACATCATCGGCATAGCGGCCAAACTTGCCCCGGAGCAGCGGCTCCCACACCGCCTGATACACCCGCTCACCGCCCATGGCCACGAGCCACTCGTGCGCGGTGATCTCCTCCAGCGGCAGCCAGTCCTTAATGGTGCGCGTGCGCAGCGTTAGCAGCCCGAGGCGGATCCTGTCTGCAAGACTCACCCGGTCGAAGCGCAGCAGGTCCAGCGGCGTGCTGAGCCGGTAGATACGGTTGACAAAGTAGGATGTGACGCTGGGCTGCCACGCCAGCAGCTCACCCAGCCCGAGCCGCTCGATGACCGCCACCATCGTCGTGTCGCTGGTGAACAGGTGATGGTAGAACTTTTCCAGGCGCATGCCGTTCACCTCAAACGAGCCCGCCAGGCCCCCGGGGACAGCCTGTTCCTCGTAGACCGTGACGGTATGGCCCGCGGCGCTGAGCGTGTCCGCGGCGCTCAGGCCGGTCAGGCCCGCACCGATAATGGCGATGTTCCGTAGCATAGAGGCTCCTTCTAGTGGGTGGCCAGGCGGTCGGCGGAGGCGACTGGCGAGATTATACCACGCCCAGGCCGCCCGGCCGTATGCCGGAAACAAGCCCGGACGCGAGGTAGGTTTATGCGCGCCTAGCTGTGAACCGGAGCCAGCCTCTCGCGGTGATCCAAGGCGCGCCAGGGGCAGCCAAAAGCTGCCCCTCCATCGGATGCACACTGCGCCTCGCGGCGACCCTGGGACAGGCGTAAGTCGGCGGATAGCGTTCGAACGCTACCCCTCGTACCGATTCCACCAGGCGCGCTCGTCAAAGGGGCGCTTTTCGCGGGGCGATCCGGGCTCCTCCGCGATGCCCAGCGGGATCAGCACGCTGGGCACATAGGCCACCGGGATATTCAGCAGCGCGGCCACCGCCGCCACCGCGCCCTCCGCGCGCTTCCAGCCTTCCATCCAAAGCGTGGCATAGCCCATGCCCGTGGCCGCCAGCAGCACGTTCTCAACCGAGGCACCATAGTTCACCGGGCCGAAATCCGCACGGTCCGACTGCGGATCGTGCCAGTCCACAAGTACGACCAGCACCGCGGGCGCCGTCTTGATGGGGAGGCTATTGGGGATGATATTGCCCAGGCCCGCCAGCAACTCGGGGTCATCGACGATGACATACGAGGTCGTCTGCGTGTTGCTTGCCGAAGGGGCCTTGAGCCCGGCCTCCACAATCTGCCTCAAGTGCTCTTTGGGCACCGGCTGCCCCTTGAATGCGCCACGATAGCTGTAACGCGTCGCAATTGCCTGCATGACATCCATGTTGGTCCTCCTAACCTGTGTTCTACGAGCGTCCCTGCAATTATGCCAAACAGAGCGCCCTTGACGCAAGCCACATTCACGGTCAACGGGCCTCTAGTGCCACGCCGTCCTCGCGTCGCTCAGCGCGGCGGCGCAGCACCTTGAGCGCGTAATATACGCGGGAGGAGATCACGGCCGGGGTAGTGCCCAGGAGGGGCGCAATCTCGCGCGGCGTAAGCCCATCGAGGTAGATCCAGGTGAGCAATCTGCGCTGGTCCGGACGCAGGCCCTCCAGCAACCAGGCGACCGTCGCGGCATGCTCCTCGCGGCGCTCCGCCCGGACCAGAAGACGCTCGGGATCCTCACGATCTACGAGATGCTCCAGCAGGGCGCGCGCCAGGGCATTGTCGCGCCCGTCGCCCAGTTCGTCCATCAATGCATCGAAATCAGGCTCACTCTGCGCGTGCACCTGCCCCAGACGTTGCGGCGGCCGTCGCAGGATGCGGGTGCCGCTGTGCGAGAGCAAGCGCCGCCAGGCGGACCAAAGCTCGCCCTCTGGCTCTCGAGGCTCCCGTGAGGCCCATGCCTCGGCCAGCGAGCAAAACGCGAGAAAGGCATCCTGGTAAAAGTCCTGTGCATCATAGGCGCCGCCCCACCCCCGCGTTAGACGTGCCAGGGTCACCTGACACCTCTGGCGGACGATGACCCAGGCCTGGCGCCAGAGATCCTCGAGTTCGGCACTGCTCAGAACCGCGGTTCGGCGTTCTTGATTGCTCACAGCGGGTCCTCCGATTCGATGATGTGAGACAGCCCGGTCGAGAGCGGCGTCTCGGGCAGGGCCGCACACAGCGCGGCCGACACCAGGTAGTCATCGTGTATTCTGCGGTCGGGGACACCCCAGCGCAGGCTCTGACCCGGACCCTCGCCCAGCGCATAGCGCGCCGCAGCGACCTCGCGCCAGAAACGCTCCTGCTCGGGGCTGCCATCGGCGCGGTGATCGCGCAAGCGACCCGAGTTGCAGATCCCCAGGAAGGCCCAACCCAGCCGGCTCTTGCTGGCCGCGGTGAACACAAAAGGGATCACGCGAGGCCCCAGGCGCTGCAAGAGCGCCGAGGCCAGGCCCGCGCCGAGACCGGTGGCATCGATCACCAGATTCCCAACCGCCCAGCGCTCCGCGAGCGCGGCAAGCGTGCCGGCGAGGGTCGAGAGCGCGGTGCCGGTCCAGGCGTACCGGTTCATCACCAGATAGCGTGGCAGGGGCACGGGTGCCAGGTCGTCGGATTCCCCGGCTGCATGGGTGACCTCGACCACGGTGGCCACCGTGCTGTCACGCGGCGTCGCGGTCCCATCCAGGGAACCCAAGCCGGCGGTGTCGAGACCGCCGGCCACGTCCACCAGTAGTGCATAGCGATGTCCCTCCAACGGCCCGTGCAGGCGCTCATGGGTACCCCGCATCAGCGCCTGCGTCGCCGCCGTGAACAGCCCAGCCTCCGCGTCCAGATCCTCCAGGAGATACTGCGTGCGGATGAGCGGATGACCGGCCCCCAGGCGCGCGATCTCACCGCGCACATACCGTCCGTAGGCAGGCACCGAGGCCGCCACGACCTCCCACGGGATCCGAAACACGCGCTGCACGCCGTCCTGGGCCTGCTGCTCCGCCAACGACGCCATGCTGCGCCCCAGCAGTGTGTCAGCCGTCCAGGCCGTCCCCCAGAGCACGGTCGTCGCGGCCGTCGAGGACGCCATCGGTCGAAAGTCTTTCTGCCAGCGCTCCCCGTCGATATCCTGCGCTTCGTCGGCCTCCAGCAGAATGTCCGCGGTGGCGCCCACGACGCTGGCACCGGGTGCCGCCGAGTAGAAGGCGATGCTCGCCCGACCGCAGCACAGCCTGTGCCCCAGCTCGAGCCGTGCTGGCGGCAAGAGCGCACCGTCCAGGACCGACCGGAGTCGAAGCAGGCTTGTGAGCGCCTGCGGCCGAAAGGTGGGCGCCGCCTTGACGATCGTGCCGCCGCGCCGGCGATACAGGTTGAGCAGCCAGGCCTCGATCTGGGCCGCCGTCTCGTTCTTGCCGGCCTGCCGCGACATCATCACGGCAATCGTGCGCCCGTGGCCGCCCAGCACAGACTCGCCGATGGCCCGCGCCACGGCCAGTTGGTAGGACCGCAGCGGCCGCCGCAGCACCACACGGCTAAAAGCGCCGATATCGCCCATCGTGCCGGCGATGGTCCGGGCCGAGCCGCGTTCAGAAGCGCGGGAGGCAGGTACGGCGCTCACGCCGTCACTTCCTGCTGCGCCACCGCGGGACAGCGCGGCTCCTCAATGGAGCGGCCTTCACCCGGGCCGGGCAGCAGCGCCTCCAACTCGGCATAGACCGCATCGAGCAGTGCGTCAGAGCGTGCCCCGCCCAGGTCGCGGCGGGCGCGCAGGAGTTGGATCACGCGGCCGGTAGAGTCGCTCCAGGCGCGCATGAACTGCGCCGGCGACAGGCCGCGAAGGGCGCCGGTGTCGCCTGGCGATTGACCTGCGTCCTGGCGCAGCTCCTGCACCCAGGAGAGAAACAACTCCCGAACGGCGAACAACCGCGCCAACTCGCGGTCGATGATGGCGAGATCGCTCTCCTCTGCCAGCTCCAGATCCTCAGCTGGGTTTGCGCTCGCGTTGGCGATCCCGCGCTGCGACAGTCGTGCCAGGACGCGGCTGCTCGCCGGCTCGCCCGCCGCTGCCAGCAGTGCTATCAAGGCGGTGTCCGCCCCTTGCACACTGTTGGGACCATCCAGCATCCGCCGATCATCCATTGTAGATTCACTCCTTATACTGATAATACTGTCTAGAGCGGTGCCGTATAGAACAAATGTTCTATTTCCCAGTATAGCGAGCAGCCAGGTGCCGTCAAGGCCTTTGCGAGCGGACTTTTCACTGCAGTGAACAGCCCGCTTTCTCGTCCCGCCGGCATTGACCTTGAGCAGAGGCCGGGAAACTCTCAGGTTTCTCTAGCAGTGGCAGGGACTGGATTCGCGCCTGGGCTGCATCACGCAACTAGCCGTGGCAGCCTGGCCACACCGCACACTAGAACACAGATGGTCGAGGCCCAAGCCACCCAAGAATTCTTGAGACCATTTTGATCTGTTCTGCTCAGCCGTACGGCTCAATGCAATAGGAACGCCGGTACCCAGTCGAACCGGTTATCTTGTCTGTGGCAGTTCTGGCACCAATCGCCGCCCTGGTAAGGCGTGGGCTACTCCAGGCGATTGCTGTTCGAGTGTCTCCCCAGAGCTCAAAACACATAGCAGCGATCCGGCTACCACACGACACGACCAAATCGAACTTGTCTGTGACGCGAAACGTTCAGCAGGAGTCTCGTGCCAAAGTGAACAGCATAAGCCCGTACTCGGAGCCGGTGACTGTCAAGGGCTAGGGCACTGTGTCTATAGGGTTACGCAGCATGAAATCGCCTGTCGCGCCAGTTGCCGTGAGCGTTCCAGACAAGGTGTCCCAGCGCTCTACCATCTTCCAACCCTGATGACGATAAGCCTACGATGATCCCGCACGCTTGAAGCCGATTCGGAGATCGCGAGAGATGGGAAGCCCGGGCGGTTCGCACCGCCTTCGGCGCACAGACATGAGGACGTGTCTGCAGATATTACCCTACATCTCGCCGCCGGCTCAGAGTGACTCGGTCCTCTGCGTCCCCTCGATCTGCCTACGTGACTCATCCTCGCACGAGTAGGGTATGGGCTCCCGGACCGAATTCCGACGGTCTGTGAGATTGCGCGCCCCCTGTGTCAATATACTCGCCAGCCAGAGTAGCCGTATCATCAGCCACGAGTGCTCGACAAGTGGAGGACTCCACGGTTGCGCAACGCATAGCCAGACCCAGAGGCCGCTCCAAGACTGGTGCAGTAATTTGCCCTCTCAACTCAATCTGCAAGCGCGGACAGTGCGTGCTCTATAGCGAACGCTCCCACTTCCTGGCTCTCGACGCCCCAACGCGTTCGGCAGATGGAAGGGCGTGCGGAAAAGTGCGTGTTGTGTCAGACAACCACCTCACGGATGTCCCCTCCTTGAATAGATGGCAATACCAAATTGTTGACTAGCGCGGTAAACTATTGACATTCCTATCCTACATATGTTACTATTGAATTGCGGTCGCGGAATCATTGGATGCCCAGCGGCCATAGGGAGAGTCTAGTTCAAGCTAAGCATCCTGGAGGTATCATGAACACCACATCGACTCGCTTCTATCGTTTTGGACGGCTTATTGCTGTCGGCCTCTTGATTATTGGAGTGCTGCTGACGGCAGCCCCGACCCCGGCCCTGGCCGGAGGCGAGTTCTTTGATGGGAGCATTGGCACCAATCCTCCTCCGGCGACGGTGGGCCCATGGACAATGATACCCTTCGGTACGGATCCTACTCCTGTCTATGATGACGTGAGTGCGGTCGCTGGCCCGACAGGTGATATCACGTTCGATGTCCCAGTGAACCGTAGAATGGTCGGATCGGGGTGGGCTACGTGGAGCCATGGCTATACCGGCGACGTGTACTACACTAACGGGGCTGCTTCCGTCACGATCACGCTGCCCCCGAACACCATGGCCTTTTACTTCTATGTCGAACCCAACCCGTTCTCATACCACGATATCACTGCTGTGGCCAACGGCGTCTCGTCGGGACCGGTTTCCGTGACTGGCGACTCTGGTGCCACATACTTTGGGTTTTACAGCACCGGGTCGGCGTTGACGTCGGTCACTGTCTCGTCTGATGTAGATTTTGCCGTGGGCGAGTTTGGGATCGCCGCGAGCTCCGGCGCGCCCCCGGAGGGCCGCGCTAACGTCAGCGTCCTGGTCTATGGCGGTTGGAGCGGCATCCCGGTGCGTGCCTGGGTGGGCAGCACCCAGCAGCCCGTCCTCATGACCGCACCCAACCACGAAGGGGTTCCAGCCGTGCTCTTCGCCTTCTGGCCGCCGGCCGGCGGATCCTGGAGGGTGTCGGCCGCGCCCGACCTGCCCGCAGGCCTCGACCCTGCGCGTTGGGAATACCGGCTGCTAGGTGTGAGCACAAATGGCACCTGGGCAAGCGCACCTGAATCGGGAGACGTGACCATCAGCCAGGGAACGCAGATCATCCTCTACTACCAGCTGTACGACAAGGGTTCATCGATGCCGGTACCTGGGTCTGAAGCGCTAGCGGAAGCAGATGCTGATGACGCCAGCCCTGCACAGATGCCGGTGGACTCTGCCAGTTCTGACGGCAACGAGGGAACTTACTGAGGCCGAAGGGGGCGAAAGGAGAGCATACCAACCCAGCATGCCGGTGGTTTCCCAGGCCTGGCAGGGTTGGGCGGCGAAGGTACCTAAACAGCCACCCTCGGGTGTGCTGATGGCGTCCTCAGCCGCGATCAGTGTACAGACGGGGAAGACGTACAGATCAGACCCGGCATGTGCAGCCCCAATGCTCATGAGATACGCGCATCGCGCGAGGCTTGAGAAGATCCAGTAGTTCTGGCAGACTCGTGCCCAACAGGACACAGCCAAGGCGCTAGAGGGAGGCCGCTCCGGTACCGGAGCGGCCTCCTGTCGCTGCATAGTCTGCTGCCACGGCCACCCAGGACACAGGAAATGCGCAAGACCATATAGTAAGTAAGCCAAGCTGCCCGAGACCAATCTCACTGGGCAAGCGCGAACACATTCTGCACGGGCACAGCTTGTGCGCCGTGTCGTACTATGCAGACTGGACAGGTAATGGTTGGGTACATATGCTCACAGGGCTTTGGCCGTAGATGGCATACAGTGGGAGTGAACCGAGATGACGATCCGGGAGTCACTGCAGGCGTTTTGGGCGGGAGCAGTCGCCAAATTCCCGGCACTGGTAGGTGCGGTGATCGTGCTCGCGGTGGCGATTCTGCTCGCGCGCCTCGCTTCTCGCGCCCTCGCGCAAGCGTTGCGCGGACGCTCCGAGCGCCAGGCTGTGGTGCTGTTCCTACAGCGACTCGTTCGCTGGTCGATCATCGTCGTGGGGGTACTCACGGCCCTGAGCATGCTCGGCGCCAAGATCACCGGGGCGATCGCAGGCCTGGGCGTCAGCGGCGTCGTCCTGGGGCTGGCGCTGCAGGATGTGGCCGCGAATTTCGTCGCCGGCATCATCCTGTTGTTCCGGCGCGCCTACAAGATTGGCGATGCCGTCTCGATCGCCAATGTGGACGGTACCGTCATCGACATGACCACCAGGGATACCACGATCAGGCGCTGGGATGGCGAGTTGGCGATCCTGCCCAACAGCACCATCTTTGGCAGCATCATCACCAATTACTCCGAGGCACCCTTGCGGCAACGCACCATCCGATATGAACTGAGTCGGACGCAGAATGTCCCGCATGTGATAGAGCTTATCCGTGGGGCCGCGGCCAGCGTAGAGGGCATCGCGCAAGACCGCATTCCCACAGTGTACGCCGAGGGGCTCGGCAGCTATGGCATCATCCTGGCCTTGCGTTTCTGGGTGGACACGCGGACTCGCGGCCTGCTGGAAGTGCACTCTGATGTAGCCGTCGCGGTCAACGCCGCGCTGATACGGGAGAACATCGACGTGCCCTTACCCACCCACACGCTCCTCATGCAACCGCCAGGGGGCTCACCCGATCCCGTCGAGCCGGCGCGCCAGTAGAACGTGGCGGTTATCGCTGAGGCGCAGGCAGGACGCGCAGCGCCTCTGAGGCGGCGGTGCGCACCAGGCGATGCGGGTCATGCCTCGACAGGGCAGCCAGATAGGGTACGGCGCGCGGATCGCCGAGGGCGCCCAGCGCCCGCGATGAGGTCTCTCGAACGCTATAAGAGCGGTCGCTCAGCGCCTGGATGAGCGGCACCACCGCTTTCGGGCTACCGATGCGCAGCAGCGCCCGTACAGCCGCCTCCCGCGCCCACCAATCCTTGTGGTGGAGCGCCTCGAGCAATGCCGGAACCGCCAGGTGCCCCAGGCGCACCAGTGCATCCACGGTATCTGCCACCAGCGGCGGGTACTGATCGTCCAGCACCCAGACCAGCGCCGGCACCGCCTCGATGCCGCGGCTCACGCAGCGCCCTGGCTCACCGCGGGCGATCCAGTAGTCGATCTCCAGTTCCCGGTCGGGTGTCCAACCCAGGGTCTCCAGCGCCTCGGCAGCCGACAGGCGGACGCTCCAGGCAACGTCCTTGAGCGCCGCCACCAGCGACTCGATGGTAGGAGGTGCGTTCAGGCGAATCAGAACATTCAGTGCCGCCTGACGCACGGCCCGCACCTCGTCCTGCAACGTGCGGTGGAGCGGCTTGACGGCCATCTCGAGCTGATCGTAGGCCTCTGGCGAGGCCACCCTCTCCAGGGCGTGGGCGGCGCTCTGGCGCACCCACCAGGCGCGGTCGTCCAGGCGCGCCACCAATACCTTGACCACCACCGGCTCCGGAACGCCCTCCCGTATGACCGCCAGGAGCCGGTCCAGGGCTTTGACCGCCATCCAGCGCACATCCACATAGCTGTCGCGCGTGGCGGCCATCAGCGGCTCGAGGGCTACCTCATCGTTCAGCGAGGCCAGCAGATCGGCGGCGATCTCACGGTTCTTCCAGTACTCGTCACGCCTCAGGGCGTGAATGAGCAATTCGGGGACTTCTGGCGCGCCGATGCGATTCAGCGCCAGAAGCGCGTCGCGCCGGTTGACCCAATCACGGTCGGACTGGGCCATCTTGGCGAGCCCCTTGACGTCCCGGGTAGCCTCCAGCTTGTTCACATCGGGCGGGCGGAATAGACCGAACAAGGCCACTGCGACAGACCTCCCCTGACGTTGGAGAATCGACGGTACAAAGATGGTAAACAAAAAGCATGTCACGGCCAAATGACGACGGGTGGCGCTGGTTGACCATCGATACCCATGGCATAGCGCCAATAGCAGCCTGCCTGTGCCGTGAGGCTGTCCGGGTAGTTGTGTAGCGGGCTATCGAGTAACGCAGACTCTACCGCCGCGAGCCGGCCCTTCTCCCAAATGCGTTGCCACACACAACGATGTGCTCTACAATGCGATGCGATGGAACTAATCCGCAAAGACTATGACTATCATATCCTCGTTGCCGTGGGCGAGGCCGCGCATCTGGCGGTGCTCTTGGCGCTGGCTGCGCCCATGGCGCGGCGTCGCGGCGGACGCGTCACACCGGTATATGTGGCTGTAGAGCAGCAGGTCCCGGACTGGCTGCAGGTGCCAGCCGATTGCGCCGATGTCACAGATGAACCGATCGTGCTGCGCGGCGAGCGCTCTAGTGACCAACCCGGCGACGTGCTTCTCTCGTATGCCAATGACTTTCGGCCTGATCTGTTGTTGCTCCACTGGCGCGGCGAGCCCTCACGCGGCCGCTACCTGCTGGGGCGCACGCTGGACCCGTTGATCCAGTACGCCCCCTGCGACGTGGCCGTCCTGCGCGTCGACGGCCCGCCCGAGCCCTTTGTCGAACGGATGCGCGACCCGCAACGCGTTCTGATCCCCTTTGGCGGTGGGCCCAACGCCGAACTGGCCGCCCGCCTCGCGCTGGACCTCTCGGATCAAGTGCGCATCACCGCGCTGCGCATCGCCAGCCAGCATGCTGCTACAACGGCCATATCAGCTCAGATGGCGACGCTGCGCGCACAGATCGAGAACACGCCTGAGCCCGAGCGTCTGGAACCGCGTGTGGTCCCTGCACGGACTGTGGTGGAGGGCATCGTTCGCACGGCCGAGGCCGGCCACGACCTGGTCCTGGTCGGCGCGACCGGCGAGAGCTATCTCGATCGGGTGGTGTTTGGCAACGTGCCGCAGCAACTGGCCACGACGCTCCAGGCCCCGCTACTGATCGTGCGCCGCCGGGGCGCGTTGACGACGGAGGCGGTGCGGCGGATGCGCTGGCGCCTGATCAACGTAATGACCCAGTTGTCCGACTCTGAGCGCATCCGCGTATACCGGCAGGTACGCCGGTCTGCCAGGTCGGACCGGGATTATGCCGTGATGATGATCCTGGCGGCGGCCATCGCCAGCCTGGGATTGCTGCTGAATAGCACCGCGGTGATCATTGGCGCCATGTTGGTCGCACCGCTCATGTCCTCTCTCCTGGGCATCGGCTTGGGCATCGTCCAGGGTGACAAGCCGCTGCTGGGCGTTTCCACGCGCACGATGGTCACCGGCGCAGCAATGGTCATCTTTGTGAGCGGCCTGATGGAACTGATCGCGCCGGCCTATAACCCGACCGGTGAGATGCTCGCCAGGACGTCACCCACCCTGCTGGATCTAGGCGTGGCCCTGGTCTCGGGAGCGGCCGCTGCCTATGCCAGTGCCCGCGAGGATGTCGCATCGGCGCTGCCCGGCGTCGCCATCGCCGTCGCCCTGGCCCCGCCGCTCGCAACACTGGGGCTGTTGCTCACCGCGGGGCGCTGGTCGCTGGCACTCGGTGCCGCGCTCCTGTTCGCGACCAACCTCGTGGGCATCGTCGCCGCCGCCGCTCTGATCTACCTTTGGATGGGATTCAGACCCAACATCGCAGAAAAGGCGCGCGCACGCATGTTTCGGGGCGGCGTGCTGGCTACAGCGGTGCTCGCCACCATCGTGATCGCCGCCCTGGGTGTGCTCTCTGTCAGAGCACTGCGTGAGGCCAGCGTAAGACGCCAGGTCGCAGCGGCGCTGGTGGATAACCGCCGGCTCCTCGGCCTGAATGCGGATATCGCCGGCTGGGACGTCGAGATCGGCCCCGACCTCAAGGTTTCGGTGTCGGTAGAAACCAGCGATGACATCACCACTGCACAGACGCTGGATCTACAGCTGGCGCTCAGCCAACGGCTGGGCCAGCGCACCGCCTTGCAGGTCACGGTCATTCCGGTGCGGCGCATCGTGCCGAGCCTGATCTCGGAGCAGTAGCACCCGGTGCATGCTGGTGCCTGACTTGATCGATACAGCGCCTACACCCAACCCCATCGTGCTCCGCGGTGCCTCGTGCCTGCACGCGAGCAACAGCCTCCACCCTGGCCCGCGCTCCCTCGCGGAGCCGGTGGCTCCCGCATTGCCACAGCAATGGCCGCCTACGCGCACGCCAGTTCACGGTAGGCGGAGACCATCCATGGGTGCACGGT
Organism: uncultured Anaerolineales bacterium; assembly: GCA_964564195.1. GTDB lineage: Bacteria > Chloroflexota > Anaerolineae > UBA1429 > UBA1429 > JAAYED01. Next base: position 8,122 of record CAZMAI010000013.1, on the reverse strand, counting down.
ACCCAGCGTCTCGCGATGATCCCACAGGTACTGTAGGTAGGCGAGCGCAGCAGCCTCAAGCGAGCGCTCCAGTGCCCCGCGCACCGCGGCGAGATAGGGCGGCTCGCCGGGCTGATCCCAGGCGAGTTTGTCGGCCACAAAGAGGATGCGATCCAGGGACGTGCTGTGCCGTCTCAGCGTCGTGTGGCAGGCGATGGCGGTCAGGATGGCCCCATCCCGCTCGCCAAACAGGTCGTGGGCCAAGACTCCTGCAAGACCCTGGTGCAGTATCGCCGGATAGGCGGCCTCTTCCTGCAGAACGGGAAGGCCCAGTGCGCGTGCCGCTGCCAGGCGCGAACCTGCGGGGATCACCGCCGAGATGTCGTGTAACCAGCCGGCCCTTCGAGGCCGTACCGAATCGGCGCCGAAGCGTTCAGCCACTAGCGCCGCCTCCTGAGCCACGGCCGCGCTGTGCCGGGCCGTGTGCAGTAAGCCGTGATACCTTAGCCAGCGAGGCACGTCAACAGCCAGATCTCCCGTGAGCGCCAGCCCCTCGCGCAAACGACCGACCAGATCCTCGCCCATGGTTACCTCCTCCCTCCTGACGAGTATACCCAAAGTCGAAGGTCCGTGCTTCTCACTGCGATTCTAGCCTCGTTACTCCTCTGGCGCAGTCTCCCCTGGGATCCGGCTGAGGCTGACATCGCCCTACCCGAGGCGCGATAGCGCCGCGGGCGGTGGGCGATGCCCTCTGTTCCCCTGGTAGAGGGCGATCTGAGCCTGATCGAGAGGCTGCGCTATGCCTATAAGAAGGCCGGCTACTCAGTGGAAGTGGCGCGCATACTGGGCGCCACCTCGGCGCAGCCCTGGGTAGCGGCCGCGAGCTGTCGATCCTGGATCTAGCGCTGCCCGGCGGCAGCAGGCTCGAGCTTTGCCAGTGCGCGGGCCGG
>CAZMAI010000013.1:0-7093 GCA_964564195.1 uncultured Anaerolineales bacterium | reverse complement strand
TGCGCGGGCCGGGATACTGGTGGACCGTGTGTGAGTGAGGGATGAGGAATGAGCATTGCCACAGACGGGAGCACCCGCCACCAGATTCTGGTCCTGGCCGGCATGTTTCTGTTGGGCTCACTCCTGGGCCAGGCACTGGAGCAGACCTGCGCCTACGGTCACTATCACCCGAGCGTCGCCAACCCGACCACCGGGGAACAGGTCATGAACGCCGCACTGCTGGACGGGGCAGCCACCAGGTTATGGCATAGCTTCCGACTGGCAGGTTCAACAGGCCAGCCAGCAGCATCGACGCGCGGAAAGAGCAATTTGCACCCGAGATGCGATTCAGTGTGACGCCAGGGGCACTCCCGCGCGGCGCAGATGAGATGCTCCTCGAGTAGTGGGCGGCAGCAGAACTGGGACTGACGATCGGCGACCGCGACACGGTGAGCCTTGCGGGCTGAGGCCGGCGCCTACACCCTGAGCGGGTACCTGGCCGCTAGTCTGCCGGGGCTGCTGCAGCAGTTGCTCGTCACGCACTTGTTGCCGCGATTGCAGGGCATCTGGCATGCCTCGCCGGGGCAGCTCGCACTGGCGCTCTTGGTGGTGGTTGCCATTGCGCTCGTCGCCACCATCGCACCCCTGCGGGCATCCGGGGCCAGAGGATCACACAGGTGATTTACTCGCTGTGACCGCGTTGCCACGGCTGCCGGGCTGACCTACAATGCCTCGCGATGAAGCCAAGACAGATCGACAGAGGCCAGACCGCTGATAGAGGCGCGCAGGGTGCGCCGTCCAGATCCGCGTCAGTCACGGTGCCGACCGGAGACGGCGCCCTGGCCGCCCTGGTGTTTGCCACACTTCTGGCTCTCTACCTGCTCACCTTTAGCGGGCAGTTCCGCTCGATCGACGAGTACGCCATGTACGCGCGCGTCGAGAGCCTGTCGCAGGGCCAGGGGCTGGCCACCCCGCAACTTGAGTTCACCGAGCACCACCACCCGGTGGGGAGCCTGGAGCCCGGGCAACCGCTGCTGGCGACGCCGCTTTACCTCCTGGTCAAGATCATCCCAGGGGCGAGCACCGTCGCCTCAGTCATGCTGTTCAGCGCCCTGACCACAGCGTTCACCGGAGCGCTCCTCTACCTCCTTGCGCGATGCATCCTCCTGCCCCGCCACGCCGCGGCGCTCACGGCGCTGGCCTGGGGGATCGGTACCACCGCGTGGCCCTACGCCCGCAGCTTTTTCCGGGAGCCACTGCTGGCGCTCGGCTGGGTCCTGGGTGTCTTGCTGTGCCTGCGCTGGCATCAGACGGGCCAGCGGCGCTACGCCCTGGTCTGCCTGCTGGTCATCGCCGCGACCGTCGCGGTCAAGATCTCTTCCATCAGTGCCGCACCCGTGTTCGTGCTCGCCCTGTTGTGGGACCCCGCACGCCAGCGCCTGCGTCTGACGCACCGTTCGCTGCTGCTATTGCTGGCGGGGCTCGCGCTGGCAGTAGCTGCAGCCATGACCCTCTACCGGTTGCGCTATGGCGGCGCGTTTCCTCTGGCGGGCTACACCTGGAAGTATCCCTGGGGGCGCGCCCTGCTGGTCGCCTATGGGCTGCTCCTCAGCCCCATCAAGGGGCTGCTATTCTTTTCGCCACTCCTGCTGGCGTCGCTCCCCGGATGGCGCTCCCTGTCCCGGCACAGCGGGACGCTGGTGTTTCTCGGCATCGGGCTGACCGCCACTTTGCTCTATACCTACGGGGCGGCGCCCCAGTGGCACGGGGGAAGCGTGGTATGGGGACCGCGCTTTGCGCTGCCGCTGCTGCCCTTGCTGATTCTGCCCTATGGCGCGGCATTGGTCGACAGGCGCCGTGCCGTGCGCGCCTGGGTGATCCTGTGGACAATCGTAGGCCTCGTTGTGCAGATCCCTGCCGGCACGGCCTCCTGGAGCGACGCCGTCTGGCAACTGGTGCCAGCCTATGTCGACGAGACTCTGATCGGGCTCAACGGGATGCCCTGGTGGAGCTGGCGACTGCTACCGAACGCGCCTGCCCTGGTGCAGGTCGCCGGGTGGGCGCCGCGACAGTTCGACATGGTGTGGATACGCACCCTGGCAGATGGCGCCCTGGCGATCGACCTCCCGCTCGGCGCCGTGCTGATCGTAAGCGCACTGGTCTCCGCGGTGGCATTAGCGGCGAGGCTCCGGGGGAATGCCGGATGCAGGCTCCGTAAGACAGCCCTGCCCGGCAGCCTTGCCCTGGTGACGCTGGCCCTGGCGATGCTGTTGGCCCGCAGCGGTCCGAACACAAATGACTACTACGGGCTCAGTCGCTCCGAGGCGGCGGAACTGGCCCGGGTGGTATCGGCCCCGGCCGGCGGCGAGCATCGCCTGCTGTACGTCTCGAACGACTTTTTTACCTATCCCTGGCTGGGCCTGATCAAGGGACGCGTGCTGATTGCATGGAACTCGCCACACGATGCGGACGCGCTGCGGGCCGCTGCGCAGTCCGCGGCCACTTCGGGCACGGATCGCGTGTGGCTGGTCATTGATAGGGTGCACGCCCAGGCCGACATCGATCCCGGGGCCCCGCGTCGCACCATGGCTCGGGAAGCTTACGAGGTCGATGGCCTGTGGGTCGGCGGCTACGAACTGCTGGCCTACGCGCCGCAAGCGCCCATGCAGCAGGTTCCGGGAGAAGCTACATGGGACAACGGGCTCAGGCTCAGCGCATTCACGGTGAGCAGCACCGACCCGGCGTGCGGCGATACACTGCTGCTCGATTTCACGCTCAGCACCGGTCGCTCGGTGCCGGACGACCTGACCATGTTCACCCATCTGGTCCCGGCGGAAGGCCCTGTCCTGGCCGGGCGGGACGGGCAGCCCGGCTACGGCGGCGCGCCCACCAGCACCTGGGCGCCAGGTGTGATCGTGATCGAGCGACGCGCCATTTCCATCCCCAGCGATGCGGCGCCGGGTGCCTACGCGCTCACCGTGGGGTGGCTCGATGCTGCAGGGCGGCCCGTACCCGGCGCGGGCGAAAATGGCGCCCGGACGGAGGCGACGCTGGCGACCATAGAGATTCGCTGCGCGCCGTAGCCGACCAGGCCCGGCAGGGTAGCCACGACATACGCCCTCGTACCCCTTGACAACGGGTACCCCCGGCTGGCATAATAGTCGCAATATCGTCTGGCGGGTGCCCGTCTACCCACCGTCATCGCCACCCCGGCGCGCTCGCCCCCGTACCCAGAAAGAGGTGCGCCATGGAGTGGCGGCTGCTCGGCATCCTTTGTTGCGCCGGGTTCGTTCTCTGGATGCACCAGGGTCCCTACCCACGCCCCCACAGCAACCCGGGACGCAGTCGCCGCGAGTGGATCGAGGTCTTGGTCATCATCGGCGCCCTCTTCCTAGTCCCACACCTGCGCTGGAACATGCTCTGGTACACCAACTGGCTGGGCCCGTATCTCATGCTGGCGCTTTGGGCCCCCTATCTCCTCGAGACCCTCTCGCGCGACCGCGACCTTACCCTGATGGGTCTAGCGCTCCCGCTCAACCTGCGCAAAATGAGCGCCGTCGCTACTATCATCGCCCTCTTTATGGTCTCCAAGATCGTCGACCCGCTACACGTCTCTGCGGGACCGCACGGCGATCTGCAATGGTCCTGGTCAGCCGTGCTCATCTTTCCTCTGGCAGAGGAGGTCCTGTTCCGGGGACTGCTGCAGACGCGACTGGAGGCCCTGCTGGGGTCCGTGTGGGCCTGGATCGGCAGTGGCCTGTTGTTTGGTGGTTACCACTATTACACCAACTACCTGCTGGCGGGCCGCCTCCTTACCGCCACCGCTCTGCAGTCACTGGCCTACTTGACGATTTTCGGGATGCTCCTGGGCGTCACCGCGGCCAAGACGCGCAGCCTGCTCCCCTCCTTCCTGGTCCACGCCCTCAACAACCTTACGCTATAGTTGCCCCCTGCCGCGCCGGCGCCCCTGGCGAACGCTGGTATCGTCAAGAGTCAAGCCCGCTGGACGAAGTCGATCGTCAGAGGGTATAGTGTCTCTATTCCGAACTGATCCCGACCTGTAGGAGGCACCGATGGATCTCGCGAGGGTCCCCGTAATCGACAACCACTGCCATCCCCTGACAGAGGCCAAGACCACGCTGGAGCCGCTGACCCTGGCGCAAGAGTTCTACCACGGCCTGGGCGACAGCATCGACCCCGCTGGCCGCAGCGCCAAGGGTCTGGTGAGCCCTGCGCGGCAGGCGGACATCGCGCAGCTGGGCGTGGTGCACACCCTGGTTGCGCAGCTCGCCGCTATCTTTGAATGTGAGCCCACGCTGGAGACGGTGGCCGCCGAGCGCAACCGTCGTACCGAGGCGGGCCTCGGCGCGTATGCCCGTAAACTGTACGCCGACGCCGGCATCGTGGGCACCGTGATCGACAGCGACCTGCCCCCTGGCGCGCCCGAGCTGGCGCTGATCCCGGGCCGCATCCTGAGATTGTTCCAGATGGGCCCGGCCATCGACCGCCTGCTCGCCGCGAGCGAGTCCTACAAGGGGCTGCGCCAGGCTTACCTTGACGAGTTGGTACATGCCGTGCGCAACGACGGCTTCATCGGCGTCAAAAGCCATCTGGGAGAGATCGTCGGCTTCACCACGGCGCTGGCCGGCCCAGGCGAGGGCGCTGGTGCCTGGCGCGCGGCGCAGGATGGCGACCGTTTCGCCTATAACCGGCTCTACGCGTCGCTCTTTGGCGAGACGCTGCACGCCTGCCAGGAACTCGACGTGCCGGTGCACGTGCATACCGGCATCACCGGCGGACCCTGGGGCGGGCCCATCAACGAGGCCGATCCGTTCCTGCTGGCATCGCTGCTCAGCCAGCCCGCCTATCGCGCCAGCAAGGTCGTGCTGCTGCACGCGGGATATCCCTGGATCGAGCAGGCCTCGATGATGGCCCACGCCTTTCCCCAGGTGTGGGTAGATATCGGTTGGGTCACGCCCTGGACCTCGCTGCGGGCCATCGAGTGCATGAGGGCGTTCCTGGCGAGCGCGCCCCTCTCCCGCCTGATGGTCGGCACCGGTGGGCATGGCACGCCAGAGGTCGCCTGGCTGGGTGCCAAAGTCGCCAAAGTCGCGTTGGGGGCCGTGCTGGACGAGGCCGTCGGAAACGGTCTGATGCCAGCGGCGAGTGCCTCCCGTGTGGCCGCCATGATCCTGTATGACAACGCCGCGCACCTGTACGGTCCGGCCTAGAGCCCCTATGCATCTATGGATGGAATAGCACCTTTGCTGGAGCTGACCCTGATTGCGGGTTCGGTGCTCGTCCTGGCTAGCGTGCTCGTCAGCAAGGTCTCGGACCGCTGGGGCATCCCGGCCCTGCTGTTGTTCCTCGGACTTGGGATGCTCGCCGGCTCGGAGGGGCTGGGCGGCATCTATTTCGACAACCCGGGGATCGCCAACAGCATCGGTATCGTCTGTCTGGCCCTGATTCTCTTTTCGGGCGGACTCGATACCCGCTGGGAGAGCGTGCGCCCCGTGCTGGGCCCCAGTCTCAGCCTGGCCACTGTGGGCGTACTGATTACGGCGGTGCTGGTCGGCCTCGTGGCCGGCCGCATCTTTGGCCTGCCCTGGCAGGGCGCGTTGCTGATGGGCGCAATCGTCTCCTCCACCGATGCCGCCGCCGTCTTCTCCATCCTGCGCTCCCGGGGTGTCAGCCTCAAGGGGCGCCTGCGCCCGCTGCTCGAACTCGAATCGGGCAGCAACGACCCGATGGCCGTATTCCTGACAGTGGCGGCGCTGCAACTGGTGATGGGCTCCGCTGGCTCCGCGGTAAACATCTTGCTCATGCTGGTGCGGCAGATGGGCCTTGGCGTGCTGCTCGGCATCGTCGCGGGCGAGGGGTTGGCGCGTCTGCTCAACCGCCTGCGCCTAAGTTACGACGGACTCTACTCGGTATTCACATTGGCCTCGGCGCTGCTCATCTATGGCGCCACAGCCGCGCTGGGCGGCAGCGGCTTTCTGGCCGTCTATGTGGCCGGGGTAGCCCTGTCACGCCACGATTATGTCCACCGCCGCAGCCTCGAACGCTTTCATAGCGGCGTCTCCTGGCTGATGCAGATCACGCTCTTTCTGACGCTGGGGCTGCTGGTGTTCCCTTCTGAGGTGCTGCCGCTGGCCAAATACGGCGCCATGATCGCCCTCTGGTTGATGCTGGTAGCACGCCCCGTCGCCGTATTGTTGGCGTTGCTGCCCTTTGGCGGAATCAGCCTCCGCGAAAAGGTACTGATCTCCTGGGTGGGGCTGCGAGGAGCAGCGCCCATCCTGCTGGCAACCTACCCGCTCGTCGCCGGAGCACCGCTGTCTGACGTGGTGTTCAACGTCGTGTTCTTTGTGGTGCTGGTCTCGGTGGTGTTTCAGGGTACCACCATCCCGCTCGCCGCACGCCTGCTGCACGTTGACTCCCCGACACCTCAGCGTCCTGCCTATCCCATCGAATACCTGGGCGGGCGGGGGCTCAGTGACGCCTTTGTCGAGCTCGAGGTGCCGGCCGGCTCCTTCGCCGATGGGCGCGCCATCGTCGCACTGGACCTGCCCGCTGAGTTGCTGGTGATCCTCATCGCCCGCGGCGCCGAGTTTATAATCCCCAGCGGCGGATCAGAGCTGCACGCCGGCGACCGACTGCTGGTGCTCTCGGATCCCAACGCGCTACAGCGCTCACTGGCGCACACCGGCATGCGGCAGTTGCCGCAAGGCTGACCGGATACCATCGCCTGAAGGACAGGAGCGTGGCCAGTGCCGGCAAACGAAAGCACACCGAATGGCTGCGAGGAGATCCGTTGGCCGCCGCGGGTGACCAAAGAGCGGCTGCGGCGCCTATACGCGAGCGAAGCGGCCAGTCTACTCGACGAGGAACTGCTGGACGAGGTCGGGATCACACTGTATCTGCGCTGCCAGGCCATCCTGGATATCTACAGTGCGCTGTACCGCGGGATGGTGCGCTGCCCGCGCTGCCAGCAGGTCGGTCGCGAGCAGTACGTTGCCCGCGAGCAGCCCTCGCGCCGGAACCCCAACCCCGCGATTCGCTGCATCGTCTGTGGTTGGGAGACGGACTGGGACGCCTACCAGCGCACCTTCCG
>CAZMAI010000012.1:0-32138 GCA_964564195.1 uncultured Anaerolineales bacterium | reverse complement strand
TTTGACTGGGACCATGGCGTGCTGCTGGGCGCCACGGCGAGCTCTGAAACCACCGCTGCCAACATCGGCGCTGTCGGCAACGTACGCCGCGACCCGTTCGCCATGACGCCCTTCTGTGGCTACAACATGGGCGACTATTTCGAGCACTGGCTCGAGATGGGCGATCGCCTCGGCGACAAGGCTCCGCGCATCTTTTATGTCAACTGGTTCCGCAAGGATGCTGAGGGACACTGGATGTGGCCGGGCTTTGGCGACAACAGCCGCGCCCTGGAGTGGATGTGCGATCGCCTCGACGGCAAGGTAGGGGCCCGCGAGACGCCGATCGGCCTGCTGCCCTTTAAAGAGGACCTCGATCTCAAGGGCATCGAAAAGTACGAGCAGTACCTGGATGAACTCCTGAGCGTGGATGTGGAAGGCTGGAAAGCCGAGATGCCCGGCATCGTGGAGTTCATGGAGCGCTTTGGCGATCGCCTGCCCGCGCGCATCATGGAACAACTCGAAGAACTGCAGGAACGGCTTGGCTAGGTAATCGCCAGATCTTTGGCATGCAAGGAGGCTACCGGCCGCATCACCGCCGGTAGCCTCCTATGTATAGGACGGGAGTACAATGGAAGAACAACCCCACATCCGTCTTGATCAGTTCCTCAAGATCGTAGGACTGGTCAAATCTGGCGGTGAGGCCAAGTACCTCATCCAGCATGGAAAAGTCCTGCTGAACGGCGAGGTTGAAACGCACCGTTCGAAGAAAATCCACGCCGGAGACGTAGTGGTGCTGGGCGATTATGAAGTCACCGTAGAGCTTGATCCGGAGGCCTGATCGCTCACAGTCCCGTCCGTCCCTGGCTCATTCGCCAGGTTGCACCCCATGTACAGCCGGTCACCCATATCCTGCTTGATCACAAACCCGCTACTGGCATACAGCTGCATGGCGCGCTCGTTTGACTTGGTCACGTTCAATGTGATCTCGCGCCGGCCCTTGGCTCTGGCCATCCGGAACGCATCCTCGACGAGTTCACGACCGACTCCCCTGCCCCAGTAAGCCTCAGCGACCTGCAGATGGCGGATGTGGGCGCGTTCGCGTCCCACACGCCAATCCAGCCAGAGCCATCCTACCAACTCCTGGCCCTCTTGATAAACATAGACGTTACCGCTCGACGCTGATCTCTCCAGCGCATGGCGAAAGGCGCTTTCCACAAAAGGTTCTCCGGGAAAGTTGATCCCCCAGCTCTGACGCTGCAGTGCGAGCAAGGCCGGATAGTCTCGTCTGAGATCAACAACACGTCTTTCCATCAACTACCCTACGCAAAGAGCCTGGTGCCGGGCTTCAAATAGCGCTCAGCTGCCTCCATATTGAGCTCGACACCCAGCCCGGGGCGATCCGTCAGCGTGATCGCACCATTCTGAATGAGCGGCGGATCAGCGAGCACCAACTCATGCCAGTGCGGGCGCTCGAGCCAGTGCCATTCGAGGACGAGGAAATTCGGTACCGCAGCGCAGCAGTGCGCTGATGCCACCGTCCCCAGGGGGCCGCAGACGTTGTGAGGGGCCATTGGGATATAGTAGACCTCGGCCATCGAGGCGATCTTTTTCCCTTCAGAGAGGCCACAGCATTTGGGCAGGTCGGGCATGATGATGTCGACCGCCTGCTTTTCGAGCAGATCCCGGAAACCCCAGCGCAGGAACAGGTTCTCGCCCGCGCAGATCGGCGTGCGCGTGGCGTTCTTGACCTCACGCATGGCGTCCACGTTCTCAGGGGGCACGGGCTCCTCAAGCCACATCAGATCGTACGGTTCCAGCGCCTGCGCGATGCGCGCACCAGAGCTGGCATCGTAGCGTCCATGCAGGTCCATGGCCAGATCGATGTGCGGGCCAAGCGCCTCGCGCACCGCCGCTACCTTGGCGACCATCGCATCCAGTTCGCGACGGCTCACCGTGTGGTTAAAAGCATCCTTCTTGGCCGGACTCTGGAGATCGTCGAGATCGAACTTTAAAGCATCAAAGCCCATGTCCGCCACTTCGCGCGCCTTGGCGGCGTTAGCGGCAGGGGAATCATCACCACCGGCGTGGCAGTCCGCGTATAGCCTGACCGTATCCCTGAATTTGCCCCCCAGCAACGCATATACTGGCAGCCCTGTTGCGCGCCCTGCCAGATCCCAGAGGGCGATCTCGATGCCCGTCAGGGCTGTCACAAAGTTGCCCGCCAACGCACCATCGAACACCCGGGAGCGGCGCATCTTTTCGTACAGCCGGTCAACGTTCATCGGGTCCTCGCCGATGATCAGGCTCCCCAGGGCCGCGATGATCTGCTGGATGCCAGCGCCCCCGTGAATGCATTCACCCGTGCCCGTAATTCCGGTGTCCGTGGTAATGCGCACAAAACATGTCCAGCCGTGGCCCCGGACCTCGCCCGTACGGATCTCTGTGATCTTCATCCATCCTCCCGATTATAGGTTCAAGGCCCGATGCTACGCACCGCCACCCCGACTGTCAAACTCACTTGCGCGTCTCGCCAACAAGCCAGCGCTCCTCCAGTTGCGACAGGGTACCATCGGACGAAAAGTCTACTAGCGCCGCGTCAAGCTCCCTGGCCAGTGCAGGGGAATCGGCGCGCACGGCGATCACATACGGATCCACCGTTAGCGGATCCCCGGCGATGCGCACCTGGCCAGTCGCTGTCAGCGCGAGAGCGTCGATGCGGTCGCAGACCAGAGCCGCTGCGACACCATCCTGCAGGGCAGCCACGGCCGCAGTGAGATCATTCAGTGCGAGAATCTCCACGGCCAGCCCGCTGTCACGATTCAGACGGCTAAGCAAGGCGTGCCCCTCAGCACCTAGCTCCACCGCCACCACTCTGCCCGAGAGGTGCAACGCCATCTCAATACCCTGCTGCGCAACCGGGACCACAATCACCTGTCCGCCGGCGACATAGGGCTGCGAATAGATCACATCGCGCGTCATCAGAGCGTCATAGGGGAGAGCCGAAAGAATCAGATCGGCCTTGCGCACAAAGAGCGCGTCATACAGGCCGTCAAAGGCGACATTGACAAAGCCCGCCTCCACACCCCAGCGCTCAGCCAACTTGCGGGCAAGCTCTGCATCCAGGCCATGATACACACCCTCAGAGTCCACCCACTCAAAAGGCGGATAAGCAGCATCCATTGCCACACGCATGACACCGCTCACCTTTATCTGTTGCCACGCGTCCTCACGCGAGACCCGTTGTCGCGCCAGCAAGCCAATCGCCAGCGCAATGAGCAGAACGATCGCGGCAATACAGGCGATGCGCGCAACCCGGGCAGACATCAGGGTGCCTCCAATAGAAACTCGAAAGGCTCGCCACGGGCATAGCGAGCCAGTTCGGTATAGATGGGCCTGGGAACAAAGTCGGGGGTCACAAAGGTGAACTGATCCTGGTAGGTACGCTGCGCCACCGGAAAACGAAAAGCCCAGAGACAAAGGGCCTCGCACCAATCCCAGTCCCGCAACGCCATGTCATAGGCATCTACAGTGTAGCGGATGCGCAGATAAGGACTCACTGCCTTGGTCCACCGAGGGTGGTCGTTCCAGCCCCCCTCGGTGACATAGGCAGGCTTGGCCCCATCGCCACGCGCAACCATGATCTCTCGCAGCAACTCGATTCGCCGGAAATTGATGCGATCCGGCGCCGGGGGATCATCGGCGTGAAAAGTAAAGCCATAGGCGTGCAGCGCGAGACCGTCGAAATATGGAGAAGCCCCGGCTTCGTACATCGCCTGCAGATAGAGCAGGTCGTCCATGCCCCATTCGCTCCCCGCCGGCGCCATCGTCGGCGCGAGGCCAGCGGCAAGCACCTGGATCTCTGGCGCCACGGCCTTGACAGCCTCGTAGCTCTGGCGAAGCAGATCGGTGTATCCAGCCGGATCCGGGATTCGATACCCCCACTCAAAGGCGAGATTGGGCTCATTCCAGATGATGATGTGGTTGATGCGTCCGCGATAGCGCTCCGCAAAGGCCGCCACAAAACGGGCATAGTGCGCAAAGCTCTCTGCGGGCAGGTACCTGGCGGTGGTCTCGGGCGGACGCGCCCAGTCCGGCACATAGTCGATCCGGGCGATCACGGTGAGCCCCTGTGCCACGGCGTGATCCACAACGAGATCGGCATGCCGCCAGTCATAGCGGCCCTGGCGTGGCTCGCTGTACGCCCAGGGAAAGTACTCGACAATCCAGGGTGCGCCCATCTCGCGGACCATCTGCAGGGAGCGCTGGATCTTCCATTCCTCCACCTCGTCCGTCAGACGGGTATGCACCCCCATCTTGTGATTGCGCGTCTCAACGACTTGAGGAGACCCGACGAGTACCAGGCGTTGCGTGGGTGCGCTCAGCACGAGCAGTATCCCGAACAGAACGACTGCCCGGGCGATCCACCTGATAATATCGTGACGCACGATGCGCCACCATCCGGCAAGCGGTCGTATTGCCATGCGCCTCATCCTGTGCTAGACTCTGGGCCGTGCCCCAGTAGCTCAGAGGATAGAGCAGAGGTTTCCTAAACCTTGTGCCGGGGGTTCGACTCCCTCCTGGGGCACCAACCCCCACCCCCATCCGAGCCCCCCGATATTAGCATCGATAGCCAGCTCCGGCCAGATGTGGTGCCGGGTCGCTTCGCGCCGGGTTGCCCCGCAACCACTGCCGTGAGTAGAATGCGAGTCAAGATCGTCACGCGGGTGCGTCTGCGTGCGTGACTCTCTATCTACGACCAGCGCAGGAGGCATAGCGTGGTGTTTTCATCCCCTTTCGAGCAGCCAGGTCACTGGTTCAAAGGCAACCTGCACACCCACTCGACGCAGTCCGACGGATTGCTTTCCCCCGATGAGGTGGTCGCCTGGTATCGCTCTCGCGGTTATGATTTCATCGCCCTGTCGGACCACTGGTTTTACACGCGGGGAGAGCCAATCGCTAATGACTTTATTACGCTGAGTGCCGCTGAGGTGCAGGGCTCGCGCTATCATCTCCTCACCCTGGGCTTATCCGAGCTGCCCCCGCGGAGTTGGGCCGAGGAGCCCCAGGCGGTGATCGATCATTTAAAGGCCCAGGGGGCGCTGTGCTACATCGCCCATCCCTATTGGACCGGTCAGACCTCGGCTGAGGTACAGGAACTGCGGGATCTTGACGGCCTTGAGGTGTTCAATGCCGTCTGCGAAGAGAGCCGTGGCACCGGCCACGCCCGCGTGCACTGGGATGACTGCCTCAGTGCCGGCTGTCGCCTCACCGGCCTGGCCGTCGATGATTCACATTGGCGCCACGATTGGGAAGGGATCGGCTATGTCATGGTTCGATCCCAGACCCTGGATGAGACCAGCATCCTGCGCGCACTGGCGCAGGGGAACTACTACAGCAGCACTGGCCCGGTCATTCAGGACCTCCGAGTCGTATCATCACAAGATGGCCAGCCGGAGCTCCATGTGCGCTGCAGCCCGTGCCAGGAGATTGTTTTCTATGCGGCGGGCTCGCGCGGGCAGCGGTTTGTCGCTGCCAACGGTGAGCGCCTGACCCATGCGCGATTGCCCATTCAGCCCGAACTGGTCTATGTGCGCGTAGAGTGTCGCGACGACAGGTCAGGCTGTGCCTGGAGCAATCCCGCGTATGTCGGCGATATCCTACGCTAGTTGCGCCGCTGTCCTTCCGTCCCAGGGATATCCAGGAAAGGGATGGTCGCAGTACTCACGCCTTTATCATTGAACACAGGGAGCAAGAACGATGGAACCTCTACTACAGGGTGTCACGTGGCTTGGCCATGCCAGTTTCCGCATCGTCACAGAAAAGGTGGTCTATATCGACCCGTGGCAGTTGGCCGGCGGGCCCCGTGCAGATCTGATTCTCGTGACCCATGGACACGGCGATCACCTCTCTGTCGATGACATAGCCCTGGTGAGCGGGCCAGAGACCGAGATCCTGTGCCCTCCCGACTGCGTACCACAGCTGGCAGGCCGACGGGTATCGGCTGTCCGGCCCGGAGACAGCCTAAAGGTCCAGGACATGCGCTTAGAGGTGGTTGCGGCCTACAACACGGACAAACCAAACCATCCGCGTTCGGCAGGCCACGTGGGGTACATTATCGAGACCGGCGGCCGCAGGTTCTACCATGCGGGCGACACGGACATCATCCCCGAGATGGATGGTATCTCCTGCGATGTCGCCTTTCTCCCCATGGGGGGCACGTACACGATGAACGCCGAGCAGGCGGCCCAGGCGGCAGCGCGTATCGGCCCAAAGATCCTCGTGCCGATGCATTGGGGACGGCTGGTGGGAACCGAAAAGGACGTGGAGCGCCTCGGCGCGCTCTTGCCGGAGGGTGTGCGCCTGGCGGTGATGTCGCCTGAGCGCTGAACCGTGACCGGCATGCTTACCGTCGATGGGAGTGCCGGCGAAGGCGGAGGACAGATCCTTCGGGCGGCCCTCTGCCTCTCTGCCCTGCAGCAGCGCCCCATCGCCGCCGAGCATATTCGCGCCGGTCGTCGGCCGCCTGGACTGGCTCCCCAGCATCTTGCGGCGGTTCGCGCCATACAGTTGCTATGCGACGCGGAGGTGTCGGGCGCGACACCTGGATCACAACAACTCCTGTTTGCACCGCGGCGGCCCGCGAGAGCAGGCGCCTAAGAGTTCGACATATCGGCGCTGGCGGGCACGCCCACCGCCGGATCGGCGACGCTGCTTCTGCAGACGATCCTGCTGCCGCTGGCCCTGCAGGGCGATCAGCCCTCTAGCCTCACCATCACGGGGGGCACGCACGTGCTCTGGAGTCCGTGCTACCAGTACCTGACCGAGGTTTTCCTGCCGGTTCTGGAGAGAATCGGCATCCGCTGCGTGGCCGAACTGGGGGCATGGGGCTGGTACCCCGAGGGCCAGGGGACGCTGCACGCCCGCATACTGCCCGCGGCGCCGTCAACGCTCCGTGGCATGGAGTTGGTGAGCCGAGGGGCGCTCATGGGCGTCTGGGGGCTCTCGGCTGCCTCCAACCTGCCAGCACATATCATCGAGAGACAGCGTGCGCAACTCGAGGCACGCCTGCGGTCACGCCACATCAAGCCAGACGTGCACAGCCTGGATGCGCCGGCAGTGGGTAAAGGGACGCTCGTGTTTGTCGCGGCGCAATATGAGGAGATTACCGCCGGATTCACGGCCTATGGACGGCTACGGTACCCTGCCGAGCGGGTTGCGGACGATGCCTTTGAGGCCTTTGACGCCTATCGCCGGACCAAAGCGGCCCTGGACCCACACCTCGCCGACCAGATCATCCTGCCCCTATCATTGGCGAAAGGTGACAGCTACATCGCCACCAGCCGGATTACCGCTCACACGGAGACGGTGGCCTGGCTCACGCAGCGGTTTACAGAGCGCAAGATTGAGGTGCGCGGCGTTTTGGGGACGCCCGGCGAGATTGTCATTACCTAGATCAGGCTAGTGATAGCGATCCACCCGGAACCGGTACAAGCGGTAGGACTCTCGGGGCTCGATCCAGGCTTTGCGCAGGGCAATATCCACCTGCTGTTCCGGTGTATCGACCCCTTCCAGATCGGGCAAGAGCAGCCCGCGGCGGCGGCCGCGTTCGACAATCACCCCATAGATGCGCGGGTCCAGATCGTTTAGGCCCGCAACCTGCTCCGGAGCGCCGAGCACATCAACGGAGATCTCGAGATCGTCCAACTCATCAACCCGCACGGGCGGAAAGCGCGGATCGCGCGTCGCAGCGCTGATCGCGTTCTGGATCACTTCGCGCTCCAGGTCGCCCTGGACGTTTTCGATCGTCCCGATACAGCCCCGCAGCTGGCCATGCCTGTGCAGAGACACAAAAGCTCCGGCCCGCGTGTTGCCGAGGTCACCCAGTGATCCTGTCGCCTCGACCGTGCGTCCTCCCCGCACATACTGCTCGATCGTCCTTCTCGCCAATTGCACCAGAGGATGTTCAGTCTTCATAGGAATCCTCCGCCTCGCTCTCTTCCGGGGACAACTCTGCTCTTGACACGTCCGGCGACCAGGCCTCTAGCACCCTGAAGAGTTCTCCCGCGCTCTCCGCCGCCAGCAGCGCTGGCCGCACCGACGTCGCATCGCGTAGCCCCTGAACATACCGCACCACATGCTTGCGAAACAACACAATCCCCAACGACTCGCCGTAGAAACGGGCCATCCACAACGCATGGCGCCGGATCACGGTCAGACGCTCCGGGTAACCGACAGCGTCGATCGACCGCCCGCCAAAGAGCCATGGATTTCCGACTGCGCCGCGTCCCACCATCACACCATCACAGCCAGTCATCTCCCGCATACGATCGGCGTCCGCGGGGGAACGCACGTCGCCATTACCAATCACAGGCACCGAGACCGCAGCCTTGACCTCTGCGATCGCACCCCAGTCCGCAACACCGCTGTATTGCTGCGCGCGCGTGCGTCCGTGCACAGCGATGGCGGCGATACCATTGTCCTCCAGGAGGCGTGCCACCTCCAGATAGTTGCGCGAGGATGCATCCCAGCCGAGCCGGATCTTGCCCGTTACCGGCACCGGCAAAGCCTCGACAAGCGTGCGGACCAGGCGTGCGATCCGTGGCGGCTCGCAGAGCAGTGCCGCTCCACGACCCCCGCTGGTCACCCGGCGCGCAGGGCACCCCATGTTCAGATCGATCATGTCCGGCTGTTGCTGCATCACATGTGCTGCCGCCTCGAGCAGCGACCGCTCATCGGCACCCAATAACTGCACCGCAACAGGGCGTTCGCATTCCAGAAACTCGGACAGCCGCTCCGTACGCGTGCCCCCATGGGTTACTGCCACGTCGGTGATGCAGGGCGTATAGCTCAGGGCCGATCCGTGCTCCCGGCAGATTACCCGGAACGGCAGATCGGAAAACCCGGCCATCGGAGCCAGGATCAGCCTCCCGTGCACCGGCACCGGCCCAATGTGAAAGGCGACCGGACTCTCTTGCTGTGCCACCGTCACCGGGACGTGCGCCTCCCGCCGCCGGTTACCATGGTGCGCATCAGATCCCTGACCTCGCCCTTGGTGATGATCGGTAGATCGAACATCAGCGTCTGTTTGAGCGCGGTGGCGGCATCACCCACGAGGACGCCTTTTTCCAGACGGCGGAACGGGTCCGATTCGGTGAGAAGGCCATAGTAGAACCCGGCATTCCACGTGTCTCCGCCGCCAAGGCGATCCCACAATGTGATGCCCAACGTCGCGGGCGAACGGAAAAAGTTGCCGTCCTTGTCCATGGCCGCCGATTCCCAGCGATGCGCCTCAAAGCTGTCAGGATAACGGATCGTCAAGCCGACGACGCTTACGCCAAAGCGATCCATCAACTGTGACATAAAGGCTCGCAGTGCCTCATCATCCAGCCGCTCCAGATCGCCGTTGATGATCGCCGCGGGTTCGAGACCGCCCGCCCCCATGCCATACAACTCTGCCATATCCTCGATCGTAGTGATCAGGATATCAACATGCTCCAGCACTGGCCCCAGCGTGTCGACGGCCTCAACCTTGGGCCAGAGCGTGCTGCGGTAGTTGCAGTCCAACCCCAGCAAGCACCCCTCAGGGCGCGCCGTAAGGGCCTCCTCAAACGCCTCTAGGCAGTAGTTGCGCTCGTAACCGCTGTGTCTCGCCAGACCAAAGGTGATCCCAGAGGTGTGCAAGAGGCTACTGTGAGCGAGCACAGAGCCCCAATCCACCATGCCTGCCCCCAGCCTGCTGGCGGATGAGTACATCCGCTGATACCAGCCGGCGCCACGGCGAGGTGTACGTCCCAACTCGTACAGATACCGCCCGATCGGCTCTGTGCGCGGCGCCCACACCAGATGTGAGGTGTCCACGCCTTGGGCGCGCGCAATGTCGCGAACCGCCCAGCCGTAAGGATTGTCCGGTACCCGCGACACAAACACAGTCCTCAAACCAAGCCGGGCCAGGGCGATCGCCAAGGTGTACTCGCTGCCCGCCATAGAGATGCGGACCGTTCTGGCTCGCTCCAGCCGCTCATCGTCAGCGGGCGTGTCGCGCACCATGACCTCGCCAAAGGTCACAAGCGCCGGCTCCGAACCGAACGCAGAGAGGTCGTCAGCAACAATATCGTAATCCAGCGCGCCCATGGCACCTCCATACCTTTCAGTGCCGTCAGTCTAGCCAGAGCATACGCGGCGGTCAAGGCTCGCCCCGGCTACGGCGTGCTTGATCGCGTCACCGGCTGCGGCTAGAATGGCGGTACGACTCGATGAACGGAGACGATATCATGCCCGTGGAAACCATGACCTCTCGTGAACGCTGGCAAGCAGTCCTAGAACATCGCCTGCCCGATCGCGTCCCCACGGATTACTGGACCACCGACGAAGCCCATGCCCGATTAAAGTCGTATCTCGGCATCGCGGACGACGAGGTGCTGTACGAAACGCTCCATATCGATCGGCCTTTTACGGTCGGCCCGCGCTACGCCGGGCCGCCGGTGCCGCCGGACGAGGACGTGTACGGCATCCGGTACCGGAATGTGGACTATGGGGCGGGTGTCTATCGCGAGGCCATCACCAACCCGCTGGCGGCGTACACCTCTGTGGCAGAGATTGAAGACAACTACCGCTGGCCGAACCCGGATTGGTGGCGCTACGACCACCTTCCGGCGCAGATCCGCGGGCATGAACGGTCGCCGATTCGCGGTGGCGGCTCTGAACCTTTTCTGACCTACAAAGACCTGCGTGGCGATGAACAGGCCTATATGGATCTCATCTTGAATCCAGAGATCGTGCACTATTGCCTGGACAAGCTTTTTGAACTGGCCTACCAAAACACGCTGCGCATCTACGAGGCTATTCCCGGCCAGGTCATGATCACCTATATCGCCGAAGACATGGGAAGCCAGTCGAGCCTGCTGTTTTCGCCGTCGCAGATACGTACCTTTTTGCTGCCGCGCATGGCACGAATGATGCACCTGGCGCATGAGGCCGGAGCCTATGTCTTTTTCCACAGCGACGGCGCAGTGCGCCCGATTCTACCCGACATGATCGCGACAGGCATCGATGTACTGAACCCCATCCAATGGCGTTGCGAGGGAATGGAGAGACCTGGTCTCAAGGCGGATTTTGGGGACCAGATCATCCTGCACGGCGCCGTCGACAACCAGCAGACCCTTCCTTTTGGATCGGTCCAGGACGTCCGCAGCGAAGTCATCGAGAACATTGCGATCCTGGGCGCAGGTGGCGGTTATATCCTGGCCCCCTGCCACAATATCCAGGCGATCACCCCTCCAGAGAACACGATCGCCATGTACAATGAGGCCTTTGCGTCAGGCTGGTACTAGACCAGCCAAGGGAGAGAAAAAGTATGTATATCGGACGTTTCGTGCTCGCGGGCCGCACACCTTCCGGGCATCCCTTTCTGGGGTACCGCGTGTCATCCCGCTCCTTTCCCAATCGCAGAATCGTCCTGACGCCAAATGCGGCCGTCGTGCTGCCTACCGCCGACGCGCCGGCCAGTGATAATCCCTACATCGCCTACAACTGCATGCGCACGCACGGCGCCACGACGATTATCGCCAACGGCAGCCACGTTGACCCCATCATCGAAAAGGTGGCGGCGGGGTACCCGCTCCGTGACGCCCTCGCGCTCGCCCTTTTGGCACTGGACTATGAGCATGACAGCTACAGTACCCCGCGAATCGCGGCAGCCTGGGGACCAGAGCAGGCGTATCTCGCGATCATCACGCCGGCCAAGCTGGCAGTCCAAAGTGTCGAGCCAGCGGTCGGAACCGCCACGTTGATCGCCACCTATGAGTTGGTCGAGCCCACGCTGGTCAAGATTGTGGGAGAGACGCCACAGGATCTTGCCATGGCGATACACACCTTGCCATACGAGCATCCGGTCGCGTCCCTGGCCACACTGGTCGGTGATCCGAACGCGTCTGCCGTGCTGGGCCCGGGAACTCTGTAGGTGCCCCCTTCCCACGAATCGAGCAACCGAGGCTCCCGGCTTGATCCAAGGACCGGCGATGGTCGACGGGCCAGGCCCTGAACGGTTTGTCGCCGCCTCGACTCGATGGTATAATATGGGCGTACCAATAGTTACACCTGCCGGGAAAGCACAACGGCCCTGCGCATCCACGTCACACGGTGATGTGGATTTCGTGCAACACAGACCAGTGGCGAGGGAACAACCTCGTTCCATACAATGCCTTGTGCATCACCCGGCCCATCCCCGGCCAACCTCCCGTGTGTGAGGTCCCGGCAATGCGGCAATGACGCCAGAGCCTCTAAAAGATCAAGGCACAGCGGATTTCTGTACCAGGAGGCAAGTAAGCATATGTATCAGATCGGCAGCAGAGTCGTCCATCCTTGCTATGGTGCGGGGGTAGTGGTTCGAATTCAGGAAAAGAGCATCGGCGATAGCGTCCATGCTTATTATGTCATCGACACCGTGTCACGCCCGATGCAGCTCATGGTTCCTGTCGAGCGCGCTGAGGAGGTTGCCCTGCGGCCCGTGGGCGAAGTAGAGGAGCTGCGAGAGTGCCTGTGTGTCTGCCAGGACGCCCCGCAAGATGAGGACATAAACAAGGATCTGCGGTCCCGTCAGGCCCTGATGCGCGAGCAGCTCAAGTCGGGGATCTTTGGCGATATTGTCGAGATCGCGCGGATGCTGTATTTCATGAACAGCAAGCGGCCCCTGGGCACCATCGACAGGCAACTCTTTGACCAGGGTAAGGACTTTATCGCGGGCGAGCTCGCTCTGGCCTGCGACCTGCAGATCGAAGACGCCAAGCAGGAGGTTGAGGACCTGCTGATGGCTATGCTGAAACCTGCTGAAGAAGAGCAGTAGAACCAGGCACTCACGGGCCGGCCAAATGGCCGGCCCGCTTTTTGTCCACACTCCACCGCTTGCGTTCCGCCGTCTGCCGACCTATATTCACCCAGTATGTTTGCACCCCCGCTCGAATCAGATACAGCGAGGCTCGCATGGACCAGACTCTAGCGATGCTAAACGATTTGAACGCGGATCAGCGGATGTTGGCGCTGGAGGAACTTGCTTCGCGCGAGGATTGGCTAGGCGAGGCGGCGCCATCTCCCGATCCGCTCAAGATAAACCTCCATGCCCATACCATCTTTTCCTACAACGGCTATGGGTACTCGCCCACGTACCTCGCCTGGCTGGCGCGCAGCGAGGGCTGGTATGCGTTGGGCACTGTAGATTTCGATGTGCTGGACAGTGTCGACGAGACACTCTC
Source organism: uncultured Anaerolineales bacterium (assembly GCA_964564195.1). GTDB lineage: Bacteria > Chloroflexota > Anaerolineae > UBA1429 > UBA1429 > JAAYED01. Next base: position 18,912 of record CAZMAI010000012.1, on the reverse strand, counting down.
AGCCAGCGAACGATGCGGCATACGCGGCACGGCCGGCTTTGAGACCAGAGTCTATGTGCCCGACCGTTCGGATGTAGTCTTTAACTCGCCAGGGGAGCCGGGCGTGATGTACTTTGTCGGGATGGGATTTGCCAGCGGCACGCCAGCGCCGCGGGCAGCCCCCACAGTCGATGATCTGCGCGCCAGAGCACAAGCCAGAAACCGGCAGATGATCTCGCGCATCAATGCGTCCATGACGCCCGTCGCCATCGACTATGAGCAGGACGTGTTGCCCTTGACGCCGAGCGGCAATGCGACGGAACGCCACATGCTTATTGCCTACGATGCCGCCGCCCGCAAGCTCTATCCCGGCCGATCCGATCTCCTGTGCTTTTGGAGCGACAAACTCGGTCTCTCTGTGGAGGCTGTGGATGCCTTCCTCACAGACACGCCCTTCCCTCACGACGCCATTCGCGGCAGACTGATGAAGCAGGGCGGGCCCGGATACATGGCGCCCACATCCGATAGTTTTCCCTCGCTGGAGGACGCCATCGCCGCAACCGTCGCCTGTGGCGCACTCCCATGCTATCCCTTTGTGGACGGCACGAGCGCCGGCGAGCAGGACATGCGGGCGCTGTTGGCAGACCTGGCGTCGCGTGGCATCGTTGCCATGGTGATGATCCCCGACCGCAACTGGAACGTCCCCGATGCCGCCCGTTCCGGGGATCTCGTCGAGAGTATGAATGCCGCGCTACTCGCGGCCAGGGATCTCGACCTGCCGGTATTCATCGGCACCGAGATGAACAAGCCCGGGCAGTTGCTCATAGATGATCTGAGCGTTCCTGCGCTATACCCACACCGCGAGCAGTTTCTGCAGGGCGCAAACATGCTCTGGGCTCACACCGTGCTGGAGCGCAAGCATGGTCTTGGATTCCAGAGCGCCTGGGCAACGGCTCAGGTGCCCTCTCGAGCCGAACGGGCGCGCCTGTACACGACGCTGGGAAGCCTGCTGTCACCGGCCGACGGCAGCGTGGACAGAGCAGCCTCTTGGCTTCGCTCTGCCGGGCTCCGGGCGGCTGTGGAGCTCCTGAATGACTAGTCCAACACGGCTCTCCGCAGCAAGGCACAAGGACTGACAGCCGCATGGTGCCCCCTACTCCCATCACGCCCATCCGCCAGCAGTACCTGGACGTCAAACGTAGCTATCCCGATGCCATTGTATTTTTCCGGCTGGGCGACTTTTACGAGACTTTTGACGCCGATGCGCACGTGGTGGCAGAGCAGCTCGATATTGTCCTGACCTCGCGCAATGTGGCCAAAGGCCAGCGGGTCCCAATGGCAGGTGTTCCACACCATGCCGCCGAGGGCTATATTGCCAAACTCATCGAGCGGGGATACAAGGTCGCCATCTGCGAGCAGATGGGTGATGAACCCATCAACGGGCTGATGCCCCGGCAGGTCGTGCGCGTGGTGACGCCAGGCACCGTGATGGAACCGGGATTGCTGCCCGACAAGCGCAATAACTACCTTGTCGGCGTTGCACGAGATACCCACAGTGTCGGCGTGGCGTTTGTGGATATCTCTACCGGGGAGATGGCGACCACGCAGTTCGCTGACCCCGATGGCCAGGGGCTGATTCGTGAGCTAGACCGCTTGTCACCGGCGGAGGTCATCGTCAGCGACATGGGACAGCCCTGCTACGAACAGGGCACTGCTCATACGGCCGAGGCACACCGGCGCTATCCCGAACTGGCAACACTCAGCGCAACCGTCACCTTCTACGATGCCTGGCGCTTTGAGTACGGTAACAGCCGGCAGGCGCTCCTGGAGCAGTTTCGCGTAGAGACCCTGGCCGGCTTTGGCTGCGACGACCTGCCGCTCGCGACCCAGGCCGCGGGCGTCCTCGTCCAGTATCTGAAAGAGCACTCCTCTGGCGCGCTGGCGCAGCTGGACACCCTCTCCACTTACTCAACGGACTCTTTCATGGCGCTGGATATCTCGACCCGTCGCAACCTTGAACTGGTCGAGACTTTGCGCGACCGCACCCTCAAGGGGTCCCTCCTCTGGGTGCTGGACCACACCCTCACGCCTATGGGCGGCCGGCTGCTGCGGCAATGGATCACCCAGCCGCTCCTGGATCGCGCGGAGTTGGAGGGGCGTCAGTCCGCCGTGGAGGCCTGCCTGCGCAGTGCCACGCACAGAGCGTCCTTGCGCGAGATTCTGCACGGCTTTGGGGACCTGGTGCGCCTCTGCAACCGGGTCGTTCAGGGCATCGCGTCACCGCGCGACCTTCAGGGTTTGCATGCGTCCCTGCTACGCAGTGCAGATCTCAGGGCTGCGCTGAGCGCGCTTGTGGCCCAGGTTCAGATGCCAGGCACGACCGAGCCCTACCCAATGGCCCCGCAGGCCATCGATCCGTGCGAGGAGGCCGCCCGCTGGATCGAGGAGGCTATCGTGGACGATCCTCCCGCGGTGATCGGAGGCGGGCGCATGATCCGCGCGGGATACTCGCGCGAGCGCGACGGCATCGACGCCTCGGTCGCCGAGGCGCGTCGCTGGGTCGCCAGTTTGGAGGCCGCGGAGCGCTCGCGTACCGGCATCAAGAGCCTCAAGGTCGGGTTCAACAAGGTCTTTGGCTACTATATAGAGATCACCCGCTCGAACACCGACGCCGTCCCCCCCGAGTACATCCGAAAACAGACGCTGGTCAATGCTGAGCGATACATCACGCCCGAGTTAAAGGAGCGCGAATCGCTCATTCTCCATGCCGAGGAGCGGGCCCAGGAGCTTGAAGCGGAACTGTACAGGGAACTGCTTGAGCGTCTGCGCAGCGTCGCGGACCGGATCCGCGCAACAGCTGCTGCCGTGGCCCATGTGGATGTCTACCTGGCACTGGCACAGACAGCCGCCGAGTACGACTATGTACGGCCAGAACTGGGCGATGATCGCACGATCATTCTCAAGGCTGCGCGTCACCCCGTTGTGGAACGGACACTGCCCTCCGGCAGCTTTGTGCCCAACGATGTGATGCTGGATGCGGATCAGGCCATCCATTTGATCACCGGCCCCAACATGAGCGGGAAATCGACCTACCTGAGGATGGTGGCCCTCATCACGCTCATGGCCCAGATTGGCTCTTTTGTGCCCGCGGAGAGCGCCCATATCGGTCTGGTCGACCGCATCTTTAGCCGCGTGGGCGCGCAGGATGAGATCGCCTCCGGGCAGAGCACTTTTATGGTGGAGATGGTCGAGCTTGCCAACATTCTGAATCATGCCACGGAACGCAGCCTGCTCATCCTGGACGAGATCGGTCGCGGGACCAGCACCTACGACGGCATCTCCATCGCCTGGGCGGTAGTCGAGTACCTGCACAATCATCCAGGGCTGTGCCCGCGCACCCTCTTTGCCACGCACTACCACGAACTGACCGAACTGGAGGGTTTCCTGCCGCACGTCCACAACGAGAACGTTGCTGTGCACTCGCAGGGGGATCAGGTCGTCTTTACGCACTTTATCGTCCCCGGAGGCGCCGACAGGAGCTATGGCATCCACGTGGCCGAGATGGCCGGGTTGCCCCGTGCCGTTGTCAGTCGTGCCCGTGAGATTCTCAGCGATCTCGAAGGGTCAGCCCGACGCGTGCCCGTTGCCTCTGGCGCCGCCATCATCAAAGTGCGGCAACTCTCGCTCCTGCCTGACACGAACCCGGCCCTCGAGGCGCTGCGAAAGCTACAAGTCGATGAACTGTCTCCGCTTGAGGCGTTGAACAAGCTGGCAGAGCTCCAGCACCTGGCCAGGGGATGAAGCGGCAGACACTGACTGCCGCGCTGTGCGCGCTGCTGGCGATCCTGATCGCCAGTGCCATTCTGTGGGCAGTGAACCCTCGCCGGACGCGCACCGGCACTGTGCAGGACCGCGACACCCGAACCACCGTCGCCCTGCACCCCGGCGTCACACTTGGCCAGACCTTTGTCTCCTGGGAGAACGGCCTGCAGGCAATTGCGATCAAGCCGGTCAGCCATGGCACAGGGCTCTCAGCGGGCACCCAGGTGAGCATGGTCCTGGAGCGGCTCGACAGCACGCGAACCGAGCTGATTCGTGTGGTACTGTCCCTGGAAAACCTCTCGCCAGACGGCACTCTGGTTTTTCGCTTTGCGCCCCTGGACGGATCCGCGTCCAAGCCGTACCAGCTGACGCTGTCCTGTCCAAACGGCTGTGACCTGAGCCTGGCTGCCTCCCAACAAGACAGCCTGGCGGAGGGTGAGCTGAGTGAGAACGGCACTCCAGTGGAAGGCGACCTCTGGCTGACCACGTACTATTCCCAGAGCTATCGAGACCTGGTGGCCGCTCTGCCCGCGATCACGAGTCGCTGGTGGCCCGGCCTGCCGGCGGCGCTCCTCCTGCTCCTCGCTCCGGGTATCGCCGGCGCCCTGTTTCTCCTCCGTGGCCGTCAGAGCCCCCCGGCCGCTACACTGGGCCTGGCCTTGGCCCTGAGCATCGCGTTCTGGCCGATAATGCTGCTGTGGATGAGCACACTCCACCTTGCGATGACGCCGTTGTGGGCATGGAGCATTACAGTCGGCGCACTGGTGTTCTCTACTGGACAGCTGGTGCGGCAAAGACGGCTGGCGACGCGTCCTCGCGTCTCTCCGTGGGATGCGCCGCAGATTACGCTGGTGATTATCACAATCCTGGCTATCCTCCTGCGACTCGTCCAGGCCAGGGAACTGCTGGTGCCCGCCTGGGTCGATTCAGTCCATCACACAATGCTAACCTCGCTCATCATGGAGAGGGGCGTGATTCCCGTATCGGGAGCGCCATACATAGAGGCGAATGCCCTCCACTACCACTTTGGCTTTCACACCCTGGCGGCAGTGCTCGGATTGCTTGGCGATATGCGCCCGGATCAGAGTGTGCTGCTGATGGGGCAACTGCTCTCCGGCCTGGCTGGACTGCCGCTCTATGGGCTCCTAAACGCGTTGGCGCCGGCCTCCAGGGACCATCCATCCCTGCCGTGGCGCTGGGCAGGCGTCGTTGCGGCGGCGGTGCCAGCCTTTCTGACGTATATGCCGGCCTACTATGTCAGTTGGGGGCGCTACACGCAACTGGCCGGACTTGTCTTGTTACCTTCGCTGCTGAGTCTATCTCTAGAGTCGCTGACGTCGCCCCGCTACAAGAAAACAGCCTACACACTCGCCTTTCTGGCTGCCGGACTGGCTCTCACCCATTATCGGGTCCTGTTCTACTACGCCCTGCTGTGGCCAGTCTGTGCTCTCCTGGCCGCTGCTGGAGGGCTGGGCTCCCGGCGGGGCCTGCGCGCAATCCTGAACGCGACCTGGCAAGCGATGCGCACTGCCGTCCTTGCCTTGATCCTCATCGGACCGTGGGCAGCGCACATGGTCCGAAGCGCGTTGATTCCAAGGGGATCGCTGTACGGATCCTGGGTGGCCTCCCCGGGCATTGACACCAGGTTCCCGGCGGCGCTCGCGCGCGCAGGAAACACTGAATGGGTACTGGCACTGGCCGCCGCTGGCCTGATCTATGCCATCCTGCGCAGAAGGTGGCATGTCGCTGTGATAGGGCTCTGGAGCGGAATCTGTCTGCTCTTATCCGATCCCGGCATTATCGGCCTGCCGGGCTCCTGGTTTGTCCACGGCACCAGCGCGTTCATCAGTTATTGGTTGCCCGCCGGCGTGCTCATCGGCACGCTGACCGCCGACGTGCTGCTCCTGCCCGTCACTCGGCTGCCCGGCAGAGCCGCCAGATGGGGGACCGCCATCGTACCAGTGCTCCTGACATGTGCTCTGGTAGCAGGAGCAACCTTGTCTCTCTGGTACCAGTCTGATGTGGTTAACGCGCGGACGGTGCTGCTGCAAGAGACTGATATGCCTGCCATAGACTGGGCCAGAAAGCACCTGCCGGAGGACAGCCTGACGCTCGTCAATACAGAGCCGTGGCAAGCGGGGATGCCCATGGGCTCTGATGCGGGTTGGTGGCTGCCCTACCTGGCTGGCCGCACCGTCACCTTCCCTTCCGTGCTGGTTTCGCAGGGCAACGAGGCATACCGTCGGAGGACGATGGAGCTGGCCGAAACGGTCATGCAGGCCCAGGAGCTGACGGCTCCGGACTTTATCGCCGGCCTGGTCGATGCCGGGGTGACGCACCTGTTCGTGGGAACGCGCGGAGGGCCGCTACAACCGGAGAGGTTGGATGATCCGCATTATGTCGAAATCTACGGCTATGGGCCGACCCGAATCTACCGGTTGGTTGCAGACACCCGCTGAGGCGTGCTAGGACTGCTCCTGGGCATCGCGCTCCATCTGCACCAGTGTCTCGGCCACCTGATCGATAGCCACCCGCTGTTTCCGGTAATAGTCCGATTCACTCACGGCCAGTCGCCGGACGACGTCGCGAATCTTGTATCCCTGCACAAAGCGCAGATCGAGGATATTGTACAGCAGCCACTCTGCCGAGGTCATGGAACGGGGTCCCTCGGGTTTGAGACGCTCAATGGCCTCCTGGAGGACGGCGCGCATCGCCTTGACGGGGACATTGTCATTTTCCGGCATGGCGCGCTGCACGGCACGCAACCTCCGCAGGTCGCTCTGCGTCAATTTCGGCCCGCCCCACAGCTGCGTGAGCGCATCTTTGACCATCTGTGAAAAGTCATGTGAGTGGACGGGGCTCGTCTCAAGTGATGCCAGGGCCTCTTCGCTGACACTGAACGGGCTCGAACGCCAGCCCTGGATCTGGTCAAGTTCGTCGTCGAGGGTCTGAACGAGCGCGAACACCTGCTGCTGGAGGCGCATATCTTCCAGCGCCATCTCAGCGCGCCGCACAAGTCCGTGGGCAGCATCAATCTGCTCAGGGGTATAGTCACCCGCCGGATCGACTGCTCTGAATCCCAGAATACCGTTGACCGACTGGTCGGAACGACTCCTGAGAGGGAGGAGGCGATGGCCATCACTGGCCACAAAGTCCTCAGTCGAAAGGGGACCCTCGCTTCGGCTCTCCGCCAGCTCCTGCACCAGTTTGGGCAACGATGTCTGCTGGAGAAAGGCTTCAGCGGCAGGACGGGAACCAGAAAAGACCCGTATGCGCAGATCTTCATCCTGCACAGTCACCACAAACCCGGAGGGCGCACGGAGCAGCTCGCAAAGAGCAACCAGTGTGTTCTCCAGTAGTTGCTGCAGGTCCGTAGTCGTGAGGAGTCGCTGATCCAGCGACTGCAACCAGGAGATCTCTTGCCGGTCTTTACGGTAGATCACCCGATCCAGCGCGGGCTTGGCAAGGCTGATGACGACCTGAAGCGCGACGACAGCGCCGGCCACCGCAATCACCATGATAGTGTCCCTCGGGAGGCCGAGGATATCCGGCACATGTGGAATGCTGAGCATAATGACCACGACGGCGATCGCAACTGCCGTGCCGCGCATCAAAAAATGCAGCAACTGATGCTTTACCACGCGGTCGGGCAGCAGAACCCCTTGATAGGCCACTGTGTAGGCGATCACGTTGGTCATCACGGCGATCGCAATATTGCCTGCCAGTGTGATCAGCATGATGAGCAGCGGAGCGACCCCGTGGATGACCAGGGGGAGCAGCAGGTAGGGCAGGACACCGACGGTCGGCGCCAGAATGGCGATCATCAGGTAGGCCATACGCCGGCGCGACGTTGAGGTCAGACAGGCGTTACGCGCTCGGGTAATGTTGACCCAGCCCGCTATACAGGTGAGCGTATAGTACGCCGCTGACAACCAGAATAAGGACCCTGGCACCAGGGTGTAGCGAGACTGTACTTGCTCCACACCGGAAAAAAGCAGATCTGACGAGGCCGCCATGGCCACCGCCGTGGCACTGACAAGATAAGCGGTATAAACACCATAGCGCCGAAAAGGAGAGGCACTCCGCGTGGAGCTCAGTACCGCATCGGAGAAATGCAGATATGCCGCCGGGACAAAGATGATCCCGGCCCACTGCACGCGAAGCCATAGATACGCCGCATTGGCGGTCGCCACCCCGATCAAGGTGATCTCGACGACATAGGCCACCGTCACAAAAGCGACCATCGCGCAAAAAGCACGCGCCACCGGGCTCTTCCAGTTGTGCGTCAGAATGTAGACAAACAGGGAAAAGCCGATGATGACGTTGGCAGATGCGAGCAGCAGGTTGCTGAACGCTACGATGGATTCGAGCGTAATTCCAGACATACCACCCTAAAGTTGCTCACCACGCCGATCCCGACAGAAGCAATGCGGCATAATATACGGCCGGAGCCACGAACAGAAGACTATCGATGCGATCGAGCATGCCGCCGTGGCCGGGAATCAATGTGCCCGAGTCCTTGGCTCCCGCCTGGCGTTTGATCACCGACTCGGCGAGATCGCCCAGCGTAGCGGCAGCGACCAATACCAATCCGAGCACGATACCGTGCCAATGAGGCAGGCCCAGGCCAACGCGCGCGATCACCCACACGGACACGATCCCAAAGAGCAGGCCTCCGCCGACGCCTTCCCAGGTTTTGCCCGGACTGATGGAGGGGGCCAATTTACGCGTTCCAAACCGGCTCCCAAGCCAGTAGGCCCCGGTGTCGCTGATCCAGGTACCAATGAGCGCCAGCGCGACCCAGATGAGGCCACTCTCCAGCGCGCGAAGAGAGACAAAATGCGCAAGCCCCAGACCGATATATAGGCCTGCTACAGTCACACCCCAGCTCTGCAGTGATCCCTCGCGGTTGTGGTGAAAAATCTCGACCGTGAGGCTTACAGCGGCCAGAAGAAACACCGCTGGCCGAAGGACACCCTGTCCGGCGAGCTGAGCATCGAGCACCGCCAGCGGGACAAAGATCAGGCTCGCGATGGTCGTTGGGCGCAGTCCGACCGATCGTGCGAGAATGCAGTATTCCAGTGTGGCCAGCACACCGGCCAGGGCCAGCCCCCCAGCGAGGTACCAGCCGCCAAGATAGACGAGCAGCGCAACCAGAGGTATCAGAAGCGCAGCACTCAAGATACGCTTTGTCAGCACTGACAACCTCCTCAGATGCGCCAGCGATGTCTGTATGAGAGTCAGGACGTCTTTTCCAGACCGCCAAAGCGGCGGTGTCGCGACTGAAAAGCCTGAATCGCCCGTATCAGCTCAGCGCGGTCAAAATCGGGCCAGAACGTTGGTGTCGCGTAAAACTCTGCATAGGCCGCCTGCCAGATCAGGAAATTGCTCAGGCGCATCTCTCCGGCCGTGCGGATGACGAGATCAGGATCGGGCTGGCCGGCGGTGGAGAGGTGAGCAGAGATCATCTGCTCATCGATATCCTCGGGCCTGCTGCCAGACTGCGCGATTTCGCGCACCGCATCGACGATGTCAGCTCTGCCCCCATAGTTGAGGGCAACATTGACTGTCATCGCGGTATTGTCACGGGTCTTGGCCTCAGCGGCCGCTATGGCCCGCGCCAGGGACGGGTCAAGCTCGGAACGACGCCCAAGTATGCGCACGCGTACGCCTCTCTGGTGAAGCTCTTCGATCTCCCGCATCAGCACATTCTGCGCGAGCATCATCAGAGCGCGCACTTCAGCGCGCGGCCGTGACCAGTTCTCTGTGGAAAAGGCATACAGCGTAACGGTACGAATACCCAGATCGCCTGCCGCCTGAAGCACATTCTTGAGATTCTCAGTCCCCGCCCTGTGGCCTGCCGTACGCGGCAAACCCCGTGCCTGCGCCCAGCGACCATTCCCGTCCATGATGATACCCACGTGCGCAGGTATGCGGGCCGGATCCAGATCCGGCCCGGCCTCTGTCAGAGTCTCTGAGTTCACTAGAACTCCATGATCTCGGCCTGCTTTTGTTCGCCGAGCTCGTCTGCCTTGGCGGTGTACTCGTCGGTCACCGACTGGAGATCTTCCCTGGACTTGTAGTAGTCGTCCTCAGAGATCTCTCCCTCTTTTTCCAGATCTGTCAATGACTTGAGCGCATCGCGCCGCAGGTTGCGGATGGCCACACGCGCCTCTTCGGCGCGGCGGTTCACCAGCCGTGCGAGATCGTGGCGTCGCTCATCGGTAAGCGGAGGGACGGAAAGCCGGATGATCCTGCCGTCATTGTTGGGCGTGAGACCCAGATCAGACTTTAGTATGGCCCGCTCGATCGCATTGAGCGTGCTCACATCCCATGGTCGAATGGTAATCAAGCGGGGTTCCGGCACTGCCACGGTGGCCATCTGGTTTAGCGGCAGAACACTATCGTAAGCTTCAACGCGGATGCGATCGAGGAGCGCGGGCGAAGCCCGGCCGGTGCGGATGCCTGTGAGATCCGAGCGCAGAGCCGTAATGGCCTTTTCCATGCGCTCTTCGATATCCAGCATAATCTCATCAATCACTGTATTGCCTCCTCGGAATTATGTTACTGCTCATGAGCCCGCGTGCCAACTGCCGGCACAGCGCGCCCCCCGAGGGCAGGTGACCTCTACCCCTTTACGAGACAATAGTCCCGATCGGCTCGCCCTTCACTGCGCGGACGACGCTGTCAGGCGGCTCCAGCTTGAATACCATGAGCGGTAGATTGTTATCCATACAAAGAGAAAGCGCCGTGCTGTCCATGACGCCGACGCCCATATTCAGTGCCTCAAGATACGTCAACCGGTCAAAGCGCTTGGCGCCCTGGTGACGCATGGGGTCCTTGTCATACACACCATCGACCTTGGTTGCCTTGAGCAGGATCTCTGCGTCGATTTCCATCGCTCTCAGCGAGGCGGCCGTATCCGTCGTAAAGTAGGGATTGCCCGTTCCGGCACCAAAGATCACCACCCTTCCCTTTTCCAGGTGGCGGATGGCGCGGCGACGAATGTAGGGCTCGGCCACGTCCCGCATCTCAATAGCGGTCTGCACGCGCGTGTCCACGCCCATGCGCTCCAAAGCGTCCTGCAGCGCCATGGCATTCATCACGGTCCCTAGCATACCCATATAATCGGCAGTTGCGCGATCCATACCATACGCCATGACGCTCGCACCGCGCAGGATATTTCCACCACCGATCACAATCGCGATCTCTACGCCGAGTTCATACGCCGGCTTGATCTGCCTGGCAACCTCTTCGACGATAGCCGGATCGATACCAAAGCCGGAACTGCCGGCCAGAAACTCACCGCTGAGCTTGAGTAACACCCGCTTGTAACTGGCCTGCGACACGGTGACCTCCATGATGGATCCGTAGCGACTGCCCGGCCAGAGCATCTCTGTCGTGGCCGGGCCAGTTCATTGCTGGCGGCTGCAGAAGCGGCCCTGTCTAGTCCTCTACGGGCGCCTCGATCGTCAGCCGTTCCATGCGGCCAACCAGAATGTTCTCGCCGATTCGGGCGATCGCCTCTTTGATCAACTGATCGACGGTCTTGCTGTCGTCCTTGATAAAAGGCTGCTCCAGCAGGCAGTGCTGCTGGTAGAACTTGTCGAGCTTGCCCTGGACGATACGCTCGACGATCGCTTCCGGCTTGCCCTTGATATCATCCGCATAGCCGGCCTTTTCCTCGGCCAGCACGTCCTCGGGTACGTCGTTACGCGAAATCCACCGAGGCCCCACAGCGGCAACCTGCATCGCCAGATCGTGCGCAAGCGAGATAAAGTCATCGGTGCGCGCGACAAAGTCGGTCTCGCAGTTCAAAACAACCACACCCACGAGCTTGTTCCCCGGATGAACATAGACCTCAACGCGCCCCTCTGCTGCCTGGCGCTCGGCCTTTTTCGCAGCGGCCAGCAGTCCCTTTTCCCTGAGGATCTCAGCGGCCTTGGCCATGTCGCCGTCTGTCTGCTCCAGAGCCTTTTTGCAGTCCAATACGCCGGCGCCGGTCGACTGCCTGAGTTCCTTGATCTGATCCATTGTCACTGGCATGGTCGTGTATCCTCTCGGTATATAATCTCTAGCGAAAAGCCGGGAACAGGGCCCCCGGCTTGATCATCAGCCTATGTGCCTGCTCACGAACTACTATAGTTCGGAATCGTCCTCGCTGTCATCATCATCCACGATGATGACATCCTCATCATCCTCGTCAGCCATATCTACAGCCGGACGCGCCGCGCGAGTCTCCGGACCGTCATAGGCGTCCTCATACTCATCGTAGGCATCAGGCGCATAGCGATCCTCAACGGCGTCCTCCCCGCCTTCTTCAGCCATCACGATTCCGCGCATCTGCTGTCCTTCGATCACGGCGTCCGCCATGGTGGACATGATAAGCAGAATGGCACGAATGGCGTCATCATTCGAGGGAATGACATAGTCAATCGGGTCGGGATTGCAGTTGGTATCCACCATCGCGATGACAGGGATGCCGAGGCGATTGGCCTCGTTTACGGCGATATCTTCAGTGCTCACATCAGCAATAATGAGAGCATCCGGGATTTGGTTCAGGTTTCGAAGGCCGCCCAGGCGACGATGGAGTCGCGAAAGATCACGGGCCAGCATGGTCGCCTCCTTCTTCGGAAGGCGGTCCCAGTCGCCCCGCTCCCGTCGCCTCTCCAGATCCAGCATATACTCGATCCGTGACCGGATCGTCGTAAAGTTGGTCAGGGTACCACCGAGCCAGCGCTGTGCCACGTAAGGCATTCCGCAACGCTCAGCCTGCTCACGGACGTTGTCCTGGGCCTGGCGCTTGGTGCCCACAAAGATCACCGTTCCGCCCTCGGCGGCGATATCACGGACGACCTCGTAGGACCGTTCCAGCGCCTGAATCGTCTGCTGCAAATCGATAATGTGGATCCCGTTGCGCTCGGTAAAGATATAAGAGCGCATCTTGGGATTCCAGCGGCGGCTTCGATGTCCAAAGTGGACACCCGCCTCCAACAACTGCTTCATGGTCACTACCGGCATGCTTCCTCCTCGTTGATCCGTCCGCCTCTGCTGCCCGCGCATTACACCGGCCAAGCCGGCACGAGTCTCTATCTACAGAAGCGTGTTTGATGATGTGGGCGCGCCAGTCTGCGGACACACCCGAGTAGGCAGTATATCACGAGTGCCAGCCGCTCGCAAATAGTTGAGTAGCATCCTCACCTATGATATACTCGGAAGCGTTCCAGACGCTATAGCCCGCCCCCGAGAGACCGCACCGAGGCGGGACACCAGCAGCACACACCCCATCACCGTGGAGGCGACATGTTAAGTGAGGAGCTTTTGGCCATTCTCGCCTGTCCTGCCTGCAAAACGGCGGTAACCCTCAGGCACGATCATTGGCTCGTGTGCCAGAATCCGGACTGCAGCCGCAAGTACCCGATCAAGGATGGGATCCCGATTATGTTGATCGAGGAAGGCGACAAGTATGTCAAGGTCTCCGAGGATGACCTGCCATCAATTGAGATCTAGGGCAAGGGGGGCGAGCATCGTTAGCCCTGCTCCCACTATTGTACTGATTGTACTGCTCCTGCTGGTCCCGTTCGCTGATCCCGTATTGGCGCAGTCTGGCTGGCAGGTCCTCGATGCGCAGGTCAGCGCCGGCTTTGCCGAGAGCCTCGATGTCGCGCTGCGCGTGAGCCACGACGAGCCCATTGTCGATGTCATCCTGTTTTACGGGCGCGCGGGCGATCGCCTTGTCCGGCGCATCTATCCGCCCTTTACGCCGGGAACTGAGGTCACGATGGACTATAGTGAACCTCTGCAGGCCGGCCAGTTCGCTCCCGGGACGGAGTTACGCGTCTGGTGGCGGCTCACCGATGCCACGGGCGAGGCTTTTGACACAATTGTAGAGACGATCCGCTATATCGACGACTCCCACGACTGGGAATCGCTCAAGGGCGAGAACGCCACACTGTACTATTACGACGTACGTCAATCCCGTGCCGCAGCATGGCTGGAAGAGGCGGAAAGCGCTCTGGACCGGATACAGTCTGATCTCGGGATATCGCTGGCCTCTCCTGTCGACATCTACGTCTACCGCAACGAACGCGACATGAGCGCCGCCCTGGCGACGCGCAGCGACGACTATGACGCACGGGTGACGACCCTCGGTGTGGCTGTGGACGAAGATACGCTGATCCTTCTCGGGTCACAGAGCGATCTAGAGCTCACCATGGCTCATGAACTCAGTCACATCGTCGTTGGGATGGCCACCGACAACCCGTATGCCGGGCTCCCGCGCTGGCTCGACGAGGGCCTTGCGATGCGTGCGGAAGGCGAGCTACCGCGACAGAACGCGCTTGCGCTCGATCTCGGCATCACTCGAGATGAGCTCCTGTCGGTGCGCTCCATGACCAGTTACAGCGGGCGAGCTGATCAGGTGGACCTCTACTATGGAGAGTGCTACTCGGTCGTGACCTTTATGATCGACACCTACGGCATTGAGAAGATGACCGAGTTCCTCCAGGTATTTGGCGAGGGCACCAGCCAGCACGACGCGCTAAAGCGCGTCTACGGCTTGACTATTGAGGAACTGGACGCACGCTGGCGCATCAGCCTAGGTCTGGAACCAAGGTCATCCCTCGACTGGATGCCTATCTTTGCCGGACACTTTCCGGCGCATCTACCCAGCTGATGCCAGAACTGCCCGAGGTCGAGTCCATCCGGCGGGGCCTGAACACCGTGTTGCCGGGGCACGAGATCGCGCACGTGGAGATTCACTGGCCTGGCGTCGTGGCGACCCATACGCCAGCAGATTTTCGGCGGGCCGTCGAGGGGTTGCGCTTTGGCCCCATCGAGCGCAGGGGCAAGTACCTGATCCTCGCTCTTCCCCCATACGACCTGGTCATCCACCTTCGCATGACGGGACGTCTCTATGTCTGTGAAAGCGCCGTGCCCGAGTGGGAGACCCATCCCCACGTGCGTGCGGTCTTTACCCTGGCAGGGGGCGGCAGGCTGTACATGCGCGACCTGCGCAAGTTCGGGCGGATGTATCTGGTGTCCGATGCCAAGTGCATCATCGAAAACCTGGGCCCGGAGCCTCTGGACAATGCACTCACTTCCGAGCGACTCGGCCAGATCCTGGGCCGGCATCATCGCCAGATCAAGCCGCTCCTGTTGGACCAGCACACCGTGGCGGGCCTGGGCAACATCTATGTCGACGAGTCGCTCTGGCTGGCCGGCCTGCACCCCTTGAGGCGCTCCGATTCGCTGACCCCCGCGGAGGTATCCGCACTGCATCAGGCCATTCGCGACGTCTTGGACGCCGCGCTTGCCCATGGGGGCACGACCATGCGCGACTATCGTGGGGCAGATGACGAGCAGGGCGCGCACCAGTTCTCGCTCGCCGTCTATGGGCGCGCGGGCGAGCCATGCCCCCGCTGCGGCACACCCATCGCCCGCATGGTGGTGGGGCAGCGCGGCACCCACGTCTGCCCGACGTGTCAGCCCTTGCTAGAAGCGCAGGAGGTAAACAATGAGTAACTCTGGTCGGGATTCCCTGCAGGTTGCGCTCGCGGCGATGAGAGCGAGTGCTTTGGAAGATCCGCCCATCCTTTCATTGTCGGCCACCGTTCGGCTGGCCTCACGACATGGAGATAGCCGGCGCAACGTCGAGATTGCCGCCCTTGAGGCAGGAATCCTGCCCGAGCGCTACCGCCGTAACTTCGGCACGGTGGGATGGGAGGGACAGACCCGGCTGCTGCAAGCGACGGTCGGCATCGTCGGCGCGGGGGGGCTGGGAGGCTGGATCATCGAGGGCCTGGCTCGCATGGGAGTCGGCCGTCTGATCGTGATCGACGGCGATGTGTTTGAAGAAAACAACCTCAACCGGCAGGCAGGCTGCACCGAGTCGTCCCTGGGGCGCCCCAAGGCGCAAGTGCTCGCCGAACGAGTCGGCCAGGTGAACCTCGCTACGAGCGTCACGCCGCATGTGACCTGGCTCACCGCGCATAACGGTCGCGAGCTGCTGGAGGGCGCACAGATCGTGGTGGATGCACTGGATTCGCTACCCGCCCGCATGACTCTTCAGGAAACAGCGAGGGCTATGCGGGTGCCCCTGGTACACGGCGCCATCGCGGGCTACACTGGGCAGGTCACCATCGTCTTTCCCGACGATCCCGGGCTCGCCAGCATCTATGGTCCCGGACCCTATCCCGAGCACGGCATCGAGACGACGCTTGGAAATCCCACGGCGACTCCGATGATGATCGCAGCCTGGCAGATCCAGCAGGTGGTAAAGTATCTGATCGGCAGCGAGGAGGGCCTGTTGCGCAACCGGCTACTGATGCTGGACGCCCAGGCTGGCGACACCCTGCTCCTCGAGCTCGGCGACTAGCCTCACGATACGTCCCAAGGCAGACTGACTGGGCTCGTCATACGCTAACGCGACTATTTGCGCCTGCGCACTCCGTCACTGGCGACGGGCTGGGCCTGAGCAGCTGCCTGCTCCGGCGTCAGACCCTTGGGCAGGCAACATTGCTTGTACTTTTTTCCGCTGCCGCACGGGCAGGGATCGTTGCGGCCCACCCTGGCTGAAGCGCGCCTCTGCTGCTTCTCCGGCGACGCCGAAGCCGAGCTGGAGCCCGAGTAACTCAGCCGCCGGCGCGGAGCAGGTTCCGGCCGCGCTACCTGGATATTGAGCACATAGTGCGCTACATCGCTCTGGATGTCCTGCATCAACTGCTCAAAGGCCTGGAAAGCCTCCCGCTTGTACTCTACCAGGGGATTGCGCTGGCCGACCGCGCGCAGCCCGATCCCATTCCGCAACTCGTCCAGCGCAGTCAGGTGCCGTATCCAGCGGGTGTCGATCACACGCAGCATGAGCAAGCGCTCCATCTGGCGCATCCCATCGGCCCCCAGTTCCGCCTCTCGCGCGTCGTACTGCGCTCGCGCCAGCTCGACGACCTGGTCCTCGATCTCGGCGCTGTCCATGTCTTTCCACGTTGCGACCGAGTGCGTTGCCGGCAGGCCGACGATACGATCGATGATATCGTGCAAACTGGCTAGGTCCCAGTCCTCCTCATAATCGCCCGTCGCCGCCCGCACCGTTCGGCGCAACTCATCCTCGAGGATGCCCAGAATGAACGCTCTCAGGTTGGACTCGCCCAGCACGAGTCGCCGCTGCTCGTAAATCACCTGACGCTGCTGGTTCAGGACATCGTCGTACTCGAGAAGGTGCTTGCGCATGTCAAAGTTGTGGCCTTCGACGCGCTCCTGCGCCCCCTCGATCGCCCTGTTGACCATGGTGTGCTCCAGAGGCAGGTCCTCTTCAACGCCCAGTTGATCCATGATCCGCGCCACGGACGGCCCGCCAAACCGTATCATGAGATCATCCTGGAGTGACACGTAAAAGCGCGAGGATCCAGGGTCCCCCTGGCGGCCGGCGCGGCCACGCAACTGGTTGTCGATACGGCGTGCCTCGTAGCGCTCGGTGCCGATCACGTGCAGCCCACCGGCCGCCCGCACAATGTCACGGTTCGCGGCAACCTGTGCCTGTGCTTCGGCGAGCGCCGCTTCCCACACGCCGGGTTCCAGGGACTGCAGGTCGTTACCCTGATGCCTGAGGGCTTCACGCGCCAGGCCCTCGGCATTACCGCCGAGCAGGATGTCCACGCCACGTCCCGCCATATTCGTGGCAATGGTGACGGCTCCCGGCTGGCCAGCCTGAGCGATGATCACTGCCTCGCGCTCGTGATACTTGGCGTTCAGCACCTGATGCTTGATGCCATGACGCGTCAGCATGCTGGACAACATCTCTGACGTCTCGATGGCGAGTGTGCCCACCAGCACCGGCTGGTTCTTGTCATGACACGCCTTGATCTCCTCGACGACCTTGCGGAACTTGACCTCTGGCGTCTTGTAGATCACGTCGGCGTGATCCACGCGGATCATTGGTTTGTGGGTCGGGATGACGAGGACCTCAAGATTGTAGATCTGCGAGAACTCTTCGGCCTCCGTCTCGGCCGTGCCCGTCATGCCTGAAAGACGGCGGTACATCCGGAAAAAGTTCTGGAAGGTGATCGTGGCCAGCGTCAGGCTCTCACGCTGGACCCGCACGTTCTCCTTCGCCTCGATCGCCTGGTGCAACCCTTCAGAGTAGCGGCGGCCATGCATGAGGCGTCCCGTGAACTCGTCCACGATGATCACGTTGCCATCAGACACGACATAGTCGCGATCCAACTGGAACAACGCCCTGGCCTTGAGCGCATTTTCCAGATAGGGCGTCAGTTCATAATTCTCCGGGGCGTACAGGTTGTCGATACCCAGCGCACGCTCCACCTTGGTGATTCCATCATCCGTGATGGTGGCCATGGTCCGCTTCTCGTCGATCGTATAGTCGGGGCCCTCTTGCAGCCGGGTGACGATCTGAGCAAAGCGACGATACTGATCCGTGGATTCCTCGGCCGGCGCAGAGATAATCAGGGGGGTGCGAGCCTCATCGATCAGGATGTTGTCGACCTCGTCCACGATCGCAAAGTAGAGCTCGCGCTGGACGCGACTCCCCAGATCCACTGCCATGTTGTCCCGCAGATAATCAAAGCCAAACTCGTTGTTGGTCCCATAGGTGATGTCCGCCTCGTAAGCCTCGCGCCGGGCACAGGGCCGAAGGTTCAGATAACGGTCGTCCGAGGCTGGATAGTGCGGATCGTAGAGAAAGGACCCCAGCGCGGGGTTCTCGCCCATCGATTGGATGACGCCAACCGATAGACCCAAGAGATGATAGACGGGGCCCATCCACTGAGCACCGACTTTGGAAAGATAGTCGTTGGGGGTTACCAGGTGCGCACCGCGGCCGGTGAGCGCGGCAAGATAGAGAGGCAGGGTCGCGACCAGGGTCTTGCCCTCGCCGGTCTTCATCTCCGCGATGGTGTTCCTGTGCAGCACAATGCCACCGAGCATCTGCTCGTCAAAGTGACGCAAGCCGATCGCCCGAACGCTGGCCTCTCGTACAGCGGCAAAAGCCTCCGGCAGAATCCGGTCCAACTCCACCCGCTCGCGCTCGTCGAGATCTTTCTGCAACTCGTCGATCTCCAGACGCAGGCTGCGGCGGCGATCATCATCGGTCTCGCT
>CAZMAI010000011.1:0-33840 GCA_964564195.1 uncultured Anaerolineales bacterium | reverse complement strand
GCCGGCGGAGCGAAGCGTTGATGACTGGCAACAAACCGGCAGCCCAGTGGCGCGAGCTCCTGCCCATCGCTGAGTTGGGCGTGGCGCTGCTTGCCGCCGCGCTATGGTACGTCACTGGCGGCGCAGTGTGGTACCGCGACACGGGTATTGGTCTTTGGCCGGTGCTTTTGCTCGCACCGCTGTGGCCATTGCAGATCCTCGCTCGGAAAGGTCAGGTTCGGCCTTCCGTAGCCGATCTCTGGTTGCTTGTTTTTGTGCTAACCGCGTGCGTGAGCGTATGGATCGCCTACAACCGGCCGATCGCGATGGCGAAACTGGGGCTGATCCTCGGGGCTGCCGGCCTGGGCACGGCGCTCTCGCATCAGGTTACACGCAGGCAACTGTACATGGCGCTCGCTGTGCTCCTCATCGGGGGCATGGGGCTAAGCCTGTTCTCGCTGATGAACAGCGACTGGTCGGCACAAGCGCTCAAGTACCCGGCTCTCGCAGCGGTGGGCGAAACGGTCGGCGGTCTTTTGCCAGGTGTCCAAGGCCATCGTATCACGCCCAACGTCGTGGGCGGGATGCTGGCGATGCTGATCCCCCTGGGGATTCCCCTGATCTTTATCAGGGCGGGCGTCTGGACGGATTGGCGGCTCCTGGCGCGTGGCACTGTCGTGCGCGTTCTCGCG
Source organism: uncultured Anaerolineales bacterium (assembly GCA_964564195.1). Taxonomy (GTDB): domain Bacteria; phylum Chloroflexota; class Anaerolineae; order UBA1429; family UBA1429; genus JAAYED01. Next base: position 33,169 of record CAZMAI010000011.1, on the reverse strand, counting down.
AGCCTCGCTCTGCTCGTGATGTCTTTCGCACTGTTGCTCACCGCATCGCGGGGAGCGTGGATCGGAGCGGGTGGGGCGTTGACGGGATGGCTTGTCTGGCGGTGGCTGGGGAGATTGGCCGGCACTGGACATAACGCCTGGAGGCGGCGCATCACCGGTTTTGCGCTGCTGGCCCTGGCGGCCATCGTTGCGGCGCTGATCGCGGGGTATACTATTCTGCTTTTTGAGTTGCCGGGCGCGCAGTCGCTGGCAAACCGTCTAAAATTACTCGAGCAGGGCTTGGCCCTCGCAAGGGACTATCCCTACACGGGCGTGGGGCTGGGTCTGTTCACTCTGCCTTTCTCTGTGTACACCTTATGGATTCACGTCGGGTACATTGTCTACAGTCACAACACTTTCGTGGATCTGCTGGCAGAGCAGGGCGGCATGGCCCTTGTAGCACTGCTGATGCTCTGGGGGTACAGCGTGTCGCAATTCCTGCGCTGGCGACCGGCCACCAGCCGTGGGCTCGGACTGGTCATGGAGGCCTGTGTTGCGGCGCTGGGATCACTGGTCATCCACGGACTCGTGGACAATGTCCTCTACGGCAGCCGGGGCGTTTTGCTCTTTTTCGTGCCAACAGGGGTGCTGCTTGCCGCGGCGGCGATTGCCCGGCGCGAGTTCGTCACGCGAGTCGCCGTCGACGAGGGCAAGGCGTCGTTGGCATCGGGAGAGCTCTCCGGGTCAGTCACGTCTCTGCACTGGCTGGCGGCTCTTGGTCTGGGTGTGGGCCTGCTTTTCGCTCTCACCGAGGGACACCCGGCGGCCGCCTGGTATACCAACCAGGGCGCGATTGCACAGGCACGCGTAGAGTTGAACCTCTACGATCCTGAACGCTTTGCGGAACTGGAGATGGATGAGGTACGCCGCCTTGTGGACCTGGGGACTGCAGAAGCGAGCCTTCTCAGAGCACTGGAGGCGCCGGAGCTCGGCACCGCGCCCCGGCGGCTCGCCGCCATCCGCCTTGCGCGCGGCGACTATGCCGAAGCGTATCGCATCATGCAGAGCTCCTGGGACGCAGGCAATCGCGACGATGGAACGCGTTTGCTGTATGGTGATGCGCTGGTGGCTACCGGGCAACCGGCCTCGGCGGCGGAGATCATCCGCGGAGTACCCTTTGCGCTTGAGCGGCTCGAAGGACAGGCCTGGTCTCGCTACCGGCAGAATGAGGAGTGGGCCGAGTTGTCCTACGCCTATGAGGCCATCGCGCATCTGTCAGGGAGATCCGCGCAAGCGTTGGAGCGTATCAATGACGCGCGCGAAAAGGCCGGCTTGATGCCGTTGGACGCGATACCGTAATATCTGGATCACTAGCACGAGGGGAGCGCATCTTTGAGGATCACCGTCGTAAAGTCGGCCTCCTGGCTACTTGTACTGTTACTAATCGCAGGTATGTGGCGCCCTGTGGCCCTGTCTGCGCAAGAGCCCTTGTGGTCGCGGCCAGCCAACCTCTCGCGCTCAGGCGCTGCCGCAGACCCCGCACTCGTTACGGGCGAGGACGGACGCCTCTATGTGTTCTGGTGGGACCGCTATGACGGTCTTACGGTGTCCGCACGTTCCGGCGATGCCTGGGGAGAACCCCTGCCCGCACCGGTCGTGGACTATACCTTCGACGCGACGGGCAACCTGAGGTTTAGCACACAGACAGGGGCATACATACGAGCCAATATCCGGGAGAACGCCACCGTTCTGGGGGACGGCGCTGACGGCGTCAATGTCTTTTTCCTGGCTCATAGTGAGGGCTCGGGCGCTCCCGCGCTGCGACAGGTTCGGGCCAGCCTCGCAGATCTGGCGTGGAGTGACGCGGTAAGCATCGTCTCATCCGTCACCGGTTGGCACGCGGCGCTCCAGGGCGATAGCACCATCCACATGCTCGTGTTCTACGCAGGCCGCTCCGAGACTCAAAACCCGGGTGTCTACTATATGCAGTCGGTCGACGGCGGCGCCACCTGGGGTGAGATGTCCCTGATCGCCGAGTCCCTCTACGTCCGGCGTGCCAGTCCCGACACCAACCATATCCGCCTCACCGTGGGACCGGGCGGTAGCCTCTATGCAACCTGGAACGAGCCTGCGACCAAGCGCGCGCTCTGGAGTTGGAGCCGCGACAACGGGCAGACCTGGACGCGGCCTCAGCTGGTGGACCCCGCCGACGCCGGTGCCAGCTGCGCCCATGTCGGCAGCACCGCTGACGGCCGACTCGTCATGCTTTGGCAGGGAACTGGCTCTGGCAGGGTGCCTGCGTTCTACTATAGCACCTCACCCGACGGCGGCCACAACTGGGCTCCCGCGGAGCCTGCCTTGAGCCGCCTGACCAGTTCCGCACGCCTTGCGTTGACAACAGGTCCGGAGGGGCAGGTTCTGCTCGTGGCTGGCGGCATCGACGACGGCCCGGCCCTGGCTGTCTTTGGCACGGGGCTCGGCAATTCTTCACAGGCGCGCTGGTCGGACGTCGTAACACTGTCCTACCCGGCCAGAACCGCGGCGAGTCTGACAACCTCTGGTGTGAATGCCTGGCAAGCATTCTACAGCGGGAATCGCCTGGTCCTGGCGGGTCAAGACGAGTCCAACGACGTCTGGTCCATTGAGAGCGATCTAGCGGGTCTCGTGTGGCAAGACTCTGGCCAGGCCGCATGGATCGAAGCACAGGATAATCTCGCTGGCGCAACGCATATGCTCGCACAATCGGGTGCTCTTCGCGCACCCGTACTCATCAGCGGCCCCGGTACAGTGAGACAGGCCTACTGGTGGGATGCGATCGAGGGACTCTACAGCGCCTATGGTGACGGCGCGATGTGGTACCAGGCGGAGCGTGCACAAACCTATGCCCCGTCCTCTGGCCCCGCGACGGGCATTCCGCCATTCGGGGCCGAGTTGCGGAGTAACGGCACGCAAACGGGCGCATTCTGGATCGATGCGGGCCCAGATGGTCAGGGGCCTGTCCGATATGCCAGCCAAACCCCGGGAGAGCACGCCTGGGCAGATCCCCTCACCGTGACGGAGAACGCGGCCAACTTTACGGCCGTGCCAGGCCCCGATGCCACTTGGCATGTCCTGTTCACCCGAACCCTGGCAGCGGAGGAGCAGCCAGCGGGCGTCTACCACACCTATCTCACTGCGAACGCAGCTGAATGGACGCCTCCCATGCTCGTGGCTGCCTTTGCGATCTCGCAGGGGGTGCCCAATACTCGCGGCGCTCTCGATCTTGTCGTCACCAGCACGGGTATTGCCGCAGCCTGGGTGGATCCTGTGGCTGGGATCGAAGCGGGCGCATCTCAAGACGGCGGCAGCAGTTGGTCAGAGCCGGCTTCGGCCTCGCTGGGGATCTCGAGCGCTGCGCGTCCGCGCCTCGCCTCCCGCGACGATGGCTACATCCTGCTCTTTGAGTCCCCAACAGGTGACGGCCTCCAGCTCTATCAGTGCGAGTTGACGGAACAGGGCGCGCTGGTAGACCCTCCAGCCTTGGTGCGGCGGGTGACTGAGGGTTCGGTCATGGACGATGCCTGGAATCTCGTGGGCCTGGGAACCGACCGGCTGCTCCTATCAGTGGTCGAGAACCCGGGTGAGCTGAGCATCGCCCGCTGGTCCAGCAACAGCATTACGGGTAGGTGGGAGCCCGCGCAGTACATCCCGCTGTCCGGGAGCCCGGGCGTGCCTGCAGCATACGAGCCTGTGTCGGTCGCCGTGACCTACACCGGACAGTCGCTTCTGATCGCTGCCAGCGGTCACCTCGGCCAGGCGAGCATTCTCGAGATTGCAGCCAGTGATCAGGGATGGGCTGTCGGCGAGGATACGGGTTGGTCCTGGCCTCAACGCGCTGCAATCCTGTCGGAGGAGACAGGTACACCCCTTGCCCAGATAGATCGCGAGGGCAGGGTACATGTGCTCTGGAGCGCAGGCGAGCCAGCAGGCGCAGCCCTGTGGTACACGCGCTTCGCAGACGGTAATTGGACAGAGCCCGCGCCAGTGATACAACCACGGGAGGGTATGGTGCTCGATCCCAGCCTGGTGGTACTGGGACAACGCATCTTTGCCGCCTGGTCGGCCGGGGACAACGGTCGCATCGACACGGCCAATGCTTTTACCTCCGATGCCTATGCGGCGTCGAGCTGGACTGATGCCGAGACGCTGCCCGGGCCTGTGTCGCCCCGGAACGCGATCGGTTCCGCGCCGGACCTCGCTGGAGACCTCGGGGGAACGCTACATGCGATCTACGCGATCCCCATCAACCAGTACAGGGGCATCTACTACACATTTTCAGATGACGATGGCACCACGTGGGAGACCGCCACCGTCGTGTTCGACGCCGCGGCTACCGGCTGGCCCATGGTGGACGAGCCCACGGTGGCCGTTGACCATGACGGGACGCTTTATGCGGCCTGGCTGCGTATGGATGTCGCCGGCACGCCGCAGCCGCGCGCACTGTATCTCTCCCGTTCTCGCGATCATGGACGAACCTGGAGCGACGCGCGGTTAGTTGCGGAAGGGGCGTTTTCCTCACCAGAGTTTTTGATCGCTGCCGCCGGACAGCCCCACCTGGTGTGGCAGGATGCAAAAGGCGGAAAGGGCGTGTGGCACAGTTGGAGCGCCGACGGAGGCGATGCCTGGAGCCTCCCCATGCGCGTGCGCGGCTTTGCCAGTGTCGCCGGGACGGCCGCCGTCGTGACGGACGAGGCCGGAACGGCGTACCTCGGAGCACTGCTGGACGAGGGCGACGGCAGTCCCGCACTGCAGACTGCCGTGTGGGATGGCGCCTCCCAGCAATGGGCACTGGAGCCCGCATGGTCGCTTCCCGAGGCCGTCTTGAGCGCCACTGATGTCACCATGGCCCTCGACCCTGACACGGGTGATCTGATCAGTTTGCTGACCGCAGACGTGGCCACAACCGACGGTCAGGCGCGCACCCTGCTGTTCAGCGCAAGATCGGTTCCGGCGCGCCCGGCGACCCCAGAGTGGACCGGTGATTTACAGCGGGAGACTCAAGTTGAGACTGAGCCGACGCCCGGCGCCACGCCCACCGCGCGTCCCACAGTGGATCTGACCGCGCCTCCACCGGGCGACGGAAGTGTCGAGGTGGGTCCGCTCACGGTTCCGATTCTGTCTATCGGCGGGTTACTGCTGGTCGCCTTGATCGTAACAGGCGTGATGATCGCCAAGGGCCGCCCAAGAGGCTAGTCATGTTCCAGCAAACAGCGGGTTGAGCGCCGACAGCACGCTGCCCGCTCGGCTTTGTGGAGTGGTCAGTCTGGTTGGACGGATCTCAAGCAGGCTAGCAGGCAACAAGGAACAGCAACAGAGCGTCAGTCGGACTTGAGCGTGGCAATCAGGGGCAGGTTCCGGAAATAGGACGCGTCGTCCAGGCCGTACCCAACCACGTACTCGTCGGGCAGCTCCAGACCCTGATAGTCCAGAGGCACGTCGATCAACCTTCGGTAAGGGCGGTCAAAGAGCACAGCCACTTTGAGCGACGCTGGCTGACGCGTGCGCAAGGTGCGCAGCAGATAATCGAGCGTCAGCCCCGTATCGATCACATCCTCCACAAAGAGCACGTGTCTGTCAGTGATCGATAGATCGAGGTCCTTGACAATCCGCACAGTGCCTGAGGACGAGCTGGAGCCATATTGCGAGATGGCCATAAAGTCGACGGCAACAGGAATCGTAATGGCCCGCAGGAGATCTGCCATGAACATCACCACGCCCGTCAGTACACCCACCAGGAGAGGATACTGACCGGCATAGTCCTGGCTGATCTGAGCGCCCATGGCACTCACGGCCGCTTGAATGTCTTGACTGGGCAACACCACACGGTCAATGGACTCGTACAGCCCGGCGGGCCGAGACTCAGCGGTCGGCATGGTGCAGCGCCCCTTTTCCCACCAATTCCTGGGATTGCTCTTCCATCCCGTACCGGCGCAGCATCCACTCGAAATCCTTGCGGTTCCAAAGCTTGATCTTGATCTCAGGATAGAGCGTCAGCAACTGGCGTATCTTGCGACGCTTGATACGGATCAGCTTTTGCCGGAGCGTGGTGAGCTCGATATAGACCTCCTGGTCCACGAGGTAGAAATCGGGGGAGAAAGCCTCGACGATATTGCCGTGATCATCCCAGGCCAGTGGGAAAGTGCAAGGCTCGTATTCCCAGCGTATACCGTAAAAGTCCAGTACACGGGCAAACTCTTCCTCGCTGGGGTGGGCAAACTCTAGCGCCTTGCGCGGCTTGGACGGGTTGCGAATGGGGCGAGGGGAGGCTTCCGGTTGTTCTTGCATGCAGGTCGTCAGGCTCCTCCTGGGGCATGGTACACATTGAGGGCATTATAGACTGCCTCCTGCAGCTGTCAATGGCCCAAGGTACAAAAAAGAGAGGCTGCGGCCTGTTTCAACAGACACGCAGCCCCTTTACAGACAGGGCAAGACCCCAAGTGACCGTCTTTATCACTTCACATTCTTCTTCGTTGTTGACGGAGTGTCTTCTCCACTAGCCCGAGTGAATCAAACCTTCCCGAAACCGGTACTGAATGATGGCTTACCAATAGCAACTCACGCCGCCATCTCTAGACCACGAACGGCCCTCTGGGCTTCCACCCAGGAACTCCCGCTCACTCGTTGGCTATTCAGTTGTTTGTGTCCTGATACTTTCGACCTCTCAGGGTCTTGCAACACTATAGTAGCATATACCTGTCAATGTGTCAAGGCTGTTTATCCGCCAAAATGCCCATTTTCGAGGCTATTTACAGTGTCGCGATCTGCATCGATGTCGCTGCTCCGGCTCCGCTGGCGGATATAGTCACGAGCCCCCGTTCCCCCGAGCCGCGGACCACAGCCATCAAGCGTCCCTCGAAGGCACAACGCGTCCTCGCAGCATACAGCTCCTCAGATGTCGGGTTGGCCGTGCCCAGTGCGACGAGCTCCGCCGGGCCAGAGACCATAACCTCCACAGGATCCTCAGCCCAGGGTACGCGGCGGCCAGCGGCATCGATGAGCTCGATAGTGACATACGCTAGATCGCCCCATGCGGCAGCGAGCTGCGGTCGGTCGGTCGTGAGACGCAAGCCTGCTGGCTCGCCGGTGGTCTCCAGCCGCGAGCGGCTTACCTCTGCGCCCTGGCGATACCCCACGGCCTCCACCACGCCTGGTTCGTACGCCAGCTCAAAGGACGCCAGGTACCGGGCGGAATCGCCGGCGGGCTTGCGGCCGAGGGATCTGCCATTCACCAGCAGCTCGACCTCATCATCGCCGGAGTAGACGTCTACACGGGTCGTCGCCCCCTCCTGACCGGGGAAACTCCAACTCTCGGTGACCGGCTCCCAGCCCCAGGGGTTGTAGAAAACCCCGCTCTCAAAGTGGCGCGGGTCCAACACGCCGATGTACGGCGTATCGCGCACGCCCCAGAGTACGTCGCGGTAGTAGGACTGGGCGCGTTTGAACCCGCAGATATCGATGTCGCCACAATTGGCCAGATGATAGGGGTAGGGCGTCCCAAAGCCCGCGCCTGGCGCAAAGGTCACCTTGCCGATGCCTGACTCTCCCAGGTAGTCGACCGAGGTCCAGACAAAGTCACCGATCACCTGCGGCAGCGCCTCGGTCGCCTTCCAGGTGGCATACGCCATGCTCGGGAAGGTTTCGGTGCCGGCCATCACGCGTCCGGGGAACCGTCGAGCGTCCCAATCATAGCGCGGGTAGAGATAGTTATATCCCACGACGTCCAGCGCCTCGCAGTACTCGCGGGTGAGATTGCCCCAACGATCGCTCTCATCGTCTGCCGGCACCAGCCGGCGGGGATCAAACATGCTCTGGGCGTCGGTCACCGAGCCTGCATTAAGCTCGGGGTCCTGGAACACCTGCTCAAATAGGAACGGCAGCGCCGCCGTCACAGGGCGCGTATCGTCCAGCGAGCGCACCAGGTCCGCCTGCCGCCGCGCCCAGGCTGCGCCGTCCGAGATGCCGGCACGCTCCGAGACCTCGTTACCGATGGACCACATGATCACCGACGGATGGTTGCGGTCACGCCGCACCATGGAGGCGGTGTCGCGCTCCCACCAGTCCTCAAAGAACAGATGATAGTCGTTCGGGTTCTTGCCCGTTCGCCAGCAGTCAAAGGTCTCGTCAATGACCAGCATCCCCAGGCGATCACAGGCATCGAGCATCGCGGGTGCCGGCGGGTTGTGCGCACAGCGGATCGCGTTATAGCCCGCGGCCTTCATCAACTCGACCTTGCGCTCCTCGGCACGATCATAGCTGGCCGCCCCGAGCAGGCCGTTGTCGTGATGGACACAGCCGCCCTTGAGCTTGAGCGGAACACCATTGAGCCTGAAACCATGCTCGGCGTCCACAGTAAATGTCCGCACACCGAATGAGGTCGTCGCCGTATCGACGACCTGGTCGTCGACCAACGCCTCACTTTGCAGCTCGTAGATGTACGGGTCATCGACCGACCAGAGGCGGACCTCCGGTAGTACCAGCGACTCTTCCAGCGTGACGCGTCCATCCTCACCCAGCCGGATGGGAAGCTCAGCCGATGCGACCGCCTGGCCCTGAGCGTCGCGCACCGTTGAGCGGAGCGTGGCACGGCCTCCCCGCGGTCCCGCAAGCTCGGTAGTTGCATCCACCGTCGCTTGTCCATCGTGGACATGCGGCGTGCGCACAAAGACGCCCCAGGGCGCAATGTGCGTCTCGCCGCCGAGATGCAGCCAGACATGGCGATATATCCCCGTGCCCGAGTACCAGCGTGAGTTAGGCTGGGCGCTGTTGTTCACCGAGACCGTAATGATATTGTCGCTGCCATACACCAACCAGGGAGCCAGATCCACCAGAAAGCTCGTGTAGCCGTAGGGGTGCAGGCAGACGATGTCCCGGTTGACCGAGACCGTCGCATTCATGTACACCCCTTCAAACTCGAGCTGAATACTGTGCCCGTGCCAGTCCTCCGGAACGAACAGCGTTCGGCGATAGGTTACGAGCCCGCTCCAGGCGTATCCCCCGCCGCCGCCTGTAACATATGCCCCATCACGGGGTTTCGTAATCGCCGCATCGTGCGGCAGCGACACCGGCTCCCAGACCGCTTCCCTGTCAGGCTGTAATCCGGTGTGGGTCGCAAACTCCCAGGTGAGATCCAAACTCTGCTTTTGCATATTGCTCATTCCTCTCGATAGCTAAAGCGGGACAGATATGAGCCATCTATCCCGCCGAAAAACGTCTCGACGACTCCGGACTACTCTCCGGTAGCAGCCTTGTACAGGGGCACCATATAGTAGATGTAGCTGGCCATCCCCTCCGCTACCCATTCGTCCCCGCGCAAGCGCAAGGCACCGGAAAAGTAGGCCGACTCGCCGCTGATCTTGCCACTGAACAGCCGGTCCAGGATCTCCTGGTTGAGCGTGATGCTAATCGTCGCGGACGCGGCTCCTGCAGGCGCGCCGGTGACCTCGCCGTTCTTAAAGGCGATGACGTATTCAGCGCCCTCCAGGTCCGACACAACCAGGCCCATGGATACATTCGAGGTCTTGATACGGGACTTGAGCTGCTCGTTCTCGTTGAGTCCGGCGACCACCTTGTCCAATACGGCGATGAGTTCCTCTCGGCTGGCGTAGCTTGCCATGGCGACCTCCCTGTCACACCTGCTAGCGGACGACTCGACAGGGCGATTGTACAAAGGGCCGCAGGCCTTGACAAGCCTTGCCGCAAGCACAGTGACGCATACGCTTTGGCGGATACGACGTGGCGCGGGCACCCACCCGTGCGTATAATCCGCAAGGGGAGGTGGTCAAGGATGCGAAATCAACCGCACAGACTGGTGCCGAACGCCTTTGAGCCCCTGCGCCTGGGTGAACTGACTCCGGAGGGCTGGTTGCGGCGCCAGCTCGAGATCCAGGCGGCGGGGCTGAGCGGACACCTGGACGCCTTCTGGCCCGACATCGCCGAGAGTGGCTGGATCGGCGGCGCAGCGGAGGGCTGGGAGCGCGGCCCCTACTGGCTGGACGGCGTTGTGCCGCTGGCTTTTCTGCTGCGCGACGAGCGTCTGCTGGCTAAAGCGCGGCACTGGATGGACGAAATCCTCGCGCGGCAGAGCCCCGATGGCTGGCTGGGCCCACGCCAGGACGCAGCTACCGGCCGCTACAAGCCGCTCGATCCCTGGCCCGTCTCGGTGTTTGTCAAGGCCGCGCTCCAGTTCCACGACGCCACCGGCGATGAGCGCATCCTGCCCGCGCTGCTGTCCTATTACCGCTGTCTGGAAAGGCAGCTGCAGCACACCCCGCTGTTCGACTGGGGCCGGATGCGCTGGCCGGAGATCGTGCTGGGCATCCAGGAGACCTCTCAACGCACAGGGGAGGCCTGGCTCCTAACTCTGGCCGAGACGGTCCGGCGCCAGGGGTACAACTGGGAGGATCTCTTTGCGGAATATCCATACACCGCCCGGACCGCGCGCGCCGATATCGCCATGCCCACGCACGTGGTCAACAACGCCATGGCGATCAAGGGTGGTGCGCTGCGCTACCGGCAGAGCGCCGACCCTGCCGATCTGTCGGCGTCCTGGCGCATGATCGATCTACTGGAGGCTTACCACGGCCAGGTGACCGGTGTGTTCACAGGCGACGAGCATCTCGCCGGCAAGAACCCCTCGCAGGGCACCGAGCTGTGCGCCGTAGTGGAGCTAATGTATTCGCTGGAGGTGATGCAGAGCATCGTTGCCAGTCCGGACCTGGGCGACCGGCTGGAGCGCATCGCCTTTAACGCTCTGCCGGCGACCTTCAAGCCCGATATGTGGGCCCACCAGTACGACCAGCAGGTAAACCAGCCGGTCTGCCAGGTCGTGCCTGAACCGATCTATACCAACAACGCGCCCGAAAGCAACATCTATGGGCTGGAGCCTAACTATGGCTGCTGTACAGCCAACATGCACCAGGGCTGGCCCAAGTTCGCCGCCCATGCCTGGATGCGCGTGCCCGCTCGCGGCGCGACGCCTGAAGGGCTGGCGGCACTCTCGTTCGTCCCCTGTCGCATCGAGACCGAAGTCTCTGGGGTCCCCGTGATCATCCAGGTCGCCGCCGAGTATCCCTTTGACGGCGGCGTCCGTATCACAGTGCGAACGCAGCGCCCGGTTTCGTTTCCGCTCTGGCTCCGGATACCGCGCTGGGCGAACGGCGCTGAGCTAAAGGAGGGCGCCGTGGAACCTTACTCGCCGACTCCGGCAACCTACTTCCAGCTGGCGCACACCTGGGAGGGAACGACAGAGCTCAGCCTGGCCCTTCCGATGGTCCTGTCGGTGGAGACGCGCTGCCGCGGCGCGGCATCGATCCACTACGGCCCGCTGGTGCTGGCGCTTCAGATCGGGGAGGATTGGCGGCTCGTGGGCGGCACGCCGCCGCATGGGGATTGGGAGGTTCACCCGACCACGCCATGGAATTACGCGCTCGCACTGGATCGCAACAATCCAGCGCGACATATCACCGTCGACAGGCGCCCGATAGGAGACATCCCGTTTTCCCCGGACGGTGTGCCCCTGATTGCCACGGCACATGGGGCGCAGGTGCCCGAGTGGACGCTGCAGCAGGGCACGGCGGGCCCGGTGCCCGCCAGCCCGGCTCACCGCGCTGCTGCGCTGGAGCAGGTGCGGCTGATCCCCTTTGGGGCGGCCAACCTGCGCATCGCCGAGTTCCCCACACTGGCCATCGACGAGGACGAGAAAGAAGCTGATCACGATGCGATGCCCTGAAAACGAGTTCGTGAGAGGAGCCTCATGACAAAGCGTAATAGAAAGCCTGTGCCCCTGCACCGCGTCACAATCGACGGAGGATTCTGGGGTGCCCGGCAGGAGGTGAACCGCGCGGTCAGCCTGCCGGTAGAATACCAGCGTTGCGAGGAAACAGGGCGCTTTGCCGTCTTTGACCTGGACTGGAAACCAGGGGATTCGTACCAGCCGCACCACTTTTACGACTCGGATGTCGCCAAGTGGATCGAAGCCTGTGCCTACACCCTGGCAACCCAGCCTGACCCGGAGCTAGAGGCACAGGTCGACGCGATTGTCGAGCGCATCGCCGCGGCGCAGCAGCCGGATGGGTATCTCAATACCTACTATACCATCATGGCGCCCGACCAGCGCTGGAGCAACCTGCGAGATATGCACGAGCTCTATTGCGCGGGACATCTGATCGAAGCAGCTGTGGCTTACGCCGAGGCCACTGGCAAGACAATGCTGCTAGAGACCATGCGCCGGTATGCGGACTATATCGCCACGGTTTTCGGTCCAGGAGAGGGGCGGCTTCCGGGCTACCCGGGGCATGAGGAGATCGAGCTGGCGCTAGTCAAGCTGTATCGTGCCACCGGAGAGCGGCGCTATCTGGACCTGGCGCGGTTCTTTGTGGACGAGCGCGGCCGGCAGCCTCACTATTTCGACCTCGAGGCCGCGCGGCGTGGTGAGGAGCCGGGTCAGGCGCACTATGGTCACGATCACCGCTACAACCAGTCCCACCAGCCGGTGCGTCGCCAGTCCACTGCCGAGGGCCACGCGGTACGTGCCATGTACCTATACAGCGGGATGGCCGATGTAGCGTACGAGACCGGAGACGAGGAACTCGCGGCGGCCTGCCGGCGGCTTTGGGACAACATGACCGGAAGACGGATGTACGTCACGGGCGGGATCGGATCCAACGCGCGCGGCGAACGCTTTACCGTGGACTATGACCTGCCCAACGACATCGCCTACGCCGAGACCTGTGCCGCGATCGGGGTGGTGCTCTTTGCGCAGCGCATGTTCCTGCTGGACGGTGACGCCCGCTACATCGATGTGCTGGAGCGAGCCCTGTACAACGGCGTGCTGAGCGGGGTCTCGTTGGCGGGGGACACATTCTTTTACGCGAACCCGCTCAGCGTCGATCCAGCCCAGTATGCCGCCCGGCCTGATCTCTTCCGCGGTGGGGTCGTCGCGCCTCGCCGGCAGGTCTGGTTTGATTGCTCCTGCTGCCCGATGAACGAGGCGCGGATGCTGGCCTCGCTGGGTGCCTACGTCTGGGCCACCGAGGGCGACACACTGTACGTGAATCTATACACGGCAGGGCGTGCGGAAGTTGAGTTGCCCGCTGGAACCGTCACGGTGGTTCAGGACACCGACTATCCCTGGGAGGGGCGCGTACGCTTCACCTGGCAGGCCAGTGGCCCCATGCCAGCCCGGCTCGCGCTGCGCATCCCTGGTTGGTGCCGGCGCGCCGACGTGACGGTAAACGGGCAGCCCTGGAATGGTCCCCGCCTGTTGAACAAGGGATACCTGGAGATCGATCGCCGCTGGTCCCCGGGTGACGAGGTTGTGCTCGAACTGGCCATGCCGGTGGAGAGGATATACTCACGTCCCGAAGTGCGCGCTAATGCCGGACGTGTGGCGCTGCAGCGCGGCCCCCTGGTGTATGCCCTCGAGAGCTGCGACAACGGACCGAATCTGGACGCCCTGATGCTGCCGCGTGACGCCGCCCTGGCGGCGCATAGGGAGCCCGATCTTCTGGGCGGCGTGGTCATCATCGAGGGGGACGGGCTCCGCGCGACAGTGGAGGGCGGCCCGAACGACCTCTACCGCAGGCGCGCCACGCGCACGCGCGCCGCACGTCTGACTGCCGTGCCGTACTATGCCTGGGCCAATCGTGCTCCGGGCGAGATGCTGGTCTGGATGCGCGAGGCCTGATCCCCCGGACGGCATGGGGGCGGGCGCGGAGGCGCCCGCCCGTTCCCGTGCCTCAGGGCAGTCGAAGCTCTCCTGCCAGCAGGACCACGGCCTGCCCGGTGATCCCGACACGATCGCGAGGCAGCAGTTCGATGAGCAGATCACCACCGCGAGCCGATAACTGCCGGGCGCGCATGACCGTCTTTTTCAGGCGTGCACCCCAGTAGGGGCCCAGTACTGTGTGCGAGGATCCGGTCACCGGATCTTCATCAACGCCCAACCCGGGCGCAAAAAAGCGAGAGACAAAGTCGGTTGATGCCGTTCCAGGTGCCGTGACAATGACGCCCATCCCGTCGGACCTGGCACTGGCAGCCGCAAGCGCCCGCATATCGGGCCTAAGCGCCTCTACGATGGCCGCGCTCGCGACGTGAATCAGCACCATCCCCAGGCTGCGCGAGCGGTGCACAGTGACAGGCTGAGGCACTCCAAGCGCAGAGGCCATCACAGGGGGCAGCACATGTGGCTCGAGCGTGTCGGCAGGAAAGTCGAGCTGAATCCCGTCCGTCTTGCGCCGCGCCACGAGGATGCCGCTCCTGGTATCGAACTCAACATAATCCACCTTCAGGCCGATCTCTCCAAAGAGCACCGCGGCGCTTGCGAGGGTGGCGTGCCCACAGAGTCTGACCTCGTCCCGCGGCGTGAACCAGCGCAGCCCATAGCGCGCCGGCGCACGGGCGGCGTCCGTGTCAATGCGCTGAACAAAGGCGGTCTCGGACAGGTTCATCTCGGCGGCAATGGCCTGCATCGTGTCGGCATCCAGTGCCGCATCCAGGACACAGACGGCAGCGGGATTTCCCGCAAAGGGGCGCTGCGTGAATGCGTCTACCTGGTAAATTGGGATCGTTCGCATGATTATATGGCTCCACAAAAGTGATAGTGTCAGGACAGCACGCTGAACAGATAGCTCAGCGAGCGGGCAGGGTTGCGCTCCGCGGTCAACGCGTCGATGGTGGTGCGGTCCAGCCGTCCCGCCAGTGTCTCGAGCTTGCGGGTGATCGCGAGCGACGCGGCAAAGGTCTCCGCGGGATCATGCTCCTTGGCCAGCACGTCATAGCCATACCAGTCGTCGGTGTAGCCCAACTCCCGCAGGTAGTAAAAGAACTCGACAAACTCCCAGAGGTGGTAGGCACCCGGGATCATGTCCCAGTCCCAGCGAGCGTCGTTATCATTTACGTGCACATAGAACAGGCGTCCGGCCCGTGCCAGCATCACGGCCGATTGAGCGGGGCGCTCGCCAGCCTGGATGGCATGCCCGAAATCGAGCGTGACCCCCAGGTTGGGCGCGCCCACGCTCAGGCAAAAGGCCAGCGTCTCACCGGCGCCACCGAACAGACTGCGCGCGCGGGGATCGTTCCATTTGTACTCAATGCTGATACGCGTGGCCGAACTGTGGTCGCAGATGGCGGCAAAGGTCTTCTCGGCGCCGGCGTATTGCACCCGGTAATCCGCTTCAAAGGGATAGTCGTGGCCGTCGTTTAGAGGGCAGGTAGTGATGCGGAGGCATCCCAGCTCGCCAGCAAGATCGATGGCACGCCTGGCGTCATCAACCACCGCCTCACGCTCGGCAGGTTGCGCCGAGGAAAAGCTTCCGCGCATCCACTGGCCGGTCCGCCGCGAGCGAAAGTTGACCGCAGCGACGCCCAGACCCGTGTCGGCCAACAGGCGGCGCAGCAACGCAGGATCGGCGAAATCGGCCGGGTAGCACAGCTCCAGCCCGTCCAAACCCTCGATACTGCGGGCCATCGCGAACCGTTGCTCCAGCGAACGGTCAGGCTGATACGCAATGTACCGGTTGTGAGCAGCACCCAGGAAGCTGCTAATGACAGCAAGTCTGTTCATGAGTTGTCCCCTATATCCAGTATCCGCCGCGCGCGGTCGACACTGCGCGCGATCCACTGCTCTTCCTGCAACAACGTCTCTCCCCAGCCCGATGCGGGATCCATCCAGGCCTCCAGAAAGACATCGAGATTGCGCTCGACCGGCTGGACAAGGCGCAGCGTCTCGGCAATGTCAAGCGCTCCCTCGCCGAGCTGGCGCCCGGTGATGCGGTAGCCCACCGGCGCTCGCTCCACGGCAAAGTCCTTGAGATGAAACTGTAGCGCCCGTGGCGCCAACGGGGCCATCGTCTCCAGCGGGCGCTCCAGCAGGATCAGATTGTTGGCCGTATCGACGCAGTAACCCAGCAGCGGGTGGTCGATGCGCTCGACGATCCCCGCCAGCGCGGCAGCGGGCATCTCGCCATGGTTCTCGATGGCCAGCGGCAGGTTGGCCTCTTCAAGGCGGGGTGCCAACCAGCGCAACGCATCCTCGGCACGAACCGGGTCAGGCTCGTCCAGCACCAGCCGCAGCGCCCGGCTGCCAAAGAACAACGCCAACGAGACATAATCGTGGAGCAGGTCGCGATCGAGCCCTTTGGTGCCAACCTCGATGCCCAGGCCAAGCTCGCCGGCGAGATCCCGCAGCGTGCAAACGTCCTCACGCGAGAGGAGGTGCAGTGGCATGTTGTCCGCGAACTGCACCGCATCAAGACCATAGGCATAAGCCCGTTTGAGCACAGTGGCGTGGTCCATGGGCTGGACGTTGCGCGGATCGCGCGAGGCCGCATAGCGGTAGATAAAGCTCGAGAGACCCAGTCTCATCCCGTCTGCTCCCTTCTCAAGCGATGAATCTGCTCATACATCCAGCGGACACCGGGATCCTCGGGCGTGCCCGTGCCACCCAGGTCGAAATGCACCGGGACAAGTTGTTGCCAGCGTGTGAACAGGAACCAGTGCTCGCCGGCGGCGGACATCTCTGCCGCATCACGTATGAATGTGGCCTTTTGCTCCTCGCTGAACACCCCGATCGCGTCATAGCGGTCCAGGCACCCCAGCATATTGCCCGATTCATTCTCCACCTGCGGCAGGTGCGGATAGTGGCGCATGACCTGCTTCTTCATCACCGCAGTAAAGCCGTGGATCAGGATCAAGTTGCTGGCATCGCCCACACCGCGGTACAGGGGCCAAATATCAAAGACGCTGGCGCTGACCAGCAGGGCCGGATAGGTGCGCCGGACCAGCAGGATCAGGTCACGCATTGCATCGGGACGCGTGATGTCATACACGGCCTTGGTCAGGCGATAGCGTTTATCGTTGCACTCGTTGGCCACATCCACAAACACGTTGGCATAGCCGCGATCGCGCAGCCAGGCCGTCGCGTTGACGATGCCCGCCTGCAGCGCGGCAGCGTCCTGAAACACATCCGGCGGCCACTCCGCCGACTGGTTGGTGCGCTCGTCCAGGCCCACGCCCTGCGCCAGGGAGGGCAGCGCCGCGGGCCGCGACTGGTACAGAAAGCCGACGTTGACCACCATCCGCAGCGCATCGGCGGCCTCGATGATCCTGGCGAGACGCCACATCGTCGAGGGATCCAGAGAGCCATCGGCCTGAAACGCGTTGGCGGACCCGGTAAGCGCCCCCTGCAGGAACACCGAAAAGCCAGAGATGCCATAGGAGGCATACTCCTCCAGGTGGGCCACGAGCGAACCGGCGTGCGCGTCATCCTCCAGCGCGTTTGCCAGGCGCACGCCCCAAAGAGGAAACGGCTCGCCATCCAGCGTAAAGCGTGAACCCTCAGCTCTCAATACGTGCGTCGTCGGCTTCATCTGTCTCCCTTGTCATTCGATGATCCAGCCTCGGGACGTGGCGTTCGGATGCAGTGTCGCCACCTGGGCAACACGACCAAGGCTGCGATCAGCACCGTGGCCAGCGTCACCGACAGGTGCGTTCCGGCATACAGGAGCCCACCCACGGTATTTATAGCGGCGTGAAAGAGCGTCACGGCGAGCAGAGATTGTTCAGTCCTGGAATACAGCGCCGTGTAGAGTATCGACATGGTCAACAGGCCGAGAAACCAAATCGGGTAGGAGACCTCTGCCATGGCACCCTCAATAATCAGGAACAGAGGCAGATGCCAGATGCCCCAGGCTACGCCGACGAGAAGGCTCGCACCCAACGGTGACTGACTGGACAACAGGTGCTGCAGAGCTAAACCGCGCCAGCCGATCTCCTCCCAAACGTTCAGGATCAGATTGGTGACAAAGGCGCCGATCAGCAGTGCGACTGGTTGCACCTGAAGCACCCAACCGGCCTTGAACCAGACGAGATCGATCAGTCCCGCAAGCGAAAAGAGCATTACCGGACTAAGCAGGGCCGCGATGTGCCAGAGGCGGTTCCCTCCAAAACGACCGAGCCGCGCGAACAAGTTGCGCACTCCCTGTCGCCCCTGGGTGCTCCCAGTAACAATGATGGCAGCAAGGGCGGGACCCAGCCCGGCCAGCAGGGTAGCCAGCTGGAACGCCGGATGAGTGCAAGCTTCCAGCCCCCGAGAAGCCAGCACCGACGGCAACCAGCCAAGCCAGGACACGACGCACGCGATAATAACGTACGACAGAACCGGGTGTCGCCGCACCATCGCCATCCTCCAAGTGCAGAAAACAGGGTCTATCGATGCTCGCCAACCCTGTCAATATGGCCTTGAATACCATCTCTCGTCAAGTGATTCACGACCTGGCACAGGAACGCCGCTTTGACAGCCTAGGTGCGGTGGCCTACCATCCCCGCTATGACAAATGACTCAGCCGACACAATTCGCGGAACGATCACCGACATCCAGCGCTTTTCCGTGCACGACGGCCCGGGCATCCGAACCACAGTGTTCTTTAAAGGGTGCAATCTGCGCTGTTTCTGGTGCCACAACCCCGAGACGCACGCGCCGGGGCCGGAGCTGCAACTGCACCCCGAGCGATGCATTGCCTGTGGGGCCTGCCTGGAGGCCTGCGAACACGGCTGCCATGAGCTGACGCCCGAGGGCAAGGTGTTTCATCGCGAGAACTGCATCGCCTGCGGCAAATGCGCGGCCGAGTGCTTTGCCGAGGCGCTGGTACTCGTGGGCAGGGTCGTGACCGTGCCCGAGGTCATGCGCGATGTTCTGGCGGACCGGCCGTTCTATGCCAACTCGGGCGGAGGTGTGACGCTCTCGGGCGGGGAGCCGCTGTTGCAGGCCGCATTCGCGGCCGAGTTGCTGCGAGCCTGTCGCGCAGAGGCGATTCACACGGCCATCGAGACCGCCGCCCAGTTCCCCTGGGACACCGTCGCGGCGCTGCTCCCGCTGGTTGACCTGGTGATGATGGACATCAAGGTCATGGACGAGGCCGTGCACCGGCGCGTGACCGGCGCGGGTAATATGCGCATCCTGGCCAACGCCACACGGATCGCAGAGAGCGGCAAGCCACTGATCGTGCGCACACCCGTCATCCCCGGGGTGAACGACACGCCCGAGGCGATCGCCGAGATCGCGCGGTTTGTCCGCGGATTGCCCACACTGCAGTATCTGGACCTATTGCCTTTCCACCCCATGGCCGCCGGGAAATACGACAGCCTGGGACGCGAGTACGACGCACGCCACCTGTCGAGGCCCACACCCGAGCAAATGGCGCTTCTCAGCGCGACCGCTGCGGCCGAGGGTATCGCTGTTCATACAGGACGCAGTTAGGCCGGACCCCATCACGAGAACAGCCTCCGCGGGGCAATCACCCCACGGAGGCTGTGTGGCATCACGGCCGTCAGGCTGAGGGCGCCATGACCACGCGCACGACCTGCACATCGGGCTCTACCCAGATGCCGTTGTCGGTCTCGTCGCCATTGCGGCGCCGGTCCACGATAAACTCTCCATCCTCTCCAAAATGGCCCTCGTCCACCGACACAAAGGGCGCCTGGCGCTCACGGAACCAGTCGCTGTTCTGGGTCAGATCGAGCGTGGCACTGGCCGGACCCTTGCGCCTTAGGCCCAGGCGATAGGCACCGCCCACGAGATAGAACGTATCCGCGTCGCCCTGGAAGACGAGTCCCCGGCCACGGGGTCCTTGCGGCTGCTGCAACAACGCCCGCTCGCCACCGGTGTGCCGCCAGTCCATGCCCGCATACTCGATGCCGCCATAGCCAAAGCGCGCCACACCCATCCAGCCATCGAGATCCAGGTACTGGTCCCTCATGCCCTCGTGCTGAGCCACAGCGTGGATCCGGTCCGTGCCCTGGTACTTGAGCAGGAGCGGGATCGCCGCGGCCGTGGCATGGAAGCTGCCCACGATATCCTGTGCCACGGGGTTCACGCCGCCGTCAGGGCCGACGATGTGCTCGATGGCGAAAAAGTGATAGCCGACGGCCGAGCAGTCGGCCAGAGCATAGAACATGTTCCAGGCGTTGGAACCCCACGGCGCTGACTCGGGCACAAAGAGTGGGTTGTCCTCCCGCGCATAGGCATCGCACACCTCGCGGTAGCCATCCGCATCAGCGATGTAAATGTCCGGCGCGATCAGGTCGATATGCGGCGTGGCCCACTTCCAGATATCCAGCGTGCGCGTGACGGCGCCGCCCGACGGGTAGGTGCCGCCAGGCTGGCGCCAGCCCGCCTCGCGCAGCCAGACGTTGATATAGAGCGGGATGTCATAGATCGCGCGTCCCGCCACTGCCAGGCGATCGATATATCCACCAATGCTGGCCGCGGTCATGAACTCGCCCGCAGCAGAGCCAAAGACCTCGGGCCAGGTTCCGGCCGTCGTGCCGCCCGCCGCGCGCCAGGCATCGTAAACGGGGCCGCTATCGAGGCCAGCGACGCGCTCCAGCAACCCGGCAGGCACGGCGCTGTCGAACATCGCCTCGCCGCCGGCGCCATAGTCGCGATCGCTGCCCAGGATGCCCGGCTCGTTCTCGATCTGCACCGCGATGACCGTGCCCTGGTCGCCATCCTGCGCCTTGAGATGGGCCATGAGCCCCGTGAACGCGCGCAGGTCGGCCTGGTAGTTGGCGTCACAATGGGATGAGAGCACCCACACGGGGTTGCCGTAGGGGTTGATTACTCGCTGGAAACGCTCCGGCGCGCATTTCACCCAGGCGGGCACATACTCCATGTTGCCGTTCTTCCAGGTGCCAAACCAGAGCAGCACCAGCCGGACGCCGTTCTCACGCGCCATGGCCAGCAGTGTATCGACACTGGACCAGTCGTAGACGCCCTCCTCGGGTTCGACCTGCTCCCAGTAGACGGGAATCTCGAGCGTGTTGCCATGAAGGAGCTTGAGTGCCTGAAAGGCTCTCTCCGCCTCAGCGCGGTTATAGCCGCTCGAGTTGCGGGACTGGCCTCCCAGGCTGAAAAACGGCTTGCCGTCAACGGTGAATGGTCTGCGAACCGTGGTCATCAGAATGCCTCCAGGGTGTGGTGATGCGCCGGAGCAGGGCCCAGGCGCGGCGTACTGCGTCATTCTAGCGCGGGGTAGGAGGGCGTCAAGGCCCCCAGATGACACCCTGCGCGGCGCGTACTGGCGGGTGCCCTAGGCGCGAGGCCTTCGTCGCGGCCACCAGGATGGTCGCGACAGACGCAGTCGGCGGGTGGGTAGCGCGTCGCCCGCGTCATGGACTGGTGCGACGCTCGTGCCAGACGGAGTCACGGGCGCATGACAATAGGCGCAGGCAGTGGCGCCTGGAGACAGCGGCTGCCCGCAAAAGCGGCAATAGCGTGGTTGCCTCACTGCGCCGGATTCTAGCCTGGGCTGACGCGAAATACCCTCTTCCGCACTGGTGATGCGCTTGCGGCTCAAGCGCGCCGTTCGCCGGGGCACCCGTGCGGTCAGTTCGCGCGCCACGCCCTTGCCGGTCTCTACCGCCTGGCGATACACCGCCTTGAGTTGCTCGCCAGAGAGGTGTCTACCTGTGAGGTACCAGTGCCAGATCACGTTGCCGACCACAAAGGTCCCCGAATACGCGACGACGACCTTGGGCACGATCCCCAGCCAGGGGATAAAGCCTACCAGCGTGCGCGCCAGCTGGCGCCACATAAAGCCGCCACCGATCACGCTACCGAACTCGCGAATATAGTCCTGCCAGCGGGTGGAGAGCCCCAGCGCCAGCCCCAGGCGGTACACCATAAATGCCTGGGCCTTGGTCAACACGACCATATCGGTCACGTTGAGGGGGATGTTCAGCAGCGGAATAATCCCCGCCAGCCCCGTGGTCAGCGAGTAGGTGGCGTTCGAAAGGCTGACCTCTTCAATCAGGCGGCGCGCAACAGTCGCGCGAAAGAGGGGCAACTGGCGGGCCAGCGCTACGTGGCGCTCCGGCAGCGCATCCAGCACGGCGGGCACCAGTTCGCGCTCCAAGAAGCCAACGTCGGCCGCCGATCCATCCAGAAAGGGGCCCTTGAGCCAGAAGGAAGTAGCCGGTGCTGAACCGGCGAAAGCGGGATCGTCGTTAATCACCGTCAGCACCGGCACGCCGGTCCGCTGCCAGCGCGCAGTAAGCTCTTGCTCTTTGGTCGCATCCCGCACATTGGATGGTATCACGACGATGATCAGCTCCGCACCCTTGAGATCCGCCTGTGCCTCCGGGCCAGCAATCAACAAAGGTGTAGCCGTCACCTGACCCGCACGGTATGGATCGGAGCGCAACTGCGTGGCGAGCGTTTGTACGCCCGCATCGGGCCGGCCCACCAGCGCGAGCCGCAGCGGCTCGACCGCCGACTGCATGATTGGCCGCAGGTCCACTTCCTTCAGATTCTTCCAAACATCCGCCACATCGCCCAGGCCTGCCATAGCCTTTCCTTTTCTATCGGTGACGCGAGGACGCGAACACGGTCCTCAACCACATCATACTCCCGTCACGCCCGCAGCAAAAGCCAGCGCCGCTGGCGCTTGATCCTTTCACGCCCTATGGCACAATACGGCTGGAACAGCATCGCGTTGCGGAGGTAGCATGAACAAGGTCAGAATCGGCATCGTCGGGATGGGGATCGGCCGCGACAATGGGCGCGCCTTGCACGGCAATCCGCGCGGAGAGGTGGTGGCGCTATGCGACCTGGTGCCCGAGCGCATGGAGGAGTTCGCAACTGAACTACAGGCCCCGATGCGCATGTACACGGATACCGCTGCGCTTTGCGCCGACCCGGAGGTGGACGCGATCTTTGTGGGGACGCCCAATCGCTGGCACGTGCCGGTGGCCCTGCAGGCCGTGCGCGCCGGCAAACACGTTATGGTGACCAAGCCACTGGCGGACTCGGTGAGTGCCGCTCAGGAGTTGGTGGCAACGGCCGAGGCCGCGGGGGTCGTGAACATGATGTCCCTCTCGACGCGTTTCTCGGCCGATGTACGCTACCTGGGCGCGCTCTGCCGCAAGGGACGGCTCGGAGACATCTATTACGCCCGTGCGCGCAGCATCCGGCGCAGCGGCATCCCGGACTGGAACACGGGCTTTGTGGAGGCGGGCGGCGGCGCCTTTCGCGACATGGGGGTGCATGTCCTGGACGCCGTCTGGTGGCTGCTGGGGATGCCAGAGGCGGTGACGGTGACTGGCGTGGCGGGGGCGCGCTTTGGCCCGCGCGGGGTAGGTTTCTGGGACTATCGCCGGCCGCCCGAGTCGTTCTACAGCCGCTTTGCGGCGGACGACTATGGCGGCGGCATGATCCGCTTTGCCGATGGCACCGGCCTGCAAATCGAGAGCTTTTGGGCGAGCCATCAGGCCCCCGAAATCAACATCGAGTTGTTCGGCACCGAGGCTGGGGCTGTGTTGCGCCCGCTGACCCTGTACGAGACCGTAAATGATGCGCCGCTGGACACCCGGATCGCGGTGCCCACCACCGGCAATGCCTTTGACGCCGTCGCCGACCACTTTATCGCCTGCATCCTGGATGGGGTGCCCTGCCAGGCGCCGCTGCGGCACGGCCTGATCGTGCAACGCATGATGGAGGGACTGCTGGAGAGTGCTGCGCTGGGTCACGAAGTGCGCCTGAACTAGATACGTAGAAGGAGACAACCATGAGCAGAACCTACCGCGTGGGTGTGATCGGATTTGCCCACATGCATGTCAACCATCTGCTGGATACCTTTGCCGCGCTTCCCAACGTGGAGTGGGTGGCCTGCGCCGACACTGTGCCTGCCGTGCCGCCACTATCTGACAAGCCCAGCACCCGCCGCGCCAACCTGCGCCGCGCCCTCGAGGTCACCGGCATCCCGCGGGCCTATGACGACTGGCGCGAGCTGCTGGAGCGCGAGCAGTGCGACATCATCGTGATGTGCCCGGAGAACGCGCGCCATGGCGAGGTCGCCGAGGCTATCGCGGCGCGAGGCACGCACATCCTGACCGAAAAGCCCATGTCAGCGACACTGGCGGACGCGCTGCGTATGGCCCGCGCGGTGCGCACCCACGGCGTCGCGCTGATGGTCAACTGGCCTACCACCTGGAGCCCGGCCGTCCGCCGCATGAAAGAACTGCTGGATGCAGGCTCCATTGGCGAGATCCTGGAGGTCAAGTGGCGAAATGGTGCCTCCATGGGCCCGCTGGCCTATAACACGGGCGCGGACACGATCCTACCCGACGAAAAGGGCTCCGAGTGGTGGCATCAGAGCGCTACCGGCGGGGGCGTCCTTCTGGACTATTGCTGCTATGGCGCGTGCCTCTCGCGCTGGTTCCTGGGCGAGCCTGCCACCGCGGCCTATGGCCTCAAAGCCAATCTGGACTCGCACTATGGCGACGCCGAGGACAACGCCATCATCACGGTGCGCTTCCCCCACGCCCTGGCGCTGCTGGAGGCCACCTGGACGACCTGGGCGACCGGCGTGCCCACCGGTCCGATCGTCTATGGCACCCGTGGCACACTGGTCGCCGACGCAGGGTCCGACGCATCCGGCCAGATGCGGCCCGCCGTCAAGGTCTATACCACCCGCGGCCACGGTCCTGCGGCGCCGGACGCTATCGACTTTGGCGAGCCGTTGCCGGCAGGGCGAACCACAGAGGCGGAGGAGTTCATCCACCATCTCGAGACGGGCGAGCCTCTGCATCCCACGCTGCAGCTGGATCTGAACCTCGATGCCATGGCTATCCTGGATGCGGGCATCCGCTCAGCGGCCAGCGGCAAGCTCGAGCTGGTCAACGACGTACGCTGGTCGATCGGAGCGCCGTAACGTGACGCCTGTTTCTTGCCCCTTTTGTGCGGGAGAGATCGTCAGCGCGGTCTTTGCAGAGACCCATCATTGGCGTGCCGTCTACAATCTGGCGCCGATGCTGCCCGGTCACTGCCTGATCGTACCAAAGCGGCATGCAACCCGCCTGGTCGAGTTAAGCACGGACGAGAGTGCCGAACTGCTCGCCTTTACGACGCAGATCGCCGGCCTCGTCATGGCCACCTACGCCTGCACGGGCTACGACCTGTCGCTGCAGGAGGGTGCCGCCGCAGGCCAGACGGTTGACCACCTGCATCTGCATATCATCCCGCGCCGAGCTGGCGACCTGAGTACCCGGGACTGGCACAGCATCCTGCTCGACAGCGCGTCGCGCCGGCGGCTGACCGCTGAGGAGATGGCGGGGGAGGTGACTCGCCTCAGGTGGGCACAGAGTAGCGCGCGATAGCCACCGAACACAACACGCCCCGGAGTGCAATCGCACCCCGGGGCGTCAGTACCTCAGAGGTTAGTCCTCGCTGGGCGGGAACTCGGTGTTGCTGAGCATGGCGATGACCTTGACCACTGCCGAGTGGTCCAGGTTGCCCCAGCCGTTGGCCATCATCGCGGAGAACAGCTCGTGCGCCAGCGCCGAGGCGGGCAGAGAAGCCTGGTAGGCGCGCGCGGCCTCGCGGATGATGTTCAGGTCTTTGTAGTGGAAGCTGGCGCGGAACCCTGGCTCAAAATCGTCCTTGATCATGCGCGGACCACGCACATCCATGACTCGGGTTTGCGCATAGCCGGCACTGAGGACCTTGATGATGATCTCGGGATCGACACCGGCCTTGGTACCCAGCACCAGCGCCTCCGCCAGACCGATAAAGTTCATCGCCACCTGGATCTGGTTGCAGGCCTTGACGGTCTGACCAGAGCCGGACGGGCCGCAGTAGGTGGGCTTGCCCATGATCTCAAAGATCGGGCGCGCCCGCTCATAGATGTCTTGGTCACCACCCACCATGATCGAGAGCGTGGCCTGCTGCGCGCCCACCTCGCCGCCGGAGACGGGGGCATCCAGCATGGGGCAGCCCTTTTCGCCGGCGACCTTGGCGACCTTGATCGCCATCACCGGCGAGATGCTGGACATGTCCAGGAGCAACGTGCCGGGCTTGGCGCCCTCCAGGACGCCGTTCTCGCCCAGATACACGGCCTCCACGTGAGGCGAGTCCGGAACCATCGAAATGACAACATCCGCCTGAGCAGCCGCCTCCTTGGAGGAACTCGCGGCCTTGCCGCCCAGCTCCACCAACTCGGCCACAGCCGCCGGCACCAGGTCGAAACCGACGATCTCATGGCCGGCTTTCATCAAATGTCCCGCCATGGGGGTACCCATGATTCCAAGCCCGATAAAGGCAATCTTGTATCCCATCTGTCACTCCCTCTCGTAATGTGTGGCTAACCTGAACGGATTCTACCCGAACGCGACCCGAACGCGCAACCGGGGCCGCACTACCACTCGAGCTTGATCGCCTCGAACATCTCCAGCCTGGGCACGGTCAGTGTAAGAAGGCCGTCCACGAACGCGCAGGTCACAGCATCGCCCGTCACCAGGCTCGTGGCACGTGCCGGGGCGCGGTCGCAGGGCAGCGTCACCGTTAGGTCGTGCATCGGAATCGGCTGGAAGAAAGAGACACCAAAGTGGCCGGACGTATTGACCAGATGGAGCAGTTCGAACCCGTCCCGACTGCGCATGCGCGTCACCTCGACCTGCTCGGGCAGGTTGCCGCCCAGCGGCGCCACGCCGGCGACCTGCTCCAGCAGATCGGCCATGAACCACGATGTGTTGACATAACCCTGGCGCTGGAAGAGACTGCCGGGCAGCCAGGGCACATGAATCGCCAGGCCCTGGCCGTAGCGCCGCACCGTGTAACCCGGACGGTCTACGACCGTGTCACCGTAGCAGCGCTCGGGCGGGCCAAAGGGCTGCGGCGCCAGCAACTTGAGCCTGCAGTCGACGTCCAGTCCGTAGGCACAGTAAAGGTAGGGCCCATCGAGATACACCAGGTCAGTGCCGGTCAGCCTTCTGAGCAGATCGTGGTCGGCCTCATCCAGTTGCAGGTAAGAAGAGCGCATGTCGTCACGCAACTGCTGGACGTGCTCGATGCCCATGCACTCCAACGCTGGAGCAGGGCGCTCCTCGTACTGCTCATCGAACAAGGCGCTGCGGTGCACCGAGATCAGGGCACCGCCTCCGGCGACATACGCGTCCAACTTTTGCGCCAGGGCATCGCTGACATAGCGCACGTCTGGCAGGACAATAGCCTTGTAGCCCGTCCAGTCGCGCTCGAGCGCCGTCTCCAGCAGGGGGGCGTCGAACAGCCAGTGACCTTCGGTAAGCACGCGATACCAACCGCGAGACTCGGCGTCGCCGGTGCGCGTGTCGTTGAGCAGCAGCACATCCGCCACTGGCTGACTGTGCTGGTACTCGCGTTCGTGAGCGGCGTGGTAGTAAAAGACCTCGCGAATGGGTTCATAGCCCGTGCGGTCGGCGTGATTGTCCAGCCTGCCGATCAGGTACCAGTCCAGTTGCCCCCCGTTGGCCAGACTCTGCACCAGGCGCAGTTTCTGCTGTTGCGGCGAGACGGTGACATGCCGGTACGGAAAATCGATGAAATCCACCGTCGTGCTGGTCGAGATCAGCTCAGGATAGGTGCCCACCGCCCATTTGGTGTTGGAGGAGGCCTGGTATGGCCAGTGCGGCAGGGCGCGGTCCAGCGCCGTGTTGGCCTCCTGGCGGATGAACCCGGCGCGCCGCCCATAGTCACGATCGATGGCGATATCGGGCCGCAGACTGTGGATCAGGTCATGCACACGGGCCGTCAGGTCCTGCACGGCCCGCGCCGTGAACAGCCGGTATTTCCTGTAGACAGGATCGGCCATGTCGGCGCGTGCGGGCAAGGCCAGACCGTAGGCCTCGCGGAACCCCCGCTGGCAGGCCTGGCAGTGACAGAGCCCGTGGTCCACCCCGGAATAGTCGCGCGTTTGAAAGCCGCCCATATTGAAAAAGATGCCGTCGACCTCGAACTGGGTCAGCAATTCCTCGATGATCTCCAGGGCATAGCGCTGCTGGTAGTCGCCCAGCAGGCAGGCATGCACATCCCCGTTATAGTCGACGATGTCACCCGCCGCAGTGCGAAAAGCCCACTCGGGATGCTCCTCATAGAGAGGGCGTCGCACCTTGGAAAAGTCCGTCCGCGCCAGCAGACGGATATCAGCCGCGTGGCACGCTGCGATGATACGCTCCAGGCTGTCCCCCTGCAGGAAGGGGCTCTGGAAATGGTACGGGTGCGCCGTCGGATAGCTGGCGATGATGCCCGCACAGTTAAAGAGCACGTTGGTGGCCTTGAAGGACTGCAAATCGGCCACAAAGCGCTCGGCGTCGATATCGACCATATCGATTTGACGCAGATTCGTCTGGATCATGCGCCAGGGCCGGCCATCCCACCAGTATGTCATGTTGCACCTCCGGTTTGTTCACTGTAAGTACGACGTCAACTCGTCTCACGCCTTGGCGGGCGGCAGACCAGGGCTGCTCTCCAGGCCCATGACGCGTGGATCGGTCACGAAAAAGGCGAGCAAAGCCATCCCGGCCAGCGAACATGCCGCCGCCACAGCAAAGAGCCATCGAAACCCAAGGGCTGCAGCGAGTGCCCCGCCGATAATCGGCGCCAGCGTGCGCGCCGGGGCCAGCAGAGTGGCCGTGAGACCAATATAGGTAGGCCTGTCACTGGGACGGGCAAACTCGAGCGTGATATTCGATCCCGAGATCACCTCGCCGCCGTGAGCCGCGCCCACCAACCCGAGGGCCAGATACAGCCCCCACAGTCCCGGCGCCCAGCCCGCCAGGATCACGGCCAGCCCCATGGCCACAGCGCACACGGCGAGTACAGCCTTGTGCCCGTGCCGGTCGGCGATGCCCCCCCAGACCAGATACATCACCGCCTGCACCACGGCTATGGTGGCGGTCAGGCTGCCTATCTGCGTGCCCGTCAGCGTAAAGCGCCGCGCGCCATAGACGATGACAAAGCTCATGGCCATGGTGCCGAGCACAGTGATCGTGCGGGCGATCAGGAAGCGGGCATAGTTGCGGTCACTCCGGACCAGCGCCGGTAAATGGCGAAAGTACGTGCCCAGTCCGACGCGAGGCTTGATCTCCAGATCGGGCGGTTCTTTGGTCGCCGCCAGCCCACCCCAGGACACAAACATCGCTGCAGATCCCAGCATGAGGCAGTATGCAAAGCCGGCCGGAAAGCCCCGGGTCTCGAGGAGGTGCCCCGCAATCAACGCGCCGCCCACGCCCAAGACGGCACCCAGGCTACGGCCGATGCCAAAGAACTGCCCACGGCGGCGCGTAGGGATCACTTTGCCGATCATGGCGGACCAGGCGGGCAGGATCATACCCAGCGAGATCGACCCCACGGTGCGCAGCACGAGAAACAACACCAGTACGAGCTGCGGCTCGCGGGTGCCCCACAGCAAAAGCGCAAGGCCGATCAGAAAGTACGAGGCGCGCTCCACCGCTCCCGAGATCAGGCTGATCGGTTTTCTAAAGCGCAGCCCTTCGGTCAGACCCGCCATCAGCAACTGCGGGACCAACATGCCCAGACTCACAAGCGCCGCAGCAAGACCGATCACGACCGTGGAGGCACCAAGACGGGTGAGCAACAGGGGAATGACCGTCTCGTTCGAAATGATCTGCTGCGCCAGCTGAAAGAACATGGCATCGATGATCCCTGCCCCCATGTTCCAGCGCAGGTGCCGCTGCACATACCCTGCGACGGCGTCCGGCGTAGACAGCAGCCGCGCTCCGCGCCAGGTGAAGAATCGCTCCATCTTTGTCACTCCGAGCCAACCGGGGAGGGCGCCGTTCGCGGCTCGGTGACGCCCAGCGTCAAGAGGCCCACACCCACCAGCGACACCGTGGCCGCCACCGCAAACAGCGGACCGTACCCAAGGGCCGCGGCGAGAGCACCCCCAATGATGGGCGCCAGGATGCGAAAGGGCGCCACCAAAGTGTTCGACAGCCCGATATAGGTGGGACGCTCCGCGGGTGGCGCGAACTCTAGCAGGATGCTGGTGGCCGAGATCATCTCCGCAGCCAGTGCAGCCCCCATGAGTGCAAAAGCGATATAGATGCCGGTCAAAGCCCCCGACACCAGCGCGCTCAGCGCCGCCATGGCCATCGCCGCGGCGCCCAGACAGAGCACGATCTTGTGTCCAAAGCGGTCGGCGATGATCCCCCACACCAGGTACATGAGGCCCTGGCTAAGCGCATTGGTGGCAGTCAGCCCGCCCACCGCAACGCCCGATAGCCCAAAGCGGCTGGCGGCATACACGATGTAAAAGGTCATCGCCATGCTGCCGAGAGCGGTCACCGGCCGGGCGATGAGAAAGGCACGAAAGTTGGCGTCTCGCCGGAGCAGGACGGGCAGCCGCGCAAAGTAAGTGCGCAACGGGGCACGGGGCCGGACTTGCAGGTCAGGAGGCTCCCGGGTGATGGTCAGGCCTGTCCATGAAAGAACAAAGGCACCAAAGGCCAGGAAGAAGCACAGTGCAAAGTTGCGCGGAAAGGGCTGTGTGTCCAGCAGGTGCCCGGCCACTAGCGCGCCGCCTGCTCCCAGAACGGAGCCGATGCCGCGGCCGATCCCCAAGAAGATCCCCCTGCGACGGGTCGGGATGGTCTTGCCTATCAGCGTAAGCCAGGCAGGAACAGAAAAGCCCAGGGCAGAGCCATTGACGGCTCGAAAGAGGATAAAGGCAGCCAGCGCCAGGTGCGGTGCGCTGACCCCCCAGAGCCACACCGCGACACCGATGGCGAGGTAGCCCAGCCGGTCGATGCCGCTGCCCACCACACTGACGGGCTCTTTAAAGGTACGCTCCTCGATGACTCCCGCCGCAAATAACTGCGGCAAAAAGGTCACCACGCTGTTTATAGCCATCACAGCACCCAGCACGACCGTCGACGCACCGAGACGGGTGATCAGCAGGGGGATGACCGTCTCGGCCGAGACGATCTGCATGGCCAGCATCACAAAGATCGCGTCGACTATGCCTGCACCCATGTTCCAGCGCAGATTCCGCTGCACGTACTCCCCAACGGCTTCAGGGGTACGCAGCCGAACTGCGACAGGATCGTTGCTAAAACTCAAGACGCCTCCTCTGGTAAGCGTATGAGAGCACTGTCACGTGAGATGGACCTGGTGCGTGCGCGGCTCGTGCACCGCCAGCGCCATGGTAGCAGCGCCCGCAGCGGACACGAGCGCGGCGATCAGGAACAGCCCACCATACCCCAGCGCGCCCGCCAGTGTCCCCCCCAGGATGGGTGCCACTGTGCGAAAGGGCGCCACCAGCGTGTTGGAGAGCCCCACATAGGTGGGCTGCTCATCGGCGGGCGCAAACTCCAGCACGATACTCGAACTCGAGATCATCTCGGCGGAGACGGCGGCCCCCATCAGCGCAAAGGCGACAAAGAGCCCGCCCACGTCCGGCGTCCACCGCGCCATCAGTCCGGCGCAGGCCATGCAGGCGGCGCCAATGCAGAGTACGCGCTTGTGGCCAAAGCGGTCAGCAATGAGGCCCCACACCAGGTAGAGGACCGCCTGCGTGGTCGCGATGGTCGCCGTCAGGCCGCCCACCTGCGCGCCGGTGAGCGCAAAACGCCGCGAGCCATAGACGATGAAAAAGCTCAGCGCCATGGTGCCGAGCACGGTGACGCAGCGTGCCACGACGAAACGGGCATAGTTGCGGTTCCCACTAAGGATGGCCGGCAACTCTTGAAAGTAGGTCCGCATCGGCGTGCGCGGCTTGACGGCCAGATCCGGTGGCTCGCGCGTGATCGTCAGGCCCAGCCAGGAGACCATCATCGAGACCCAGGCGATCACAAAGCACAGGGCATAGCCCCGAGGATAGCCCCGGCTGTCCAACAGGTAGCCCGCGAGTAATGCACCACCTACGCCCAGCAGCGCGCCCGAGCCTCTCCCCAGCCCAAAAAAGAGACCCCGACGGCGCGTGGGGATCGTTTTTCCGATGAGCGTGTACCAGGCGGGGATGATCGTACCGACTGATAGGGAGGAGACCACGCGCAGGACAACATACGCCCCAAGCGCGAACGCCGGGGCCGTCCCTCCCCACAACCAGACAGCCAAGCCGATGAGCAGAAAAGGCAGGCGCTCGCCCAGCCCAAAGAGCATGGTAATGGGCTTTTTGTATGGGCGCTCCTGGGAGATGCCGGCGCCGAACAACTGGGGCAGCAGAATGCCCAGATTCGCCAGAGCGGTGATCACGCCCAGGATGACTGACGATGCCCCGAGTCGCGTCAGCAGCAGCGGGATGACCGTCTCGTTGGAGATGACAGCCATCGCCAGGGCAAAAAACACCGCGTCGATGATCCCGGCACCCATGTTCCAGCGCAGGTTGTGCTGCACATAACTCTCAACGGCCTCGGGCGTGCGCAGCTCTGGCTCAGTTCGGCGGGCAGCACCCAGCATCAGCCCGTCTCCTGGCTGAAGCGCTGCGCATACAGGTCGGCGTCATAGGGCGCGCGGCGCCCGGGGCACTCGGGCATCGGACAGAGCTGGCAGGACTCAAAGCGGCCCTCCAGGGGAAAGCGGATGCCCGTAACCGACTTGTTGGGCGTCATCAGACAACTGTCGCTGAGCGTGACCCCCAGCGCACCGGCAGCCTCGGCCATCAGCACGAAAAAGGGGCGCTGCTGCGCCAGGGGCCAGTCGGCCAGCGATCCGGGATTCATCACCGAAGTCTTGCCGGGTGTATAGACACGATCGATGTCCGCATTGAGTGCCTGCACGGCGGCCCGCAGCGCGCGCACCTTGATCTCCTCCGCCCAGAACTGGTGCACCATGTCGGTCACATTGTGCGCCCAGTCGTTCAGTTCCGTGCCGCAAGTGGCCATGTACAGGAACACGCGGTGGGTGTCTTTGAGATTGACGGCCAACACACGACTGGAGAAGGTAGTCTCATCGATGCGAACAGTATCGTCGCCGAGTTCTTGCAGATAGACCGCGCGATAGGCGGCCTTGGGCCGGGCGATCGTGCCAGCCTCCCCTGCCAGACGCGTCAGATCGGACAGATCTCGGGCGTTCTTGACGCGCAACTGGCGAGACAGAGCTTGTACATCGGGCTCGTAGACAATATCTGTGAGTAATGTGGTTTTCATAGGTGCCCCTCCGATGATACGGCCCCATTATCGGTTGCACGACAGCGTTGTCAAGACAGGCTCAAGGCCTGGACGGACAGGCACTGTCCGGTATAATGCTCTGGAGACCAATCACCAGAGAGCAGGAGGTGCCAATGAAGGTCACAGAGGTTGTCTCAACACTGCACCGCGTCACCCGGCAGCGGGCGATCCGGAACGGGCGCTATACGTACGCGCAGAGCGGTACCGTGATCAC
>CAZMAI010000010.1:4917-34525 GCA_964564195.1 uncultured Anaerolineales bacterium | reverse complement strand
TCTTCCTCGGCATGGACTATCCCGAGGGGGCTCGGGTGATCAATGTGTCCATCGATCTGGCCGTTCGGGGTCGAGATCCCACGCCGCAGCCTCCGGTCTCAGCCTATGTGCGCGTGATCGATGAGCCCGTGTTGCGTCTCGCCAGTATCGATCTTGGCGCGCAGGCGGAGATCAATACGATCGGCGAGGTATTTGACTATGCGCGGGACTATCTCGGCCTGCTCAAGGCGGCGGTGATCGCCTCCGGCATTGTACCGCCCGGGATTGAGGGTGGCGCTCAGGCGCTGGCGGACCTGCTGGAGAGGGTCGTCGGCCCCGGGTACGGATTGGAGGTCGTGAGCTACGTTCGGGGCATCCCCAAGGGCTCGCGTCTGGCTGTCAGCACCACGCTACTCGCGGCGCTGATCGCCGCACTGATGCGCGCCACGGGACAGATATACAGTCTGTCAGGCCCGCTTCGGGAGGACGAGCGGCGGCAGGTGGCGGCCCGGGCCATTCTGGGCGAGTGGCTGGCGGGATCGGGCGGCGGTTGGCAAGATTCGGGCGGCGTCTGGCCGGGGATCAAGCTGATTCATGGCGTCGCGGCGGCGTCTGGCGACCCCGAGTGGGGCTCCAGTCGTGGTCGTTTGTTGCCAGAGCACGTTCTGCTGGGGCGCGATCAGGTGCGCCCCGAGATGCGTCAGGCTTTGCAGGACAGTCTGGTGCTCGTCCATGGTGGCATGGCCCAGAATGTGGGCCCGATACTGGAGATGGTAACCGAGCGCTATCTCTTACGCGCTCCCGCCGAGTGGGCTGCGCGTCAGGAGGCGGGTCAGATACTGGATAGTGTGCTGGCCATTCTGAAGGCCGGGTCAGTGCCCGACCTTGCGCGCGCAACGACACGCAACTTTTACGGGCCATTGACGACCATCATTCCCTGGGCGACCAACCTGTTCGTCGAGTCCATCATAGAGCGAGCGCGACAAACGCTGGGTGATGCCTACTGGGGCTTTTGGATGCTGGGGGGGATGTCAGGCGGAGGTATGGGCTTTATGGTTGCCCCGGAGGCACGCGAGCATGCCCAGGACCAACTGCTGGACGTCATGTGCACAGAAAAGCGCCGTCTCGAGAGTGCGCTGCCGTTCGCCATGGACCCGGTAGTGTATGACTTTGCCATCAACGAAAGAGGTAGTTGCGCGGCGTTTCTAGAGGGCGAACAAGCCCTTTTGCCCGGTCCGTACTATGCCCTCGCGGTTCCTGCCTTGATCCGGCAGAGCAGACATGCGCTTTCCGATGGAAGGAGAGCAGAACTCGATCTGTTCTCGCGGGCCGTACGTACCCGAACGGATTTCTTGCCTGCTGTCGGCCTACTGCTGGACGCGCTTCTGCCGCAAGGTGAAGCGGCCAGCGCGGGACAGGACGACCTGGAGCTGCTGCTGCACGATCACGGCTTTAGCCGGGAGGAGCACGAGCAGATCCGGCGCGATCTTCGCGCAGGCCAGATCGGGCTGGCGCAGAATCGCTTGCCACTTACCAGCGACATTCGTGATGTGGACCCCGGCGACGTGGCAGTAGTTCCTGCAGATAACGCGGAGATGTTCGGGCGGGGTATGGAGGCACTCTCTGACGGCGCAGTTGCTGTGGTCACCCTGGCAGGTGGCGTGGGCAGCCGCTGGACGCAGGGAGCCGGCGTTGTCAAGGCGATTAATCCGTTCGCGCGGCTTGGCGGGCGGCACCGAACCTTCCTCGAGGTCCATCTGGCCAAGAGCGCTCAGACCGCCCTTCAGTGTGGGACGCAGGTGCCCCACGTGATCACGACCAGCTATCTGACACACCAACCCATCGCCGCGTCGATGGCTGAGCAACAGAACTATGGTTACTCGGGTCCGCTGTACCAGAGTCAGGGGCGCGCCATTGGTCTGCGCATGGTGCCGATGGAGCGGGATCTGCGTTTTGCCTGGGAAGAACTCTCGCAGCAGCTCCTGGACGAGCAGGCACAAAAGATGCGCGAGAGTCTGAACGCTGCGCTGATTGCCTGGGCGCAGGGCATGGGCGAGGGCAGTGACTATACCGACAACATACCTGTGCAGTGTATTAACCCTGTTGGGCACTGGTATGAAGTGCCGAATCTCTTTCGCAGTGGCGTATTGAGGCAGCTGCTACGCGACAACCCTCGGCTGCAATACCTGATGGTACACAACATCGATACTCTGGGTGCTTCGCTGGACCCGTCTCTCATCGGCTACCTCCTCGCACGACAGGCTCCGTTTGCTGTGGAGGTCGTGCCGCGGCGCGTCCATGATCGCGGCGGTGGGTTGGCGCGAGTGGATGGGAGACTGCGACTCGTGGAGGGTCTGGCGATCCCGCGGGAGGAGCAGGAGTTTGACCTTACCTATTACAACTCGAACACGTTCTGGCTGCAGATAGATGCTCTACTGGGGATGTTCGGGCTGGAGCGTGACTCTCTCGACGATGCGGCTGCCGTGGAGAGGGCGATCCGAGACATGGCTCGACGGATGCCGACGTACATCACACTCAAAGATGTGAAAAAGCGCTGGGGGCACGGGCAAGAGGACGTCTACCCTGTGGCGCAATACGAAAAGCTCTGGGGTGACATGACTGCGCTTCCAGAATGGCGAGGAGTCTACCTCGCCGTTCCGAGCATGCGGGGCCAGCAGCTCAAGGAACGCGAGCAGTTGGACGGCTGGTATCGTGACGGCTCGGCGGCATACGTAGAGGCGCTGTGCGGCTGGTCGTGAGCGTTGCCACACAGCGCCTGTGTTTGCATCGGGTTTGGCCTAGGGGAGGAGCGACCCGTCGACCGCGCTGATCCTAATGATCAATGTGTCGGCGCCATCTTTGGCGGTCAGGATCCAGAAAGCGCCATCCTCAGGCGTCACGTTGATCTCAAAACCCATGGTTTTGACCTGGAAGGCAGAGTGCCCGTCGATAAAGTCCTGAAGACCATTGGCCAAAGCGATCTCCATGGCCTGTGGGCTGTCTACCGTCCAGTCAGCTGGGTCCAGGCTGGCTTTGGCGGCGGGGCGGACCTGATCGGACCGGTTGGGCTTGATGGGCGCCGCGGTCGTATCGAGGCTAAAGAACGCCTGGTTGCCGTCGCCCACCGGAGCGACAATAAAGCGCCACGCGGAGGACAGGCCATCCACGCCTACGTCTTCCTTGCCAGGTCGTGAGGGCGGCCGACAGGTAATGATCTGCGATTCGGCCTTCCACTTGAGCGCGACGGGCTCAATGATATCCCAGGCCTCTTTGGCAGATACGCGCTGGCCGGCAACCAGGCCAGTGGTATCTTTCTCACCACACCCGACCGCTGCAACGCAGACTGCTGCAATCACGAGCACCATTGCCAGCCGTACAGACCACTTCATCCTTTGCCTCCTCGCACGATTGGATACGCCTCACTGGTTTGGCTTCAGTTGAGGACAGCAGAGCGTTCCGCTGTGCAATATATGTAGCATATTCTCTCGAAATGCGCAATGTTTGCGCGGAAATCTCCCCAGTCCAGACGGATCGCCCCGTGCACGCCGCCCGGGCGCGTGAGCACTGCCAGCGAACAGCTATGGCCGTAGCCTCATTCTCCCTGGCCAGTGGCTGGAAGGCTGGACGAGGGCGACGCTGTGCACTAGACTGAGCCACGTAACGATGGAATGCGATCGCAGCTGGCCGGACCATAGAGGGGGAAAAGCCTGTGGACAGAGTACTGGAAATGCAGCTGAGCGGGCGCCTGGTGTTCGGGCGTGGCGCTCTCGCGCAATTGCCGGCTGCGCTTGCACAGCTTGGCGTGCGGCACCCACTGATCGTCACAGATCGGGGGCTGGCTAACACGGGCATCCCTGCACAGGTAGAGCGACTGCTCGACGACGGACAGATCTCGCATGTTCTGTTTGACGGTGTTGAGCCCGACCCGCGCGTAGAGATTGTCCAGGCGTGTGTTGCTGCGGCACGGGCCGGCCAGTGCGACGGTCTGATCGGCCTCGGTGGCGGCAGCGCGCTGGACATCGCCAAGGCGACGTCTGTCATGCTCACAAACGACGGCTCTGTCGTCGATTACGTCGGTATTGACATGATTCCTCGGGCCGGATTGCCAAAGGTGCTCATTCCGACAACGGCGGGCACGGGCAGTGAAGTCTCTCCCATCGCGATACTGTCCGATACACAGGCCCATCTCAAGAAAGGCATCGTCAGCCGGCGTTTGTATGCCGATATTGCCCTCGTCGATCCGGACCTCACCGCCAGCCTTCCGCCGCACATCACTGCCTACACTGGCGTGGATGCCCTTACCCATGCCATCGAGGCCTACACCAACAGGTTTGCGCATCCTCTGATCGATATCCTGGCGATCAAAGCGATCGAACTCATTGGCCAGTATCTGCCCAGGGCCGTGGCCCGTGGCGAAGACGCTGAGGCGCGATACTTTATGTCGATGGCAAGCATGTTGGGGGGTATGTGTCTTGGACCCGTCAACACCGGAGCCGTCCACGCGTTGGCCTATCCGCTGGGGGGCCTGTACAATGTCCCCCATGGCGTGGCCAACTCGCTGTTCTTGCCCTATGTGATGCGCTACAACCTGCTGAGCAGTGAGGCAAGGTACGCACAGATCGCGCTTGCGCTGGGCGTCAGGACAGGGAATCTCTCGGCGCGAGAGGCAGCGGAGCAGTCTATAGGCGCCGTGGAGCGCCTGTGTCGCGATATCGGTATTGTCTCTCGTATGCGTGATCTGGGCGTCCCAGAGAGCGCCATCGAGCCCATGGCGGAGGCCGCCATGCAGGTTACCCGTCTGCTGAACAACAACCCGCGCGTCATGACCCTGGAGGCGGCGCGGGAGATCTACCGTCAGGCTTACTGAAGCGAGTATCTACACTTTGGAGGATAAGAGCCATGCGTGTTGCAGAGTTAGTCGTTCGCATCCTGGAGGACGAGGGGATCCGGGCTGCCTTTGGAATTCCCGGCGCTGCCATCAACCCGGTGTACGAGTATCTGGGCACATCCAGGCTCATCAAGCACTATACGGCGCGGCATGAAGAGGGAGCGCTGCACGCTGCCGATGGTTATTCCCGCGCTACCGGCTGCGAGCAGATGGGGCTGGCGATATGCACGTCCGGTCCGGCCGCTACCAACTTTGTGACCGGGCTGTATACGGCCCAGATCGACTCGATCCCGCTGATCGCGATCACCGGTCAGAACGCTCGCAACCAGTTGGGCAAGGAGGCCTTTCAGGCCGTGGATATCGTCAGTATCGCCAAACCGGTGTGCAAGGGAGCCTGGTGCATCACGGAGCCTTCACAGGCGGCCAGCATCATGCGCAAGGCATTCTGGACGGCGCGCGAAGGACGGCCGGGACCGGTGCTGGTCGATCTTCCCTTGGACGTGCAGATGGCCGATGTCGTCTATGACGCTGAGAAGGATGGCCCGATACCGGTCGTCAAGCAGCCACCCGATCCGGCGCTGATCGACCGCGCCTTGGACATGCTGCTTGAGGCGGAGAACCCGATCATGATCATGGGCGGTGGCGTGCTGATCGCCCATGCCACCGAGGCCTGCGTGGCCCTGGCGGAGCACCTCTCGCTCCCCGTGGTCACTACCTATATGGCCACCGGTGGGATACCGGCGCAGCATCCGCTGCATGTCGGCCATATCGGCATTCAGGTGGGACAGCCCTTTGGCAACCGGTTCTTCCTGGGGTCGGACGTGGTGCTGGCCATCGGCAACCGCTTCAACGACCGTCACACAGGGGCGCTCGGCGCCTATGTCGCGGACCGCCGGTTCATCCACATCAACGTCGAGCCGGAGCACATTGGCCGCATCGTCCCGACCGAGCTGGGCATCGTGGCTGATGCGCGCCTTGCTCTCGAGGCCCTCTTGGAGGCCGCTCGCCGTCGCACGGCGCCCTTGCCCCCCACCGAGCGCGTCCAGCGCATACCTGAGGATCGCAAGATACTCGAGCGCCGCACCGACTTTGACTCGGTGCCGATCAAACCACAGCGGGTGTATCACGAGTTGAACGCTTTCTTCGGGTCCGACACGATGTTCACGACGGGCTGTGGCCTTACGCAGATCTGGTCGGGCCAGTTCCAACAGATCGATCGGCCAGCCCAGTACCTGCCCTCTGGCGGCGCCGGGACGCTGGGCTATGATCTGCCGGCGGCACTTGGCGCTCGGGTGGCGCGCCCCGACTGCACGGCTGTCGCCGTGGTGGGCGATGGCGGCTTTGGCTTTACGATTGAAGAGCTTGGGATGGCCTGCCAGTACAACATCCCGGTGGTCGTCGTCATTGTGAACAACGGTTACCTGAGCCTCATCCGGCAGAACCAGCGCTACGCCTATGAATACGAGTACGGCGTCGATCTGACCTATGGCGAGCGCGGCATCGACTTTTGCAGGGTGGCCGAGGGCTTTGGCGCCTGGGCGGAGCGCGTGACTGAACCTGGCGAGATTCGCGGCGCGCTCGAGCGCGCCGTCGCCGCCAACCGTCCCGCGGTGATCGATATCGTTGTCGAGCGGGAGACAGATGCCGCCATGGGCGGCGCCATCGATGCCATACGCGAGTTTGACTGACTTTCGCATGCAGCACGATGATGGCGTTGAGCGCGAGCTGACAAAAGCCCCGCTGGCTCCGGTTTCAGCGGGGCTTACGATGCTGTACACGGGCGACGGCAAAGGCAAGACGACCGCCGCCCTGGGGTTGGTGTTGCGCGCCTGGGGCCATGGACTCCGTCCCTGCGTCATCCAGTTCATTAAGGAAGAGCGCGGGCGTTGGGGCGAGACGATCGCCGCTGAGCGGCTGGGCATAGCCTGGCATGCCATGGGGGCGGGATTCACCTTCAGGTCCAGCGATCTCGAGATCGATCGCGCCCGCGCGCTCGCCGGCTGGCGCCTGGCTCAGGAGATCATCGCCAGCGGAGACTATGATTTGGTCGTCCTGGATGAGTTCACCTACCCTGTCACCTATGGGTGGTTGCCGGCGACAGAGGTCATCGACTGGCTGAGAGAACACCGCCCCCCCGACCTGGATCTTGTGATCACCGGGCGAGGTGCCTCACCCGAGTTGATCGCCTTTGCGGACCTGGTCACAGAGATGCGGGAGATCAAGCATCCCTTCCACCGGGGTGTCCGAGCGCGACGTGGTATCGAGTTCTAGAGCAGCGGCACGCTCATGTTGCGAGCATGATGCCCCCTCCGTAAACTGTCGAACGCACGCGCTCCAGGATCATCTGTGGGCTTTTTGGCTTGCTTACGTATAATGGGGCGCAGCATGACTCGAAAGGATGGCCACTTTGCCACGTCTCTTTGTTGTACGACACGGAATCACCGACTGGAACTCTCTGGGCCGAATTCAGGGGCACGCGCAATCCCATCTGACGGATGTGGGCCTCAAGCAAGCCGAGGCCGTTGCCGAGCGCCTCTCCTCAGAGCGTATCGATGCCATCTACTCTTCTGATCTCGACCGCGCCATGGATACCGCGCGCGCCATCGCACGACGGCACAATCTGACCGTCCAGCCCGATCCGCGTCTGCGTGAGGCGGACTATGGTGCGTGGGAAGGCCGCACGATGGATGAGCTCAAGGAGCTGTACCCGGATACAGTCTCACAGTGGATGACAGAGCCAGTGGGAGTGGCCCCCACCGGAGGCGAGTCTGTGGATGACGTTGCGGCGCGGGTAGGCGCCTTGTTGGATGATCTGCGACGTTGCCCGCAGGAACAGATCGTGGTCGTCGGGCACGGTGGGTCGGTCCGCGCCCTGCTCTGCGTGGCGCTGCATGTGCCACAGGGATATTCCCGCCGGGTACGCGTCGATACCGCGTCGCTGTCCGTCGTCGATCTACAGCCCACGCGTAGTGTTGTAGTGGGGATCAATGACCGTCACCACCTCGTTGAGGCGGACGCGGTGGATACTTTTATCGCCTTTTAGCCCGATACGGAGCGAGGTCACTATGCCTGTTCGTCGAGATGCGCTCTTTCCAGAGTTGCCCGCCGAGTGGCGGGTCTCTCTGCTGCCGCTGATTCAACGCTATGTCCATGGCGGGGCCAAAGTCGTTGTCCTGGACGATGACCCCACGGGGACCCAAACGGTGCACGATGTCGTCGTGCTCACTGAATGGCCGGTGGATGCGCTGGTGGAGGAACTGCGGCAACCGGATTCGGTCGTGTACATCCTGACCAACTCCCGGGCCTACGCCGCTGAGCGTGCGCGCGAGATCAACCTGGAGATTGCCGCGGCGCTGCGGGCCGCATCGGAGATCACAGGGCGGGAGGTAGCGATCGTCAGCCGGAGCGACTCGACCCTGCGCGGGCACTATAGGACCGAAACCGAGGCACTGATTGAGGGCCTGGACGCGCCCGTGGACGGCCTTCTGGTCGTGCCCTTCTTCCTCGAGGGCGGCCGCTACACCATCGATGACGTGCATTATGTCGATGAGGGTGGCTGGTTGGTCCCAGCTGCAGACACCGAGTTCGCTCGTGATCCGGTATTTGGCTACCAGGAGAGTGATCTCAGGGCGTGGGTGTCGGCGAGATCCGGCGGGGTGTGGTCCCCCGAAGAGGTGGCCTCGATCTCTTTGTGCGACCTGCGCGATGGCGGCCCGCGGCAAGTGGAGATTCTTTTGAGCCGGCTGTCTAACGCCCAGCCCTGTGTGGTGAACGCTGTTTCCTACCGCGACCTGGAGGTCCTGGTGGCGGGGATTCTTGCCAGCGAGCTGCAGGGTCACCGGTACCTCTACCGGACAGCGGCCTCCTTTGTGCGGGTGCGTGCCGGTCTCGAGCCTGCCCCGTTGTTGTCAGCATCCGATTTTCGCCAGCAGCCGGGGGGACTGGTGGTGGCAGGCTCGTTCGTGGGACGGACTACCGCCCAGATCGAGGAGGCGACTCGCCTGCCGAATGTGGTGCCTATCGAGTTGGATGCAGCCGCACTGCTTGGCGCCGGCGCCAGTGAGGTTGTGGCTCACGCGCGCGACACGGCAGCCAGTGCCATGGCTGGCGGTTACGACGCACTGGTCTATACAAGCCGCGAGCACATTGGGGTGGCGGGCTCCCTGGACGCAGGTCAACGGATCTCCGCCGGGCTGGTAGCACTCGTGGCGGGGCTGCCAACGCGGCCGGCCTGGGTGATCGCCAAGGGTGGTATCACCTCCTCCGATATCGCGACTGGTGCTCTCAACATTCGGCGGGCACTGGTGCGCGGGCAGGCGATTCCAGGCGTCCCCGTGTGGCGCACGGGCGCCGAGTCACTGTGGCCAGATTTGGATTATGTCGTGTTTCCCGGAAATGTGGGCGGGCCCGGCGCGCTCGCGGAGATGATCGTGATGTTGCGGGGCACGGCCTGATCACACGCAACGCGCTTGCTTTGTCACCTTCCACCCTCGGATCGCAGCGCTCGCTTGGCCGCAGACTGTTCGGGCACAACCGGCCGATCCTTTGCCATATGTTAACCACCTGTTCCTCTGCCGTTGACATTCCCCTGATACTCTGTCTGTGTGTGGACCGGTCACGGAAGACACCGGCTGGATGGTGGAATAGGGGGGTAGAATGCCAACATGCAGAGCAACGGCGCGAGGCTACCTTGAGCGTCTCAAAGCGGCCATCGGTGAGGCGCTGGCTGTTGTTGGATCTCTTGCGCTCATGAATTTGGAGTACTGCGCTGCCTGTGACGACGAACTGTGGGATCTGTGGTAGTCTGACAATCCTTCAGGTCGGCCATGAGTGGCGGTGGCCAACACGCGCTGCCCGCACACGCGGGCAACCAGTGTAGAATGAAAGGAAAAAACCTTGCCCACTCTATACCTTGTACGTCATGGACAGACGGATTGGAACGCTGACGGCAGACTTCAGGGTCATTCGGATCGGCCCCTGGACACGTTGGGACGCATTCAAGCGTCTGCAGTTGCCTCCCGCCTGTCAACGGTCTCGCTCGATGAAATCTACGCCAGTGACCTGAGTCGCGCACAAAATACGGCACGAGCGATTGCGCTCTATCATGGTCTGCCAGTCCGTACCGATGCGCGCTTACGTGAGGTGGGCTATGGTCGCTGGGAGGGCCGCAGGATATCGGATCTTGCCCAGCTGTATCCGGAGGCCGTCGCCGGGTGGCGTACCGATCCGGCCACGTACTTCCCTCCGGGTGCGGAGCGTCCAGAGGATGTTCAGGCGCGCATAGCCGGCTTTGTGGAGGACATGCGTGCACTACCTGACCATGAACAGATACTCGTCGTTGCACACGGAGGTTCGCTGCGCATGTTGCTCTCTATCGTGTCGCCCTGGCCGGATGGCAGGGGACCACGCGCCGTCTTGCATACGGCGTCGCTATCCAAGGTGCGGTTGGGCAAAGAACATAGCACGGTCCTTATGTTGGACGATTGCTCGCACCTGGCGGAAGTTGATCAACTCGTGCACACTCTGGCTCCTACTCGCTAGTGCGTGACATGCATTGCAGGGCGAACTGGCATGGCATTTAGAGCGAGCCTGCAGCGAGGAGCATACGCTTCTCAGAGGAACGAATGGGGCGCGGCGGCAACTTCGGAAGAGTGTGCTTTGAACAATCTACATATAACAATTCAGCGGGGTTTGGAGCCGTGCACAGGCTATGGTATGCTAATCGATGGCGTTCGGGATTTTCCGGACCCTTATCTGAAAGGAGACGAACGTGGAGCTCACACATAGTGGCTCGGAGCGCGGTGGCTTTGCGGGCACCGCAGCGAACGCAGCCCGACGCGCGCTGCAAGTCGTCGTCGGTGTCCTGCTTGTGGACAGGGACCTGAACTCTACCGAGTACGAAGACCTGTTCCATATGCCCTGGTAGCATTTGTCCACAACTGAATCGACCGGCGCGGTAGCCGGTTAACACAAACGGTCAGCACCTGCGGCATGGCGCCGCAAGGGCTGGCGCTTTTTTTGTTGTTGACGGTGTGTGTGGCCATGTCTACACTGATGGCCAGGAGGTACAGCCCATGTCTGATTGGCACGATGGATTTGTAGAGACCAACGGCATTCGTATGCATTATTGGCGGACAGGTGCGGGAAACAAGACGCCTGTGGTGTTCTCACACGGCGGATCTGACAACGGCCTCTGCTGGACGCGCGCGGCACGCGCCCTGGAGGGCGACTATGACGTAATCATGGTCGATGCGCGTGGTCACGGGCTGTCGGACAAGACAGGGACCGACTATGGCCCTCTTCAGTCCGCGGCGGATCTGGCCGGGCTGATCCAGGGCCTGGGTCTCGACCATCCCCATCTTGTGGGACATTCGATGGGCGGGGAGATCTCGTCCAACTGCGCAGCCAACTACCCCGACCTGCCGCGCAGTCTCGTAATTCTGGACTCGGCCTTTATCGGCAATAGTGGGCCCTGGGCCAGCAGCGCCGATGAAACCGGTGAACGTCTGGCAGCCTTTCGCGAACGCGCAGAGCAGATGCGCAGCCTCGGGATGGAGGGCCTGTTGCGACTGGTCGAGGCGGAGAATCCCCACTGGCACCCTGACGAACGGGAACCATGGGCGCAGAGCAAGCTCCAGGCCTCGCCGGAAGTAGGCGGCTTTTTCTCCCAGGCCAAGCGGCCCTGGAAGGAAATCATCGGCGCCATCACGTGTCCCATCCTGCTTATGGTGGCAGAGCCCGAACTCGGCTCGCACACCCAATGGGAGGCCGCTGTCCAGGCAACCGGTATTTGGCG
The DNA here is from genome assembly GCA_964564195.1 of uncultured Anaerolineales bacterium. Taxonomy (GTDB): domain Bacteria; phylum Chloroflexota; class Anaerolineae; order UBA1429; family UBA1429; genus JAAYED01. Next base: position 22,862 of record CAZMAI010000010.1, on the reverse strand, counting down.
CGAGGGTAGCCTGGTGCACATTCCCGGTGCCGGCCACAACCTGCAGCGTGACAGGTACGACCTGTTCATCTCCCGACTTACCGCCTGGCTACAGACGCACTAGCGCGGCGCGCATTTGGCGCAGTATCATGTACAGAATGGCAGAGGACAAACAATGAGTGAGTGGCAATCCGGATATGTGTTCACGAACGGGATTCGCATGCACTACTGGCGCACGGGCAATCCGGAGCAGACCCCGGTCGTGCTCTCCCATGGCGCCACCGACAATGGGCTGTGCTGGACACGCACGGCGCGCGCCCTGGAGGCTGAGTACGATATCATCATGGTAGACGCCCGGGGCCACGGCCTCTCGGACAAGCCTGAGAGTGACTATGGCCCACGCCAATCAGGAGACGATCTGGCGGGTCTGATTACGGGACTGGGACTGGACCGCCCGCACCTGGTGGGCCACTCGATGGGCGGCGAGATATCGTCCAACTGTGTCGCGGATCATCCGGGACTGGCCCGCAGCCTGGTGGTTTTGGACTCGGGATTCATCTCGAACGGTGGAGCTTTCCGTGGGTCATCCGAGAACGCCGAGGAGCGGATCGCCCGTTCGCGCGAGGGTGTGCTCCACATGCGTGAGTTGGGAATGGATGGACTCCTGGCCCAACTGGATCGCGAAAGCCCGAACTGGCATGAGGAAGAGCGCGGCCCCTGGGCCGAGAGCAAGCTACAGGTGTCTCCGGACTATTCCCGGTTTTTTGCGCAGGACAAGCGGCCCTGGCAGACGATCTTTGGCGCGATCGAGTGCCCGATGCTCTTGATGGTGGCAGAGCCGCATCTGGGATCGCATACCCAGTGGGAGGCGGCCGTTCAGGCCACCGGCATCTGGCAGCAGGGTACCCTGGTGCACATCCCGGACGCGGGCCACAACCTGCAACGCGATCAGTGGGACGCCTTTATGCGGCGTCTGCGAGACTGGCTCGCGGCGCACTAACGCAGTATGGCATTGAAAAAGGGACCCGCCACTGCGGGTCCCTTTTTGTCACATCTGTGCTGCCTCACGTCCTGTAGTGGGCGTTGATGTCCACATAGGCGTGGGAGAGATCGCTGGTCCAAACGGTTGCGCCGGCCTCTCCCTGCCCCAGGTCGATACGGATAGGGATCTCACGACGGGCAAGAATGTCACTGGCACGCTCCTCATCGACCTGGTACGGACCGCCATCACGTACCAATTCCAAGTCACCCATCCAGACGCGGACGGCGTTCGGATCCAGCGGCACGCCGGCATAGCCAACCGCACAGACGATTCTGCCCCAGTTGGCATCCTGACCATAGATGGCGGTCTTGAACAGAACCGATTTGGCGACCGACATCGCGACCTGACGCGCCTCCGGGCGGTTCTTTGCGCCGGTCACGGCGACCTCGATGAACCGCGTGGCGCCCTCGCCATCCATTACCAGTCCCTTGGCCAGTGATACAGTCACCTGCTTAAGCCCCTCGAGGAATGCGTCATAGAGAGGCGACGCCGCGTCCGAGACCTCGGGCATGCGCGCGAGTCCGTTAGCCAGAAGCACCGCGGTATCGTTCGTGCTCATGTCGCCATCGATGGTGATCATGTTGAGGCTCTCGCCCACCGCCTCGACGAGAGCGGCGTGGGCAGGCATAGCCGCAATGCGCGCGTCCGTGGTGATCGTCACGAGCAGCGTGGCCATGTTTGGGCTGATCATGCCGGCACCCTTGGCCATCCCCGCGATGATGAACTCGACCCCTTCTGATTGCACCGAGACGGCTACTTCCTTGGGCACGGTGTCGGTGGTCATGATCGCCCGCGCTGCCCGGTGGCCGCTTTCTACGTCCTTCGAGAGCGCCTCGGCGCCTCGCGCAATCCCATCCAGCACGCGGTCCATCGGCAACATCTGGCCGATTACACCGGTGGACATCACCATATAGCCCTGGGTAGCGCCGCCGAGCAACTGCGCCATGGCAGCGGCCATACCCTCGGCATCGCGCAGTCCGGGCTCTCCCGTGCACGCGTTGGCGCAGCCGCTGTTGATCACTACCCCCCGCTGGGCCGTCGGGTTGCTGAGGATGGCTTGCTGATCGTAGACCACCGGGGCGGCCTTGAAGAGATTGGTCGTAAAGACGGCCGCGCCCACACAGGGCTTGATCGAGCGAACCAGGGCCAGATCTAGTGTGCCCGATGCCTTGATGCCCGCGGCAACGCCGGCAGCCTCAAAGCCCTGGACAGAAGTGATCGATCCATCTGGAATGATACGCACATCGATGCCCATGCAACTGACCTCCTCGTACCACGCGTCAAATCGTCGCGAGTATAGGGCGTGCGCAGGGTTGTGTCAACGTCGCTGACGGTACACAGTCGGCCTGTCCGCCAGAGCCCACGTGAAACGCAGGCATTTGCAGGAGTGTGTGTGCCTGTGGATCTCACGAACTAAGTTGTCATGGTGAACCGCGGACTCGGTTGCGCTATACTTGTTCTGAGCCTTGGTGCTCTCGGGTTGCGCCCCGCACACCTCACGTGTGAATTCGGTGGCTGATACGCATGAGCGTGCGTCAGCGCGCGTCGCCCGTCTGTCTGTGCTGCCAGCGGTCGCGCGGTTCGAACCCGTGGCTGGCGAGGAGGAGAACGTGGATCGCGATCTTGTGGCTGCTATCAATGGCATGGGACTGGACCTTGTGCAACAATTGTGCGCTGCGGCGATGGATCCCACCAATGTGTTTGTCTCGCCCCTGAGCATTGCACTGGCGCTGGGCATGGCCGCCAATGGTGCTTCGGGAAAGACACTGGCGGCGATCCTCAAGACGCTCCACATGGATGGATGGGGCATAGACGCCGCCAACAAAGGCTTGAGCGGGCTTGTGCACGACCTGCACGGCGACAGTGTTGGTGCGGAGCTCGCTGTGGCGAATTCGCTCTGGTTGCGGCAAGGCTTGCCCTTTCGCCAGGACTATCTGGAGGCTGTCCGTGCGCACTACCAGGCGCACGTATCATCGCTCGACTTGAGAGCTGCAGACGCTGCTGACACGATCAACGCCTGGGTCGCAGAACAGACGCGCGAACGGATCAAGGAGATTATCGCTCCACCGATCGATCCACAGGCGATCCTCTTTCTGATCAATGCTGTCTACTTTAAGGGTGCCTGGTCCGACCCCTTCGACCCGTCAGCCACGCGTGAGTTACCATTCACCCGAGCAGATGAAACTGCCGTTGAGGCGCCCCTGATGAGCCGCCGTGGCAGCTACCGTCACGCTGCCGGTCGCGACTATCAGGCCGTTCGACTGCCCTATAACGGGGATCGCTTGAGTATGATTGTTGTGGTTCCTGCCAGGGGGCGCGGCCTCGATCGATGGGCCGCCCGTCTGGACGCCAGGGCATGGTCCAACATTGGCACATCCCTCCTCCGGGCGGAGGGGACGGTCGTAATCCCGCGATTCAAAGTGGCCTTTGAGAGCACGCTGAACGAGCCACTGAGTGCCATGGGGATGGCCATCGCCTTGAGCCCGGCGACTGCGCAGTTCGATCGCATCCATGAACTGGACGTGCCCACCTGGATCAGCCAGGTGCGGCACAAGAGCTTTGTGGAGGTCAACGAAGAAGGTACCAAAGCCGCCGCCGTAACCTCAGGGGCAATGCGAGCTTTGGCAGCCGTCCCTGCTGTGCCATTCAACTTTGTGGCAGATCGGCCGTTCCTGTACGCTATCCAGGACGAGCTGACCGGGGTGCTTTTGTTCGTCGGCGTCATGCACGATCCACTGCTGACCGAGTCTATGGTGTTCGCCTGATGACGCGTCCCCCCATTAGCGGGTATGAGACAGTGCTTGGCACCGGCAATGCTTCTGAACGGTAGACAGGGGCGCAGGCCCGTGGTAGACTCTGGACATCACTACTGACAGGAGGCAATCCGATGAAACGATCGTGGGAGTCCATTCTCACCCTGAGTGTGGTTCACTTTATGTTATTCCCCGAGACACAGGCCGGTGGCGGGCCCATCGCAGAGACGATGGAGAAACTGGCCCTCGATGACTTTCTCGGTGGCGTAGAGATCACCCGTATTACGAGCCCCGAGGATCGCGCCACTGTGCGCAGCATCGCCACCCAGAGCGGTCTCAAGATTGGTTTTGGTGCGCAGCCGGCATTGCTGTCCACAGGACTCAGCCTGAATGATCTTGACGAGGCGGGCCGCCTCAAGGCGGTGGATCTGATCAAGGCTTGCGTGGACGAGGCCGCTGAGATGGGCTGCGCCCGGATGTCATTCCTCACCGGTCCCGACCCCGGCGATGCCGACCGCCCTCGCGCACTGGACGCTCTGGCCGATTCGTTGCGGACGCTCTGCGCCTATGCAGATGACAAAGGCCTGGCATTGGCAGTCGAGACTTTTGATCGCGATGTGGACAAGAAATCACTGCTCGGTCCGTCGGATCTCTCGGCTGCGTTCGCCGAGCGCATGCGGCAGGACTTTCCGAGCTTTGGCCTGCTCTACGACTTGAGCCATATGCCGCTGCTCAGGGAGAGCGCCCGCGAAGCGCTCACCACGCTGCAGCCCTATCTGGTGCACATCCATGTCGGCAACGCCGTCACGATTCCTGGCATGCCTGGCTATGGCGATCTTCACCCGCGCTTTGGCTATCCCAACAGCGCCAACGATGTGCCTGAGTTGATCGAGTTCCTCCAGACGCTGTTCAAGATCGGGTATCTGGATAAGAAGAACAAGGGGCCCAAGCCCTGGGTTGGGATTGAGGTCAAGCCTCAGGCGCCTGAGCAGTCCGAGCTGGTCTGGGCGCAGACCAAGCGTACCTGGCGCGCTGCCTGGTCAGCGATCTAGGCCTGCCGCGAATCTGGCGAGCAAGGAGCCCGCGCAGTGCGTAATCGACTGCTGATCATCGTTCTGGTGGTTCTGGCCCTCCTGACATGGGCGGCGTTGCTGACGTTTATGCAGCGACAGCCACCCGTGCTCATGAATCAGCTGATCTTTGTGGTGATGTTCGCCTGCGGCGTCGTCTGCACGTCGGTGCCGCTGTCCTATGCGCTCAACGCCCGTTTTGCGCCGTCCCTGGGGAGCGGTGGCGACATGAACCGCTCGCTGCGTCAGGGGATGCTGCTGGGACTGGTCAGCGGCGTGATGATGGCATTGCATCTGATCCGGATGCTTCCGCCCGAGCGCGGGATCGTATTGTTTGCAATTGTCGTACTGCTGGAGTTGCTGTTCTACATCCGCCGCCGGTAGAGCGCGCCCCATTGACATGAAGAAGCGCGTCCGGTGCCCAATAGCACCGGACGCGCCCCATGTGTGCGGCTAGTTCAGCGGATCGCCTGTTCCGTGTCGCGATCAAAGACGTGCATGTTGTCCATGTTGAACAGCACCTGCACCTGATTGCCGACCCGAATCGAAGTGCGCGGGTCTACACGTGCGATAAAGCTCTTGGCTCCAGACAGGAGGTAGACGAATACCTCGTTGCCCATCAACTCGGTGACATCCACACTGCAGTCAACCGGCGCACCAGTGATGCTGGGCGGAGCATATTGTGGGTCGTGGATGTCCTCGGGGCGGATGCCAAAAACGACTTCGCGTCCGAGGTGGTCCAAGAGTGAGTCTCGCCGCTCGGTCGGCAGTTCGACGCGAAACGTTCCGGTGTCCAGATACATTTTGTTCGAGTCACCTGTGAGGGTGGCATCGAAAAAGTTCATCGCGGGGCTGCCGATAAATCCGGCGACAAAGACGTTGTTCGGATAGTTGTACAGCGTCTGCGGCGTGTCAACCTGCTGCAGGATGCCATCGCGCATCACCACGATGCGCGTGCCCATGGTCATGGCCTCCATCTGGTCGTGGGTCACATAGATGAAAGTGGTCTCCAGCCGCTGGTGCAGCTTGCTCAGCTCTGCACGCGTCGCGACGCGCAGCTTGGCGTCCAGGTTGGAGAGCGGCTCATCCATCAGGAAAACGGCCGGGTCGCGGACGATGGCGCGGCCCAGCGCCACGCGCTGCCGCTGACCGCCGGAGAGCGCCTTGGGCTTGCGGTCGAGCAGTTCCTGGATGCCCAGGATTCGCGCGGACTCGTTCACACGGCTGTCGATCTCCGCCTTGGGCGTCTTGCGCAGCTTTAGGCCAAAGGCCATATTGTCATAGACGCTCATGTGCGGGTACAGGGCATAGCTCTGGAACACCATGGCGATGTTCCGGTCCTTGGGTGCTACATCGTTGACGAGATTGTCGCCGATGTAGATGTTCCCAGAGGTGATCTCCTCAAGACCCGCGAGCAGACGCAACGAGGTGGTCTTGCCGCAGCCGGAGGGGCCGACGAATACGAGAAACTCTTTGTCGGCGATCTCAATCGTTAGGTCATTGACCGCGACTACGTCGCCGAACTGCTTGTATACATGATCGTACGTTACACCGGCCATCGAATCTCCTTATATCTCAAAACAGTGGTGCGCTCGCCACGGAGGCAGAACTCTTCGGTCGATCGCCAGGCACTTGTACTGGCTCTCGGGCATAAAGCCAAAACCGTCCTCCCGTGGGGCAGATCCCTTGAACATCATCGGTCTCGAAATCCGCACACCTCCCTTCGATGGTCGCTGGCGGGGCACGACGGTGCGCCCCTGTTGCTGTTCTTGTCAGCGAGGACCTTGTGGCCGCTCACTATGGCCCCAGTGTACTTGGAGCAAAATAGAATGTCAATGCGAAATCGGGGAATTCGGAAGAGAGTGCCGAGCTAGTTGGTCGATTCCGCCACGAGTTAGGCAGTCGGGAGGGCGAAATCCACCGGAGACAGGGCTGTGAGCAGTCAGGCCGGACGAGCGTTGCTGGTGCGTCAAAGGCTGGCTGAGACTCTCATTGCGCGCGCACCCCGGACGCTTGACGACGCATCGCGGTAGCCGATAATCCGAACGACAGCAATCGAGAGTACGCAGGAGGCACCGTGAACGTAAGCCGTTTCGATCCCGCCAATGCCTATCCAAGCCACAACGGCACCATTCTCGCGATGGATGTTCTGCCATCTGGAATGAAGGCACCTTTTCAACATGCCTGGGGCCATCTTCAGCCAGGTTGTACCATGGAAGGCCACAGCCACGCCAATGCCGAGATCTACTTTTTCCACAGCGGCACCGGCATGGTCATCGTCGGCGACGAAGAGAGCCCTGTATCGCCAGGGCTCGTCGTGGAGATTCCCAGCAATGCCTGGCACACTGTCCGCAATGACTCTGACGGCGAACTGCTATGGTTTGCGCTCTGGTGGCCGCCTGTATCGTAGCCGGCTCTTCGATCGGCGTAGGGAGCCGCCGACGCGGGCAAAGGACCGGTACGTGCCGAACGTGGCCGGGTGGGCCCCGACGGCGTGGCACACACTTGCGTCAAGCGGGACGGCGGCCTATGAGTCATGGAATAGTCTGGTCATGGCTTGCTTGGGAGAACAAGAGTCAGCCCCTGTTGGAGTGGAGACGTCGTGACGGATAACCTGTCAGATCGCACGCGCAGCATGATCCTGCAAGCGCAACGTAACGAGCGGACAGAGTACCTGATCTACCATCGCCTGGCCGAGAGGCTGGGTGACACCGAAAACGGCCGTGTGCTGGAACAGATCGCCCAGGACGAACTGAACCACAACATCTTCTGGAAGCAGCATACGGGGGTAGATGTCGAGCCGGACCGCTTCAAAGCCTGGCAATATGTGCTGCTCAGCCGTGTCCTCGGGTTTACCTTTGCCATCAAGCTGATGGAGAATGGCGAGCGCTCAGCACAGGATCTGTACGATGCGGTCTCAATGGAACTGCCAGAGGCGCGGCATCTCGTGGACGCAGAGGATGAGCATGAACAGGCGCTGCTGAGAATGCTCGATGAAGAGGGACTCCGCTACGTGGGTTCTGTTGTCCTCGGTTTGAGCGATGCCCTGGTGGAACTCACGGGGACACTGGCGGGCTTGACCCTGGCGCTGCAGAACACCCGGCTGATCGCGACCACGGGGCTCATCGTGGGACTGAGCGCCTCGCTCTCCATGGCGGCCTCCGAGTACCTCTCAACCCAGTCTGAGACAGACGGACGGGATCCCAAACGAGCCAGCCTCTACACCGGTGTCGCTTATGTCGTGACGGTTTTGCTGCTCATCCTGCCCTATCTCGTCTCTGGCCACTATCTGGTCGCCCTGGGGATGACTCTCGTTGTGGCCATGCTCGTGGTGCTGGGATACACTTACTATGTTAGCGTGGCGATGGATGTACCCTTTCGCAAGCGCTTTGTGCAGATGGCGGGGATCAGCCTGGGGGTTGCGGTGCTGAGCTTTGCCATCGGGTATGTGGTGCGCGAGGTGTTCGGCATCGAGGTGTAAGCATCTTTCCGTATAGTACCGGGTACCGCGCGACGCGCCCCGATATGGCAGGTGCGCCGTAGCACGTTAACGGAGCCCTCTTGCGATGCTGCACCAGTGTACAGGACGCGTCGCAGCGACTAACTGTTACCCTGGCCGGTTACCCGTACCAGATGTTGGGGTGAGACGCCCGGCACGCGTGCGATCTCGCCCCGAACCTCCAGCTCCAGCTTGACGGTCGTGGTGTACCACCCCACGGAACCCAGCGAGGCACGTTCCTCCGGGGTCAGCGCCGCCTCCACAAGATCCGGCAGCGTGCTCATAAACGGTACGCCGGGCGGTTCGACAGGCAGCACCTCCAAAATGGCCCGCCGCACGGCCTCGAACTTCCAGCGTTGAATCCTCGTTGGCTTGCTGCCGGGCGTTGGCGTCCGGCAGACGATGCGGTCGCTGTCGTCTGTCACTAAAGGGCACGCCTCCTTCAGGATCTGGCCTTGCGGGGGCTCCAGTCGCCCTTGCGCTTGATGAGGTGGTCGCCCTTGGCATAGCCCTTCTTAACCTGAATCTTTTTCACCTTGCCATTCGCCGTTTTGACGTAGGCATAGGTGACGCGTCGCGTTGTGGAACTGCCGTCGTCGTCGGTGTCTACCACTTCCTCAACCCGAACGCGTTCGATGATCCCTTCGTAGCTCCGCGTCAGGCGCCACAGAATCCAGATCAGCGCCAGGACAGCCCCGCCTGCAATATAGGGTAATGCGTCCTGTTGGGAGGCACCATAGTTCTGGTTGATAAACAGGATGGCCCCCAACAGCACGACCCAGAGAAGCAAAGGAAACACAAATCCCAGACCGTTGGTGCCAAGCTCTCGTGGCGGTACTGCGGGAGTACCGTTTGCTGAAGGCGTTAGGGAATCGGCTGTAGCGCGTACCGGCGGAATCGCGCTGGCAGGTGTCTGTGCTTGTGGAGGCAGCGGCGCCGGGGCCACCGGGGGTGGCGGTGGGGCAGCAGCCGCAGTCATCACAGGCCTAAGGGGTTCTCTCAAGTGCCAGGTGCCGTCTTCCCATACGTACCACAGCCCGGTTCGCTCCTGGAGCATCCACACGCGGCCTCGCTCATCGGTGACCTGCAGCGCATTGAGTCTGGCGCGATAGGTCTCGTCGTCCAGCGTACCTGCCTGACGGCTGGCCTCAAGAAGGCGAAACTCCTGCTCCGCCTGTGCGTAATCCATACTACCTCCCAAGTCTGTCTGGTCTGGTCCTCTGTTAGTTAGTTCGTCTCTGACATGCTGCTAGGCTAAGCTCTAATATGCCTGGTGTCAAGAAACATGTCGTAAATACGTACTACAGCACAGGTACGAGAATTCTCGTCGCGACTATCGTACTAGCCCTATTCCGGGCGCGTTGATTATGTTATAATCCTTGTAGAGAGCATTGAATGTACCTGCTGCTCTTCGGTGTGGGTCGCTAGATTATCCTCACCGCCGGCTTGAACCGCTCGCCCGGAGCGATCGTTCCTGGCAGCAACGACATTGAGGAGGTCGACTATGGCAGTCATCACGATGTCTCGACAGATTGGTTCTGGCAGCGACGAACTGGCAGAGAGGCTCTGCGAGGAGCTGGGGCTGATCGCTTTTGACAAGCGATTGATGGCTCGGGTTGCGTCGGAGGTTGGAATATCAACCAGCGAGATCGTGGACTACTCCGAGGTCGAGTACGAGCGCCGAGGCTTTTTCGACCAGCTGTTCAGGCGTTCACGACCGGTGGCAGAGTTCTCCATGTGGGTTGGCAGTCCCTCAGTTGGGTACGAGAGGCGCGCCCGGATCCTGGATGAGCATGGGGCGATCGATCTCATCCGGGCCACCATTATGGCTGCCTATGAGCGGGACAATATCCTGATTATGGGGCGTGGCGGTCAGGCCATCCTTGAGAGCAAGCCGGACGTGCTGCACGTGCGCGTCGTAGGGACGTTCGAGGACCGCGTGGCTCGACTGCAGCAGGAACAGAACATGACCCCTGGTCAGGCACGGCGCTACATCCAGGAGAGTGACGACTCCAAGGACGAGTACCTTCGCGTGTTCTTTAACGTCGATCCTAACGATGCCTCGCTGTATCATCTGGTGGTCAATACGAGCAAGGTGGGGATCGATGGGGCGATGGTGCTGATCCGGCGGGCGCTTGACATGGTGCCCGCGCGTCCCGCTACCGTCAGCGCGGCCCCTGCCTGAGCAGTCACCGGCGTGTCGCGCAAGTATACTTGGTTTGTCGCGGTTTGCAGAAACGCACAGGCGGAAGCTGGCCGAAAGAGCTTGTTCCAGTTTCCGCCTGATGCGGTACATTGTGGCGGCGCGAAGCTGTCAGTGCTTGTTCGCCGTGTGTCGTTGTCTCAAGCCATACCCGTGCCCATCCAGTGATCGACCGCGTTTGCCGCATCGAGTAGCGAGAAACGAGGAGCCACCATGTCTCTGTTCCGTGATCGAACCGATGCTGGACGCAAACTTGCGGCCATACTCCCCGCTCTGGACGCACAAGAGTCCGTGCTCGTGCTGGGACTCCCCCGCGGCGGCGTACCCGTAGCCCTGGAGCTGGCGCGTGTGCTGCGTGCCCCTCTGGATGTCTTTGTCGTGCGCAAGCTGGGAGCGCCCACGCAGCCCGAGTTGGCCCTGGGCGCCATCGCCACGGGCGGCATTCATGTTGTCAATCAGGAACTGATCGGGTTTCTCGGGGTCGAGCCCGATGTGCTCGATCGGATCATCGTGCGGGAACGCGAGGAACTGATCAAGCGCGAGCAAGAGTACCGCGGTAACCTGCCGCCTATGCAGTTGGAGGGAGCCACGGTCGTTATGGTCGACGATGGGCTTGCGACGGGTGCATCCATGCGTGCCGGGCTGACGGCGCTCCTCGATGGTCATCCTGCCCGTGTCATTGCCGCGATCCCGGTGGCCCCGCCCGAGACGTTGGCCGCAATTCGCAGAATGGTTGACCAGGTGGTCTGCATTGCGACGCCGGATCCCTTCTACAGCGTCGGTGCCTGGTATGCGCGGTTCGACCAGGTCAGTGACGATGAGGTGCGGGCATGTCTGCGCGAGGCACGCACCTGGAGTCAGGCTGCTGTCTGAGGCCGGCCATGGATGACTCTGACCGTCCCACACTGCTTGCTGAGACCGTTTCCATCGCTTCTGGTGGCGTTACACTACACGGCGATCTGGCCGTCCCGGTTGATGCTCTGGGACTCGTGATCTTTTGCCACGGCAGCGGCAGTTCGCGGCGCAGCCCCAGGAACCGGAGGGTGGCCTCTCACCTGCAGGCCGTTGCGCTGGCGACGCTTCTCCTCGACCTGCTTACTCCCGAAGAGGAGCCGCGTGATCTAGCCAGCGGCCAATGGCGGTTCGATATCGCGTTGCTGGCGAGTCGCGTTGCCCATGTTGTGGGCTGGGCGCAGAGCGACCGTCGCGTCTCAAGGTTGCCCATCGGGCTGTTCGGCTCGAGCACCGGCGCGGCCGCGGCCCTCGCGACGGCGGCAGAGCCGTGTTCAGCCGTGCGGGCAGTCGTATCGCGGGGCGGACGGCCCGATTTGGTCGCTGACGCGCTCCCGCGCGTACTCGCCCCCACACTGTTGATCGTCGGCGGGCACGATACTCTCGTGCTCGAACTGAACCGGCAGGCGGCGCAAAGGCTCATCGCTGCGGAGGTGACCGTCGTTTCAGGAGCCACGCACCTCTTTGAGGAGCCAGGCGCCCTGGCGTGTGTCGCGAAGCTCGCCGGCGATTGGTTTCTGCGGCACCTCGCAGCAGCACGGTCCAGTACCACCGACTTCCGGGTGGGCTGCCAGTGAGCAAGCATTTGCTGGCAAGGGCCACGCGAAACCTGCGCGCTCGGCTGGGCGATCCTGTGCTCACTCCCGTGGCCATCATATGCTCTCGGTCCAAGCACGCCTTGGGCCACTCGTTGGAGGCTGTGCTCGCGATCGAGGGGCTTGAGGTTGTTCGGTGCACTCTGGAGCCGGGTGCGGCAGACGCAACTCTCGATGACGCGACCAGACTGGCCCTTGAGGCGAGCGCCATGGGTACGCTGGTGCTGCTCATTGATACGCCGCACGCAGACTGGCTGTTCGCCACGGTGGGGCGCCCCGATACGGGCGTGCTGGTGCCCGACGAGCACCTGTACTGTGACTGGTTGCTCGGTTACCCCGGCCTGCTTTTGATCCTGCAGGCCGACTATTCTGCACTTGTCGCCTGGCGCGGCGTTCTCCTGGGAGCCCTGGCCGGCGCAAACACGGTGACGCTGACATCTCCCGCCGGGACGAATTTGGTGTTTGAGGTGAGTCGCTGGCAGGCTATGGACGGCGAGGTGTGCGCCGCCGTGCAGCCCGCAGAGGTGTCTGGTGCGTTAACCGTCGACGGAGTCCTGTACGGCGGGCCGCCCCGCCAGCCGTTTGTGCTGGAGTTAAATGACGGACGCATTGCCAATCTTGACTCCCTCGACCTGTCGGACCCGCAACAGAGCATGCTGTATGCCGACCTGACTCGTGATTGCCATGCAAGCCTGACAGCCGAACTCGGTCTGGGGATCAATCCCTGCGCCCGTCCAGACGCCGACATCATGGAGGCAGAGATGGCGCGAGGCACGGCTCATATCGGCTTTGGGGAGAACCGCTTCCTGGGCGGCACCACCGCGAGCGCCACACATGTCGATGTTGGACTGCTGCGCCCGACGATTACTGTGGGTGGGCGCTTGATCTGCGATGCAGGCAACTACCGGCTATAGCACAACAGCGGGCTCTGCCTGCGGCCAGTATCGTTACCGGGAGATAGCATTTGTGTGGGGAACCTGTTAACGAGCTCCCATGGGAACTCTGGACGCTCACAATCCGGACGGAATTGGCCTATAATGTCGCCAGGATAGTCAAGCGTCAGGGCTACGCACAGAGATCCTGGTTGACGACCAGAAGGAAGGGAAGAGAATGAGTAAAGCTATTGTTATCGCCCTGGTTGTGCTGTTGTTGGGTTCTATCACGATCTGTGGGTTGGGCGGTGTCGCAGCGGTGCTGTTCCTGCGCGGCCCTCTATTCTCGGACGGAACGCCAGTTATATCGAACGCTCCGCCTTCTCCGGAGATCGTTGTTCAGACCGCAGTTCCGACGCCTACCCTGGAGCAGGCCTCGCTGCCCACGCTGCCAAGTGCTGACGACGGGCTCTTGACGGATGGCTGGGCACAAAGCGTCGAGTTTAGTGACTATACCGCGCTCTACAAGCAGGTGGAGCCGGCTGTCGTGGCGATCCTGGCGTATGTTCAGCAAATGGGCCAGCTGGGCTCGGGCTCTGGTTCAGGTTTCGTCATCGATGAGAGCGGCATCATCGTCACCAACGAGCACGTGATCGCGGATGCAGTGCGCGTTGAGGTGGTGTACTTTGATGGTACCGCTGCCGAGGCCACGATTCTCGGTAGCGATGTGGACAGCGATCTGGCTGTGCTCAAAGTCGATCAACTGCCGGACAACGTCGCGGTGCTGCCCCTGGGCGATTCGGACGATGTGGAGCCGGGTCAGCCGGTGGTGGCCATCGGCAATCCCTTTGGACTGCAGAACACCATCACCTCAGGTATCGTGTCGGCCGTGGGCCGCATGATTCCTGCCCGTATCGGAGCCTTTTCGATCCCGCAGGCCATTCAGACCGATGCTGCGATCAACCCCGGTAACTCAGGCGGTCCCTTGATCAATGTCAATGGCGAGGTCATCGGCGTCAACGCCCAGATCGTCTCGGGCGGCGGCACCGCCGCCAATGCGGGCATCGGCTTTGCGATTCCCGTGAATATCGTCCGCATGGTCGTGCCCTATCTCTCTGAAGGCAGAGAGTATCCCTGGCCCTGGATTGGCATTAGCGGCACGGACTTGAACCTGCTCATCGCCGAGGCCGGTAGCCTGGATGTGCAGCGTGGGGCCTATGTGGCTGACGTCACGCCCGGTAGCCCGGCAGCTATCGCGGGTCTGCGCGGCTCGACCGGCGTGCGCCAATTTGGCAGCATGTCGGTTCCTGTGGGGGGCGATGTGATCGTCGGAATCGATGGTGACCCCGTGTACGACTTTGCCGATTTGCTCGAGCATGTGGCCTTTGGCAAGCCCGGAGACGAGGTCGAACTAGTTGTGTTCCGCGATGGGCGTGAGATCGAGATCACCGTTGAGCTGGAACAGCGTCCGGCACGCTGAAATACGCGATCGCTATCGACGGCCCGCCTCTCGATAGAGAGGCGGGCCGTTGGTGTCCCTGTCGTAAGAGCGGAAACGGGATTAGGCGGGCCGGGTGCCCGTCTCCAGGTTGAGCCAGGCCAACTCCTCTGCGGAAAGCGTCACCGCCAGCGCAGGCAGGGCCTCGTTCAGTTCGTTGATGGTCTGCGGGCCGATCAGCGCATAGACCTCCAGAGGCTGGTTCAGCACCCAGGCGAGTGCCAGTTGTGCCGGCGTGACGCCCTTGATCGCGGCCAGCTCGCGCACGCGCTCGAGCCGCACAAAGTTGGGCTTGTTGAACCAGGTGCGCACGATATTCGCCAGCGCGGGCTGGTCGCGGTCCTGCGGGCCATAGCGCCCCGTGAAAAAGCCCGTCGCCTGGCTGCTCCAGGCAAAGAGCGGCATGCCGCTGCGCGCATACCAGGCGCGCGACTCGGCATCCGAGGCCGAGATGCAGCCCTCCCACATCGGTTCGTTCCAGGCCGCGAGCGACAGGTTCGGGCTACTGGCTGCGAACCCGACGAGGCCGTGTTCGCGGGCGTAGGCGTTCGCCTCCTCGATACGGGCGATGGACCAGTTGGAGCCCCCGTAGGCGCGAATTCGCCCCGCCTGCAGGTGCCCATTCAGGCACTCGACCAGCTCGCCCGCGGGTACCGCGGGGTCATCCGCATGCATCAGATAGAGGTCCAGGTAATCCGTCTGCAGTTTGTCCAGCGTCTCATAAAGCTGGCTGGTCAGCCCGGCAGTCCCGTCTCCCAGGCGGCGCATTCCCTTGCCGATCAGGACCAGTTGCTCGCGGACGCCACTGAGCTTTACCCACTGCCCAACGGTCTCCTCGCAGTTGTAGACATGCGCGGTGTCGATGGTCGTCCCGCCGAGTTCGAAGAAGCGATCGAGGAGCGCGCGGGCTAGCGGCACGGTCCCTGGTTTAAAGATCATCGTGCCCATCACCAGCCTTGAGACGGGCTTGTCTACGGAGGCCACCTCGCCATAGCGCATGGGATAGTCTTTGCGGCGCGCCAGGGGGTGACCTGAGACCGGCTGTGTGAGCGCAGCGGGTAACTCGCTGTCGAACACAAGCCCGATCTCCTGTCGCCAGGCATCCAGCGTCAGCATATTGCCCAGCGTGTCGTTCCAGGTCATGCAGGGGCTCGGCGCCTGCCGTTCGGCGATGTGCCGGGCGACGGTATCGGCCTCGATGCCGTACAGCGGGACGCCGCCGGCTTCGACAACGATCTCCTCAGGCTTGTCCTCGCCGTCACGGTACAGCAGGATGCGGCCCTCCCCGAGAGCAGGAGGCTCGCTGGGTTTCCACGGGTTGGGCACGATGATATGACCATCCGAGCCCCAGACGCGCAGGGCGTTGTCGACCTGCACCTGGATACCGGTGGTCAGCGTGGCCAGGATATCACCCGGGAAGCGCACCACTGCCATCGACCACTCGTCAATGCGATTGTCCGGGTTGATATAGCCCTCGGCTTTGAGCGCCATCGTGCTACGATAGCCATCGCGGGCAATGATCGGGTCCGCGAAGGGCCGTCCGGTGGCGGCACCGGCCACAAGGCGTGCGATGGAGGCGCAGTAGCAGCCCACATCCATGATTCCGCCGCCCGAGGCCGGGTTCTGCTGGCGCACGTTCTCGCGTGGGCCCTTCATGTCGTAGCTAAAGTGAGCCTGGATCAGGCGCACCTGACCAATGGCACCAGAACGGATCAGCTCAACCAGCCGCGCAGTCTGTGGATGGCACCGGTACATAAAGGCTTCCATCAGAAAGACGTCATGTTCTCTGGCAGCGTCGATGGCGACCATCGCCTCCGCGTGGTTGCTGGCCAACGGCTTTTCGCAGAGGATGTGCTTGCCCGCCTCCGCCGCGCGGATGGTCCAGCGCGCGTGCAGGTGGTTGGGCAGCGCGATATACACGGCCTGAATCGCCGGGTCGGCGAGCAGCGACTCATATGACGCATGCCGGTGCGGGATGTCAAAGGCGTCTGCAAAGCGATCGGCGCTCTCCTGCGAACGGCTGCCGACGGCGACCAGTTTGCCGGTCAGCGAGCCCAGGACGCCACGCGCGAACTGGCGCGCGATGTTTCCCGTGCCCATCATCCCCCAGGCGAGACGCTCCTGCTCGGGCAGCGGCGTCGCTGTCCTCTCACTCATGCTGCACCTCCAGTGTGCGATTGGCGAGACGTTGTAGCGTACTAGGCCGTAGCGTCAAAGAGCACCAGGCCCACCTCAGCGCGGAAAGCGACGAGGGTCCCCTGCTCGAGATGGCCGATATACGTTCGGTCGTCCGCCGTATGATGGGCCACAAAGTGGACATGCGGCTCGCCATTGATGATGCTGCCCAGCATAGAGCCCACCTCGATCGGACCGGCGGCATCCATGTACAGGTCCTTGGAAGG
This sequence comes from uncultured Anaerolineales bacterium, assembly GCA_964564195.1. GTDB lineage: Bacteria > Chloroflexota > Anaerolineae > UBA1429 > UBA1429 > JAAYED01. The sequence continues at coordinate 5,937 of CAZMAI010000010.1, read as the reverse complement.
TTCCTCCGCCCGGGTGATGGTGTGCATCTTGAGCACCGAGAACGAGCCTACCCCGGCGGTGACCAGGCCGGTCTTGGCTCCGTCGCGTTCGATCACCTCACGGATACAGGCGATGACATCGTCGCCTCTCTCCAGCACCAGCAAGTACGCCCGAGTCGGACCTTCAGCCTTGTGGATCTGCATTTTGTTCTCCTCTTGTACTCTGTCTTATCTATTCGAAGTGTGCATAGTAGGCTTCGACGGTGGCGACATCCACCGTCTCATCCATGGGCAGGCCCAGCCGCTCGTAAAGCTGCCGGCGACCCCGCATGTCTGCCAGCAGAATCGCTATCGCGTGCGTCGCGACCTCGTGTGCGATGTCCTGCGGCACCACAATGACCCCGTCATCGTCGCAGCCCACGATGTCGCCGGCGCACACCTGCACGCCTCCGCAGCCGATGGGTACGTTGGCTTCGACCTCCATGATGCGCCCCGGGATGATGGTTCTTCCTCGCCCCTTGCAGCAGATGGGCGTCTTTTGCAGCGCTACCTCGTATGTGTCGCGGCACTGGCCATCGGTCACGATGCCCACCGCTCCGGCGAGGATCATGCCCATCGAGTTATTCGAGCCCCAGTAGCCGGTCTCCTTTGCTCCGCCCGTGTCGGTAACCACGACACAGCCCGGCGTGATATGATCGCGCAGGTGCACGGGGTTGGGGTATTTGGCGTACCACCGGGCATGGTCGGCGACAATGTCCGCGGTAGTGTCGAGCTTCCACATGGGCCGGTTGGAGGGCACGCAGCGCAGTGTCACGGCGGGTCCCCAGAACCGCATCCCCAGCCAGAGCGGCCGCACCTCCGGGTCCATCAGCCCCCGGTCAAAGTAGCCGATGCCATCCATGGCGTCCGCCACATCCACCACGCGCAGGTATTTGTAGAGATCTACGACGCTCATGTCTCGCTTCCCCTTTCAGGTCATCTTTGCGGTCACGTCGCACACTGCGACAGGCCAGAGAAGTTGTGTTAGCTTTTCTCCACACG
>CAZMAI010000010.1:0-4817 GCA_964564195.1 uncultured Anaerolineales bacterium | reverse complement strand
TCCAGGCGGCGGCTGCCGCAGAACCAGTGATACGTGTCGAACAGGAATCCGGTGTAACCGCCAGCCGCATCTGCGATCGCCAGCACGCCGGCGATGGTGTAAACAAAGGGGTGCTGGGCCCGCGTGCGCAACTCATACGGGCCGAGGAACTCCAGGCCGTAGCGAATGTCGTGGCGCTGGCATACATCCTGGATACGCTTGAGTCGCTCCACGTGCCAGGCAAAGTTGGCCTCGAACGGGCGCTGTGCGTTGCTGGGCCAGACGTGGTTGTAGGCGTACTTGACGCCGATGTGCGCGCCGGTCGCGGCCCAGGCGTCCAGCGTCTTGAGCCCCTCGGCCAGGACATCGCCCTCCACGTCATCGGAGAAAAAGTCCACGGGCGTCTGCAGCAGGCCCCACTTGAGGCCGTGCTCAGCGACGACCGCCGCTGCCGCATCGGCTTTCAGCGGGTCGAGCAGCACCTCGCGCGGCAGGCTGATGCCCTCAAAGCCATACTTGCGGGCCAGCGGCGCCAACTCGGCCAGCGAGCCCGGGATGCTCAGTAGATTGGTGTCCAGCACTCTGTACATACTGATGAACCTCCGTTTCAGACTCTGGACTGGGCTAGAACGCCGCGCATAAACGTGACCACCTCAGGAAAGTAACGCTCGTCCTTGATGCCATGTACCAGCATTCCGCCGGTGTAGCCGCACTCCCGCAACTTGCTGCAAAAGTAGCCAAAATCGATGATCCCGTGCCCGGCATGGGTGAACGCCAGCCCGTCACCCGCCTGGATATCTTTGCCGTGCGCCATCTCGATGTGCGGTCCCAGCAGGCAAAAGGCGTTATCCATGATGGGGCGCACGTTCTCCGGCCGCGCCTCGCCGCGCTGGAACAGGTTCGCCACGTCCATGATGATCCTGAGGCGCGGCGAGCCAAAGGTATCGATCAGTTTGCGGGCCTTTTCCGGGGAGTTGACCACGTTGCTGGCCTCGGTCTCGATGCCCAGCAAGAGATCGTAACGCTCGGCGACGGCCAGCGCCTGCTCCATGGAGACCAGCAGGTCGTCCCAGGCGTCCGATTTCAGGTTGTCGTCGTGCCAACGCCACATGTTCTCGGGGTGGCGCGTGCCGGTACACAGCGTCACAAACCGGCAGTGCAGCGGCGCGCAGGCGGCGGCGATGGTCTCAAAGCGTTTGAGCCCCGCGGCGCGCATCTGAGCGTCGGGGTGGATCATATTGTAGGTCCCGCCCACGGCGGCGATCTCTACGCCGTGCCGTTGCGCCTGCGCATAGATCTCCTCCAGGGTGCCCTGCTCGATCTGGTCGGGCAATGGCCCCGGCAACACCGAGCCCAGTTCCAGCTGCACCTCGCTAAACCCCAGCGCGCCGATGGCCTCGAATAACTCCGCCGGCGTCGACCGCCGCAACTCACCGCTCAGCATCCCCAGCCTCATGGCATCTCCCCCTCTGCTCTGTCGCTCCCAGTCGCCTCGGATTCTAGCCGCGCCGCGCAAAGGACGCAACCCTCTGGCGCGACCGGTGGTACCGTGCTAGGATCCCAGTGACAGTGAAGAGGAGGACGCGCGATGATGATGACCAGCGACATTCCTGATGGTGTGCGTATGTTCAAGGACCTGCGATATGGAGGCGACCATGAGCGGCAAGCTCTGGACTTGTACCTTCCAGCTGGCTCTGGCCCCTGGCCGGTGATCGTTTGGGTGCATGGCGGCGCCTTTCGCCTGGGCAGCAAAGAGGGCCCGCTCCCGGCCGAATATCTCGAGCAGGGTTTCGCTCTCGCCTCGCTCAACTACCGGCTCAGCCAGCACGCCATCTGGCCAGCCCAGATTGTGGACTGCAAGTCCGCGGTGCGCTGGCTGCGCGCCCACGCCGACAAGTATGGCCTGGATAGCACGCGTTTTGTGGCCTGGGGAACCTCCGCGGGTGGGCACCTCTCGGCTATGCTGGGCGTATCCGGGCATATGACCGCCTTTGACCAGGGAGCACATCTGGAACACTCGAGCCGGATGCAGGCTGTGGTCGACTGGTTTGGACCCACCGACTTTCTACAGATGGACGCGCACCGGTTGCCCGATGGTCAGGAGCACGACCCCGCGGATTCGCCCGAATCGGAACTGGTGGGCGGCGCCATACAGGAGCACCCGGACCTCGTGGCGGCTGCCAATCCCATCACGTATGTGACCGGCGACGCTCCGCCCTTTCTGATCATCCATGGCGATCGCGACCCGCTGGTGCCGCACCATCAGTCGGTGCTGCTGGAGGGCGCGCTAAACGTTGCGGGTGTGCTCGTGCAGTTTTATACCGTTCCCGGGGGCGGGCACGGCGGGTTCACCGACCCGCAAGTCTTTTCCCTGACCCACGTCTTTCTCACAGCCTTTCGTGAGGGCACCGCGCCCATTGGCGTCAGCGTCCACTGACGCCAGGGTACGCCCAGGCAAGCAATGAGCGACCGTCATCATTGGCGTCGAGCGGTACTGGAGGGCCTGCCCTGCTGTGTCGTGCTGCTGGCTCCGCTGGCCTGGTGGTTCGGACGGGCCAATCGATACGTCGTATTTCTGTATACCCATCTGGGCGCAGAGCCCTTTGACGCGGTGACGCGCAGCCGCTACTGGATGTCAGGGCTCGTGACTTGTGGCATGGTGTTGCTGTACTGGGTGCTGCGCAGCTGGCTGGGCGGATGGGTAGCGCGCTGGCAGCATAGGCCGTGGCACCCTCCGGAGGCGTGGCGGCTCTGGCTGGTGTGGGCGTTGCCGGCCGGGTTGGGTGTCCTCATGATCACCACGAGCCTGGGCGCCCCGGTCCTGCCCCTCTCGCTGGCCCTCGGCTGTGCCGCTGTGGATCTACTGGGACTCGCACTGGCGCTCGCGCCCGGCACCATCACCGCCGCCACGCCAGGCGCCCTGCTCTGGCTCGCGGCCGACGGTGCGGGGCTGGTGCTGCCACTGGTTCTGTTTCGCGCGGTGCTGCCCGAGATGTACGGGCGGCTCGGCGCTTTGACGGCCTGGATAGTGGCAAGCGGCAGCCTGTTGGGAGCGGCCCCGTGGCTTGCTGCGCTGACTGGTCTGCGCGCCCGGCGCCGTCGGCCCGCCACAGGGCCGGGGACGCTCCTCGCGGCCGGGCTGGCCGAGGCCTATCTTCTGCTGCCGCTGGCCCATTATGTCTTGTCCGATCCGGGCGGACCGTACTATATCAGCGCCGCGAGCAACTTTCTCCCGGAAAACCTATGGCACCAGCCTGTTGTCCTGGCGGTCACCGGCGCGCTGGTATGGCCCGTGTGCGCCTGGCGGCGAAGGGTGCTGGCGGCTGAGCCGCCGGTTCTAAGCGGTTAGGAAACCTGCGCCGGCCGCGTCCAGCTTCCGGTCTTGTCCTGCAGCGCGCGCACCAAATCAGCGACAAAGGCCGCCGCCTCCGTCAGGCGCTCGCGGCTGGCCCAGTCCAGCGTATCCACTGGCTGATGGTTGGTGAAATGGGAGACACCCACGCAGTTCAGGGCGACGGCTGGAACGCCGTGCGAGTAGAACATGTGGTGATCGCTAGCGGGCCAGGGCGCCGATGGGATAATCCTCGGGTGGCGGCTCTCCCGCAACTCGCGTACCAGAGCTTGTAACGCGCTACTGCCAGCGATGACAGCGACATTCGTCGGTCCCAGGATCTCACCGATTCCGTCCATGTTGATATTGGCCAGGATCGGCAGCCACGCCTCACTCACTTCGCCCACGTCCTGCCCCCAGGGCGTGGCGATAGGTGCAAGGCCGTAAGGCTCCAGGTAGGCGTTCAGGCTGTACCACCCGCACTCCTCCGCGCCAAAGGCCGTGCACTCCAGTCCGCAGTCCAGGCCCTCCTCCGACAGCATCTCTGCGACGGCCAGCATGGTGGCGACCCCGCTGGCATTGTCGATGGCGCCTGGCGTGTCCAGCACAGTATCATAGTGCGCCGAAACCACCACTCGCTCGGCGCGCCAACCCGGCCGCTCGCCGATCACCGTCCATCCCTGCGCCGGCGTCGCCTCAGAGCGGATGCGCAGCGAAACGGGCACGTCCCGGTGCCGCAGTAGATGGGCGCCCACCTCGGCCGGGACGGTGACCGAGGGGATGGACATCTTTACATCGGAAAACACGCGCCGCAAGGAACCAATGCGCATCGCCACGGCGATGACCGCTGATGGTGGGTGTGCGTCCAGTAGCTCATTAAGGCGCCGGTGCTCCTCAGGGTAGTACACGACGCTGCCGCGCGCGGCGACGTCACCCTGTGTGATGGCGCCATGCAGCAGCACGATGCGGCCGCCAATCTCCGCGGCGGTTAGTTCCTCAAGCGTCTCGGCAATCACCAGCAGCCCGCAGACGTCGCAGGCGGGCGCGTACCAGTTTGCCGCCGCCGCGAGCGCGAGGCCTTCCTGCACCAGGCGCGTTTCGTCACAGTGCCAGTCCGGGCAGTCCCACACTTGCCGCCGCACCGAGAGGCCGACTCGCGCCATCTGCTCCTCGACGTACGCCGCCGCCGCCCTGTGTCCGGGAGATCCCACGGGGCGTGGTCCGATGGTCTCCACCAGATGCTCCATGTGTTGCCATATTCTCGGTGCAATATCCATGACGACCTCGCAATGTGGGACTGGAGTGTGTCGGCGCCGTTAGCCTAGGGCCTGCAAGGGCATCTGTCAAGGTTCCTGAACCGGTGAGTTACTCCGCCTGAGCTTGGGGCCGGTAGCAAGGTGGTGCCGTAGACGTAGAATCGCCTGCCCGAGCCGGCACTCAAGCAAGCATGACGCTGGCATCAATGCGCGGCCTGCCGACACGGCACGGCCACGCGGTCGTTTGCATG
>CAZMAI010000009.1:23316-34663 GCA_964564195.1 uncultured Anaerolineales bacterium | reverse complement strand
GCCTGGAGGAGATTCGCAGGGTGTATTCGCACCCGCAGGCGCTGGCCCAGTGTGAGCAGTCGCTCAGTGGCCTGCAGGACATTGAGATCCACGCCACCTACGACACCGCCGGCAGCGTCAAGATGGTCAAAGAGAGCGGCGATGCGCACGCCGCCGCCATCGCCAGCGCCCGCGCGGCAGAGATCTATGGCATGAACGTGCTCGTGCACGAGTTCGAGGACGAAAAGGCCAACTATACGCGGTTCGTGGCCATCTCGCGCGAGCCGGTCACGCCGGGGCCAGAGATCGAGGCCAAGACCTCCATCGCCTTTGCGGGCGTGAACCGCCCGGGCCTTCTCTGGCGCTGCCTCAGTGCCTTTGCCCTGCGCGATATCGACCTGTCCAAGATCGAGTCGCGTCCGCTCAAGGGTGTGCCCTGGCAGTATGTCTTTTACGTGGACTTTGCCGGGGGGCCCCACGAGGAGACCGCGCGGCGGGCCCTCGAGCATCTGCGTGAGATGACCACCTTTGTGCGCGTGTTCGGCTCGTACCCGCGCGCCGGAACCACCCTGGTCGACAGCGACTAGACGGAAGGGAGCAGTATGGATTACAGGATCGCCGTCCTCGGAGGCGACGGCATTGGCCCCGAGGTGACCGCCCAGGCCGCACAGGTCTTGGAGGCCGTAGGCCAGGTCTATGGTCACACCTTTGCCTATGAGCAGGGCCTGATCGGGGGCATCGCCATCGACACCACCGGCAGCCCCTTCCCACAGGAGACCCTCGAGCTCTGTCAGCGCTCGGATGCGGTCCTGTTTGGCGCCGTCGGCGGCCCCAAATGGGACGACCCCACCGCCGCCGTGCGGCCGGAGCAGGGTCTGTTGGGCATCCGCAAGGCGCTGGGGCTCTTTGCCAACCTGCGGCCCGTCAAGCTGACGCCCGCCCTGATCGATGCCTCCACCATCAAGCCCGGCGTGCTGGAGGGCACGGACCTGGTGGTGGTGCGCGAACTCACCGGCGGCATCTACTTTGGCGAGCGCGGCCGCCGGGACGACGGGCGCACGGCCTTTGACACCATGATCTACACCGAGGCCGAGATCGAGCGCGTGCTGCGGGTGGCCTTTGAGCTGGCCCGCGCCCGCCGGCACAAGGTCACCTCGGTGGACAAGGCCAACGTGCTTGAGAGCTCCCGCCTCTGGCGCGAGACCGCCCTGCGCGTGGCCAAGGATTATCCTGACGTCACCTGCGAGCACCTGCTGGTGGACGCCTGCGCCATGCACCTGATCCGCCGGCCAGCATCCTTCGACGTGATCGTGACAGAGAATCTGTTTGGCGACATTCTCACCGACGAGGCCTCAATGCTCTCGGGCTCGATGGGGATGCTGCCCTCCGCTTCGCTGGCCGAGGGGAACCTGGGGCTCTACGAACCGATCCATGGCACAGCGCCAGACATCGCCGGCAAGGGAATCGCCAACCCGATCGGCGCGATCCTGAGCGCGGCGCTGTTACTGAGGTATTCGCTGAAACTGGAGCGCGAGGCCAGCGCGATCGAGTCCGCCGTGGACAGGGTGCTGGCCGAGGGATACCGGACGGGCGATATCGCTCAGCCCGGTGGAGAGACGGTATCTACCGGCGTCATGGGCGAGTTGATCGCCCGGCGCATCACATCCGAACGGTAAGGAGCACAAGATCATGCCGATCCCCGAGTCCGAGTATATCTGGTTCGATGGCGAGTTGGTCCCCTGGCGGGACGCCAAGCTCCATGTTCTGTCGCACGTGGTGCACTATGGCTCCAGTGTCTTTGAGGGCATCCGCTGCTACAACACGCCCGCCGGCCCGGCCGTATTCCGGCTCGAGCCGCATCTGCGGCGCATGTACGACTCGTGCCGCGTCTACCGGATGACGATCCCCTACACCAAAGAGCAGTTTGGCGAGGCGATCCTGGAGACGATCCGGAAGAACGGCCTCGAGTCCTGCTACGTGCGCCCGGTGGTGTTCCGCGGGTACGAGCAGTTAGGGGTCGAGCCGAGAACGTGCCCCGTGCAGGTGGCGATCGCGGTGTGGAGCTGGGGCACCTACCTGGGCGCGGACGCGCTGGAGGAGGGCGTCGACGTAGGCGTCTCCTCCTGGCGACGCATGGCCCCCGACACCACGCCAGCGGGCGTCAAGGCGGGTGGCCACTATCTCAACTCGCAGTTGATCCGCATGGAGGCCGCGGACCAGGGATACTCGGAAGGGATCGCCCTGGATGTCTATGGCTATGTTAGCGAGGGGAGCGGCGAGAACATCTTTATCGTGCGCGATGGTGTGCTGTACACCCCCTCGACGGGCAACTCCATCCTGGGAGGCATCACGCGCGATTCGGTGATCACGCTGGCGCGCGAGCTGGGATACACGGTGGTGGAGGGGCAGATCGCCCGCGAGCAACTTTACACCGCAGATGAGATCTTTTTCGCCGGCACCGCGGCGGAGATCTCGCCCGTGCGCTCGGTCGATCATCTCACCATCGGCGCTGGCCGGCGCGGGCCGATCACCGCGGCACTGCAGACCGCCTTTTTCGACATTGTCGAGGGGCGCACGCCCGACCGCTATCACTGGCTGACGCTGGTGAACGGCTGACGCTATAAACAAGTGTCCCGCAAGACACCAAAGGCAGCAGTCGAGAAGCCGGCTGCTGCCTTTACTGTGCGCAGGCCGTGGCATTTCTGCCGCCGACCTGCATCCGCAGGTTGGCCGACCTTTACAGGACCCCGTCTTCGGGTAGAATCACGTGCACGAACAGCTCGGAGATAAGCAGCGATGAATATGGAGCAAGAGATCCGTGAAATCGTTGAGCGGGCGCTCGCGGAGGACCTGGGCAGTGGCGATGTGACCAGCGTGCCCATCATCCCGGCGAACACCCGTCTGTATGGCGAGTTCCTGGCCAAGGAGCGGGGTGTGCTGGCCGGGATGGACGTGGTGCGCGAGACCTTTCGGCAGGTCGACGAGACCATCGCGTTTGCACCACTAATGGAGGACGGCAACGCCTTTGAGGTCGGGGATATCCTGGCCACCGTATCCGGCAAGGGACCGGGCATTCTCATCGCGGAACGGGTAGCGCTGAACTTTTTACAGCGCATGTCCGGCGTAGCGACCATGACACGGTCCTATGTTGAGGCGACTGCTGGCACGAGCACGCGCATTCTCGACACGCGCAAGACGATGCCAGGACTGCGCGCGCTCGACAAGCTTGCCGTGCGCCTGGGCGGCGGCACCAACCACCGCACCGGCCTGTACGACATGGTGTTGATCAAGGACAACCACATCGAGGCCGCGGGCAGCATCAGCGCCGCGGTGGCACGCGTGCGCCAGGCAGGGATCACGCTCGCGATCGAGGTCGAGATCGACTCGCTCGATCAACTGGACGAGGCCCTTGCGGCGCAGGTCGACCGCATCATGCTCGACAATATGGACACGGCCACCATGCAACAGGCTGTGGAGCGGGTTGGAGGGCGCGTGGAGCTGGAGGCCTCGGGCGGCATCACGCTGCCGCGCATCCCCGAGATCGCCGCGACGGGCGTGGACTTTATCTCCGTGGGAGCCCTGACCCACTCGGTCAAGGCGCTCGATATCAGCCTGGACCTGAAGATGGACCTGGTGGGCGATCAGGAGGGTTAGGATGGATAGAGAACGCGGTAACGGGCAGATGCCGTCCCGCTATATGCAGATGAGCGATGACGAACTCGTGGCGGCAACCGCAGACATGCGCGCCATGCTGGGCGACAAGGTCGCGATCCTGGCACACCATTACCAGCGCGACGAGATCGTCCAGTTCGCCGACTATACCGGGGACTCGCTGGAGCTGTCGAGGATCGCCGCGACGGTGGATGCGCCATATATCGTCTTTTGCGGCGTCTACTTTATGGCAGAGACCGCGGCCATCCTGTGCTCGCCAGACCAGATCGTGATCCAGCCCGAGATCGAGGCCCTGTGCCCCATGGCAGAGATGGCCGGGCGGCACCAGGTGGCCAGAGCCTACGACGCCCTGGCCTCCGTCTGGAGCGACCCCGTCATCCCCATCACCTACCAGAACTCGAACGCCGACATCAAGGCCTTTGTCGGTGAAAAGGGCGGGGCGGTGTGCACGTCGTCCAATGCACGGCGCATCTTTGAGTGGGCTTTTGCGCAGGGCGGACGCATCCTCTTTATCCCCGATGAACATCTGGGCACCAACACGGCCCTCGATATGGGCCTGGATGAATCCGAGTTGGGCCTGTGGAACCCGCTGCGACCACCTGAGCCCGAGACGCTCCAGGATGCCCGGGTGGTGGTCTGGCAGGGGTTCTGCTCCGTCCACACGGGCTTTACCGTCGAGGACGTGCGCCGCGCACGGGCCGCGCACCCCGAGGCTATGGTCATCGTACACCCCGAGTGCCCTCGCCCCGTGGTCGTTGCCGCCGACGCAGCGGGCTCGACCTCGCAGATCATCTCTGCTGTTGAGAACGCTCCGGCAGGCGCCACCATCGTGGTGGGCACTGAGTGCCATATGGTAGACCGCTTGAGCAGGCAGCATCCTGACAAGAACGTATTGCCGTTGGAGGTTCGCGCCTGTGGATCGATGGGTCTGACCCGTCTGGCGCACCTGTACCATGTCCTCGAGGGCCTCCAACAAGGCGTATCGCATAACGTCGTGACGGTGCCTCCAGATGTTGCGGCCGGAGCGCGCCTGGCCCTGGCCAAGATGCTGCAATAACGCTCGGAGACAGGGAGTCTATGGCAAGCAACGAAACGCTACAGTGCGATGTTCTGATCATTGGCAGCGGCATCGCCGGGGCTACGGCGGCGCTCAACCTGGCCGAGAACGAGAACTTGCGGATCATCATGCTGACCAAGTACGACGATCCGCTCGAGTCCAACACCTTCTACGCACAGGGCGGAATCATCTACACCGGTGAGGAGGACTCGCCTGAGCAACTGTCCGAGGATCTGACGCGCGCCGGTGACGGCCTGAACAGCCGCGAGGCGGTCTCGATCCTGGCCCATGAGGGCCCGCGACTGGTGCGCGAGTTGCTTGTGGACAAGTACCAGGTGCCCTTTACGCTCACGCCGGAGAACGAACTGGAGCGTACGCGTGAGGCGGCCCACTCGACGAGCCGTATCCTCCACGTGAACGACGCCACGGGGCGGGCCATCCAGCAGAGCCTGGTCCGGGCGCTGCTCAAGCAGCCCAACATCCAGATCATGACCCAGTACACCGCCATCGACCTGCTGACCCCGGCACACCACTCGCTCAACCGGCTGGCGATCTATGAGCCGCTCTCCTGTGTCGGCGCATACGTCTACGACCACGACACCGGTGAGGTCAGGACTATTCTGGCCAAGGCCACGATCCTGGCCAGCGGCGGATTGGGACAGATCTTTTTACATACAACCAATCCGGAAGGCGCCACCGGCGACGGGCTCGCGATGGCCTACCGGGCCGGCGCACGCATCATCAATGCTGAGTATGTCCAGTTCCACCCGACCACCTTTTACGACCAGGGCAACGCCCGTTTCCTGATCAGCGAGGCCCTGCGCGGGGAGGGCGGGAAACTGCTGAACATCCACGGCGAGCGCTTTATGCAAGACTATGCACCCGAGTGGCAAGAACTAGCGCCGAGAGATGTGGTGGCGCGCAGCATCCACCGCGAGATGCTTCGCACCAGTGCCGATCATGTGTACCTGGATGTGGCCTCGACAATGTCCGCAGAGACCATCCGAGACCGGTTCCCCAACATCTATGAGAGCTGTATGCAGTACGGCGTGGATCCCACCATAGAACCGATTCCGGTAGTGCCGGCGGCACACTATTTCTGTGGCGGCGTCTGGGTCGATTCCTGGGGGCGCACCAGCCTGCAGCGGCTCTATGCCGTGGGCGAGGTAACCTGCACCGGCGTGCACGGCGCCAACCGCCTGGGGAGCTCATCACTGCTGGAGGGCCTCGTCTGGGGGACGCGCGCGGCGAGGGACATACGCTGGCAGATCAATGGCATGGATGCACCCAGCCCGGCACTGATCCCGGATTGGGAATCGACGGGCACCGATCCAGCTGACCCGGCCCTGGTGCGGCACGACATGCAGACGATCAAGCACTCGATGTGGTACTATGTCGGGCTCGTCCGCAGCCGCCGCCGTCTCGAGCGCGCGCTGCGCGACCTCAACAACTTGAGCCACGACATCGACGCCTTTTACCGCACCACGCGGGTAGAGCCGCAGATGATCAGTCTCCGCAGCGCTGTGCTGGCGGCCCTGATAGTGACGCGCGCAGCGTGGGAGAACCGCGAAAGCCACGGCTGCCACTACCGCGAGGACTAGAGTCAGTCCGCTACCTCGATACCTGCGGCTTGAGCGATCTCTGCATTCACCCTGCCGGGCTGGTCGATCTGAGCCGCATGGCCAGCCCGCGGGATCGTCACAACCGTGGCATCAGGGAACAAGGATGCGAGCTCCTGCGCCTGCTCCTGAGAACAGGTGCGGTCCTGCTCTCCCCGGAGAATGATCGCCGGCATACTCAGACCATCGATGGCCTCGGGCAGATTGTCGTCAGGCTTGGACAGCGCCATCATTCGCAGAGACTCGGCCGTACCCACGATGCGCGCTGGCTGCCGCGCAGCGCTCAGATACTCTGCGGGGTACCGTCCGGCGTCGTTGACCATCTGCGTCCGCTGCCACTTCCAGAGCGGTCCACCTGACTCGAACGCCCACACCACTGCCCGGCCGATATGAGGCTGGCGCGCCAGCAGGCGCCAGAGAGGCGTATCGCGAGACTCAATGTCTGGTGAGATGAGCACCATGCTCCCCACAAACTGTGGCTGCTCCACGGCCAATTGCAGCACAACGCCCGCTCCCTGACCCTGTCCCACGAGCGTCGCCTCACTGACACGCAGTTCGTTGAGCAACAATGCAACCACGCCTGTCTGCGTACGGAAGGTGTGGTTCGCCTCGGTCATTCGCTGCGAGTGACCATAGCCCAGGAGATCTATCGCAATCACATGCAGTCCCGCATCCGCCAGGGAAGCTGCATTCGCATCCCAGATCCGTGAGCCCTCTACGACATCGCCGTGGATGAGCACGGCCACGGGGTCATCGGGGCTCCCCCAGGTGCGATAGTAGATGGGCTGCTCTTCGATCCACATCCAGGTGCCCCCCGACGTTCCCTCCTCAAGGCCAGCCGTCTCCCACATCGGGAGGTAAAAGGCGACATAGCCTGCCAGAAGGAGCAACAGCGAGAGGGCAAAGACAAAAACAGCCAGCAATGTATTACCGAGATAGCGAAGGAGTACGAACAGGGCCTTCAATTGTGGTATCCTCTTTATACAATAAGATAATTGGCGACGAGGCCCGATATTCGGGTGAACCTGCCCCTCGCCTGCGAACACTATGGGCTGGATTCTATCACTGCGGGGCGGTCCGGGCAACCGGGTCGACCGCCACTCTCGACAGTGCCGCGTGGTCTCTGAACGAGGCACTTGAGCCAGTATCCAAAGGAGATCGTCATGAAGCTGGTCACCGTGCAGGAGATGAAGGAGATTGAGCAGGCCACTGACCAGGCCGGGCTACCCTATGCCGAGATGATGGAGCGGGCTGGCAGCGCCGTCGCCCGGGCCGTCATCTCTCGCTGCGGCGCGTCTGGCCGCGTCATTCTGGTGCTTGCCGGCCCGGGGAACAATGGCGGCGATGGGCTGGTAGCCGGCCGCATTCTCGCTGATGCCGGAAACGAGGTTCACGTCTATCTCTGGAAACGGTCAGAGGCCCACGACGACGAACGCCTCGCTGATGCGATTGAGGCCGGCGCTACCATTCACAGCTATTCCTCGGATCCATCCTTGAACACCGTGAGCGGTATCGCCATGCGCGCTGACGTCATCATCGATGCCCTGCTTGGGACCGGTGCCAAAGGCGCTCTGCGGGATGGGGCCGCGGAGATCCTGGCGGCGATCTCGACCCTGGTCTCTCAACGGCGGGCTCTGCCGGAGAAGAGCCCCGTCTCCGTAAGCGAGATACCGGCTCTGCAACAGCCACCAAAGGTGCCCCTGATCGTCGCCGTGGACGTTCCCTCTGGCCTGGATGCCGACACGGGAGAGATCGACCCGCGGGCCTTGCACGCCGACATCTGCATCACCTTTGCGTATCCCAAGCGCGGACACTTTTTCTTTCCCGGGGCTGCTCACATCGGCGAGTTGTCTGTGGCAGACATAGGCACGGCGGAGGAACTGGCGTCCGCTGTGACGTGCGCCGTGGCCACGCACAGTGCGATCCGTAGCCGCCTCGGCCCGCGCCCTCTTGACGCCCACAAAGGCAGCTTTGGCAAGGTGCTGGTGGTGGCTGGATCGAGCAACTATGTCGGCGCTCCGGTGCTCGCGGCCCGTGCAGCCTATCGCAGCGGCGCCGGGCTTGTGACCCTGGCTGCGCCGGGGCCACTCCACATGGCGCTGGCCAGCCAGCTGCCCGAGGCCACCTACCTGACGCTGCCCAGCGATATGGGCGTCATTGCGCCCCAGGCGGTACCTCTCCTCGCGGCCAGCCTGCCCGGCTATAATGCGCTGTTGCTGGGCCCGGGCATCACCCAGGAGGATCCCGCCCGCGACTTTGTGAGGACGCTTCTGGAGAGGCACGAAAAGAGCGCCTCCAAGGCCATCGGCTTTATCCGGCCAGCCAGGGAAGAGCGAGAAACGATCACGCTCCCGGCCACAGTGATCGATGCCGATGGGCTCAACCTGCTGGCATGCATCCCCAAATGGCCCAACCTGCTGCCGGAGCGCACCGTGCTCACGCCGCACCCGGGGGAGATGGCGCGCCTGCTATCGGATGATCCCCTCGCTGGGGAACGGGATCGTGTCCGTGTCGCCGCCACGGCGGCGGAGCGGTGGGGGTGTACAGTCGTGCTCAAGGGGGCCTACACCGTCGTGGCCTCGCCAGGTCATGACACGGAGGTCATCCCCTTTGCCGAAGCGGCGCTCGCCACAGCCGGGACAGGGGATGTCCTCGCGGGAACGGTAGCCGGACTGCTGGCACAGGGACTGTCCTGTCACGATGCGGCGGTATGCGGCGCCTATATCCACGGACTGGCAGGCGTACTGTGGGCGCGGGATCACGGCCATGCCGGCATGCTGGCCAGCGATCTCGCTGACCTGTTGCCCGAGGCACGCCACGTGATCCTCGGCGGGTGATCGAAAAGCGAGGGCCTCTCCAATGGGGAGGCCCTCGCTTTCAATCAGAGATGCTGTTTCGAGCGCCTAGCTGGCGTCCCCGCTTTCAGGCTGTGTCAGATCGATGGCCTGCTGGCTGGAGGTCGGCGCCTGGAACTGGCTCAACAGTTCCTCCTTGCGGCGCTCCGCCGCGCGCTTGCCCTCCTCAACGGCCTCCATGAACCGGGTGCGCTGCTCTTCGAGCAACCCCTCGCCCCGTGCCTTGAGCTCGCTCAATCGGGAGGAATCCAGCTCCAACTCCAGCTCAGCGGCACGCTCCTTCAACTCGATTCCCTTCTCTTTGATCTGCTGGCGTGTATCCTCGCCCGAGCTCGGCGCAAACAGGAGAGCAAAGGCTGCTCCCACAAGCGTCCCAATAAAAAAGCCCGCCAGGAAATCAGCTGCTCCAGAATCATTGCTCATAGGTCGCCTCCTTGCTTTGCCAGATACTAGACCGAATCAGGCGGATGGGGTCCGCCTTCTGTACGCGGTGTACGATGATAGACATCCTTCCGGAAACCCTTTAGCGTGCCGATCGCCTGTCGCACGCCCGCAGCATAGCTGTTCGCCTTGATCAGCGGGGTGACCACTGTGTCGCTCATCAAATTGACGGTGCCACCCACACGGCTGGCGGTATCCTGCGTTGTCTTGAGGATCGGGGTGACCTCCTCCTGAAGCGTGCGCACCAGGCTACGCACCTGAACGATCAGCAGCGCCAGCAGCACCCCTATCGCCAGGGAAGCGATGGCCAATAGCACAATGGCCACATCCCTAATCGCTGCCAGAACCATCCACACCCCCTACAGTGAACGACTTGCTATATCTAACCTATTCTATCATAGCTTGAGCGCTCTGACAATGAACATCGCAATGACGGAAAGTAGGACCGCCGGAACGATGTGAATCTGCCCCAGCATCGGCCAGGAGGCAAAGAATACACTGCCCAGAAGCTGGCCCAGAAAAAAGCCCACAACGGACGTGAACCAAAAGAGCACGGCCTGCTTGAACAGGCTACCCCGCAGCAGGTGAAATAGCGCGGCCAGCAGTGTCGCGATGGTAGTGCCGAGCAGGAATACCGGCGATGACAACATGTTACTGCTCCTCCCTGTGAGTCATGTGCTCCGCACTCACGATGCGACCGCCCCCGATGACCTCGTCGCCGTCATACAGCACCACGGCCTGACCCGGCGCGATTGCGCGCACGGCAGCGTCGAACCTGACCAGAGCCCTCTCGCCCTCCAGGGGAGTCAGCGTCGCCGCTACGGGCCGCGCGCGATACCGGATCTGTGCCTGAAGCCGCACCTGGCCAACAGGCGCCGCCCCCGCAACGTATCGCATGTCCTCTGCCAAAAGCGCCGGGGCCAGCAACTCTTCGCTGTATCCCACCACGAGCGCATTACGCGTCGCGTCGAGTTCCAGGACATACAAGGGGCGCGGAGCGGCGATCCCGAGGCCGCTGCGCTGGCCCACGGTGTAGAGCGGGAGACCTTTGTGCGTGCCCAGTTGCTCGCCACGTCGCGTCAGAATCGGTCCGGGACGAAGTGTGTCCGGGGCCAAACGGCACAATAGGTCCGCATACGCCTCGCCTCGCAGAAAGCACACATCCTGGCTCTCGGGGCGCTCTGTCACCGCGAGAGCGCGCTGGCGCGCCAGCGTCCGAACCTCTTCCTTACGGTACCCACCCAGAGGAAAGCACAGATGCGCCAGTTGCTCCTGAGAGAGCGTGTAAAGAAAGTACGACTGGTCCTTGGTGGCGTCAACCCCGCGCAGCAGCCGGTGCCTGCCTTGCACATGGGCGACCCGCACATAGTGGCCAGTGGCCAGATAGGGCATCCCCAGTGCCTGCACATGCTCCAGTAGCGCGCCGAACTTTATCGCCTGGTTGCACCGGATGCACGGGTTTGGGGTACGGGCATCGCCGTACTCGGCAACAAAGGATGCGATCACCTGGCGGTGGAATTCGTCGTGCAGATCCACCACATGATGGTCAATCCCATAGCGCTCACAGAGCGCTCTCGCGCTGGCGACATCCGCGGACTGCTGCCCGTCCTGTGTTGCGTCCGGCAAGAGCCGCATGGTCACGCCGGCCACCTGGTGGCCCGCCTCGTGCAGCAGAACCAGGGCCATGGCGCTATCGAGGCCGCCGCTCATGGCGACAGCGATGG
>CAZMAI010000009.1:0-23216 GCA_964564195.1 uncultured Anaerolineales bacterium | reverse complement strand
AGCAGAACCAGGGCCATGGCGCTATCGAGGCCGCCGCTCATGGCGACAGCGATGGGTCCGGCAAGGTCGGCACAGGCAGAGGATACCATCATGGCAAGATGGACCTATCTAAGCATCCGGAGAGCGCTGCGCATACACGGGTGAAAACGCTCGCAACCGGCTGACCGCTCCCGACAGAATCGACACGGTCTGCTCGATTTGCTCGGCCTTAGTGCTCCGATCCAGTGACAGCCGGAGGCTGCCGCGGACCCAGGGGTCCTCATAGCCCATGGCCACCAGGACATGGGATGCGCCGCTGGCTCCAGAAGAACAGGCGGAACCGGTACTTGCCGCGACACCGGCAGTGGTCAATTGCACCACCAGGCTCTCCCCATCCACCCCCAGAAAGACAAAGCTCGCGTTGTTGGGCAGGCGCTGCTCCGGGTGGCCGGTCAGTTGCACATCCGGGATGTTCTCCAGCACACCGTGGATAAGCCGGTCCCTCAGCGCGCAGATCCCTGCCGTGCGCGCCTCCATCTCGTCCGAGACAATCTCCATGGCGCGGGCGAGCCCCACGATGTACGGCACATTCTCGGTCCCTGCCCGCAGGCCAAACTCCTGGGCGCCGCCGGTCTGCATGGACAGGAGTGGTGTCCCCTTGCGCACATACAATGCCCCGACCCCCTTGGGCGCGTGGAATTTGTGGCCGGAGATGGAGAGCAGGTCGACACCGAGCTCATCTACATTGATCCGTAGGTGGCCTGCCGCCTGAACCGCGTCGGTGTGAAAGGTTGCCCCATGTGCGCGGACGATCCGTCCGATCTCTGCGATCGGCTCGATGGTCCCCACTTCGTTGTTGGCCAGCATGATCGACACCAGCGTCGTATCAGGCCGCAGAGCCCGCCCCACGTCGTCGGGATCCACCATCCCATATCGATCTACCTTGACATGGGTGACCTCAAAGTCAAAACGATCCTGCAGTTGTTGAAGCGTGTGCCCTACAGCGTGGTGTTCGATCGGACTGGTGATCAGGTGCTTGCCCTGATGCTCGCGCGCCCAGGCCACACCGCGCAGCGCGAGGTTGCTGCTTTCGGTGCCACAACTGGTAAAGACGATCTCTTCGGGACTGGCCCCCAGATGATCGGCGACCGTCTTGTGAGCACCGGCGAGCGCTCGGCGCGCGTTCAGCCCGGTGCGGTGTACGCTGGATGGGTTCCCGTATTGCTCCACGAAAAAAGGCAGCATGACATCGAGCACGCGCGGGTCCACAGCCGTGGTCGCCGCGTTGTCCAGATAGATGCGATCGGGATCTGTCATGTCAGCCTTCCTCCCTGCCGAGGGACGTGTCAGGATCGGGTTGCTCCCCGTTGCCCTGCGCCATCACCGGAGCCTCGAGGGCTGGCAGCGGCTCGCTGCCCATTCTGCCGAGCGACCGGCGCACCGTCTCAAGACCGTTCTCCAGCCTCCGTATCTCTTCCATCATCCTCCGGCACTGTTCAGCAACGGGGTCAGGCAACTCGCCGTGGGAGAGATTCTCGCAGGGGCCGGGGACCAGGTGCGGCCCGCGGACGATCTGGGCCGGCACCCCCACGGCCGTCGAATCCTCGGGTACGGGCTTGATCACCACCGCACCAGAACCGATCCGGGCGTCATGACCGATCTCTACCGGACCCAGGATAGTCGCATTGGACCCGATCACCACCCGATCTCCAACGGTCGGATGCCGTTTGCCACGGGTGAGCGAAACCCCACCCAGCACAGCCCCCTTGTAGATCAGCACGTCATCCCCGATCACCGCCGTCTCACCGATGACGATCCCCATGCCATGATCGATAAAGAGGCGACGGCCGATCATCGCCCCGGGGTGAATCTCAACACCGGTCAGAAAGCGTGCCCAGTGGGAGATGTAGCGTGCCAGCCAGTACACCCGCTTGCGCCAGAGCCAGTGAGCAATACGATACATCCACAGGGCATGCAACCCGGGATAGCACGTCAGCACCTCAAACCATGATCTGGCCGCGGGGTCCTTTTGAAAGACGGTCTGGATATCTTCATGAATCACGGTGATGATGCTCATCCGCAGTCTTCTCCTCTATCCTTCGGATCACAGGACATCTGCCAGGGTGATACTCCCCAGCGTTTGCTCGAGGCAGTTCTGAACGCGCAGCCAGATGCTTCTGGCCTCGCAAGCGTGCCCCCGGTCACAACCGGTTTCGTCCGAGACCAGGCAGTCTAGACCCACCAGTTGACCCTCAAGCGCCGAGAGCACCTCTGTCACCGAGATATCGGATGGCTCGCGCGTAAGATAGTAGCCCCCCTGCGCCCCACGCACGCTGGCCAGCAAGCCGGCGCGACGCAGCAATGACGCGATCTGCTCGAGGTAGGGCAGGGGTAGATCCTGCTCATCCGCGATCTCGCGCAGCGACGTAGGTCCCTGCCCATAGCTGCGCGCAAGTGCAATCATGGCACGCAAACCGGTTCGTTCTCGAGCAGACAAACGCATGTTGGGTAATCCCTAGCAAAGAGTAGGATATAACTCTAGCACGCGCGGCAGCTTGCGTCAAAAGACTGCGCTGCACCATCTGATGAGAACGGCGCAGCGCAGCCACGAATCTTGAAGGGGACCAGTCTACAGGTCGGGCCAGAAGGTCACCGTCTCGCTATAGGCCTTGGCGATCAGATCGCGCTTGTAGAAATCATAGGGCTGGAGCTTGACCGACATATTGTCGACGCGCTGAATGAGGTCGGCGGTATCATAGTCCACCGCGATGGCCGGGAGATCCTCCACACGACCGAGTTCGGTGCGGACCTGCTGAGAGAGCCCTCCAACCTGCCGGCAAGAGAGGATCAGGCCGGAGAGGCCCTTACCGTGCTGGCTCAACAGGCGCTCGTGATGCAGCACCACGGAGAGCACGCTGTCATTGGCGTTGATGCCCACGACCACCGCGTCACCGGCATCGACATAGCGCTCATACCCGTAGCGCAGATTGACGACCTTCATCCGCTGTACGAGCGCGCTGCCATACTCCTCAAAGGCCTCAGGGGTAATAATCTCCAACGAACTCTTGGGATCTCCGCCGAATTGCTGCGCAATCAGGCGCATCGTCGGCAGCCCCAACTCGGGGATCGAAGGCACAAAGCCGAGGATGGGCGGGAAAGGTTGCTTGAGATAAGGGCCATATATCGGGGCAAAGATGTGGTTATAGTACCCCTCCAGGCTGGCCTTGATCTTGTCCACCTTGCTCATATAGACGCCATTGATGATCAGCCCATCTACGCGGGTGCCGAGGTGATCCAGGCTCATAAAGTAGGGGAACACCTCATCGATGGTGGCGCCGATGCCGCCGCGCGTGACCATGGCAACAAATACCGGGACGCCCATCTCGCGCAGCATGTTGATCACGTCGCCATTGCTGATACCCGCCACAGAGCCCACGCCCGGTTGGCCTGTGCCCTCGACGATCACCACCTTGCGGTCGCGAGCCACAAGCTTGTACGACTCGCGAATGCGCTCCATAAAGGCCTGGCGCCCCTCCAGCGCGTTCCCCTCCTGGCTGTCCGCGATAAAGGAGGCCGTAAGCCCGCCCTGCCAGATCACCGGGCTCAGGTGCCGGTAGCCCACATTGCGCACCTTGAGCAGCGACGTGACCACGACGGCATCCTTATCGGCGTCGATCGGTGAACCATCATCATCGATCACCGACAGCACCTGCTGACCCACGGGCTTGATATATCCGATCTCATCCAGGCTGTACCCATGCTCATCAGACAGGAGCTTGCCAATGACGCCGACGGAGGTCACCGTCTTGCCAACGTCCCGCGCCGTGCCAAGGATAAAGATCGTATGCGGGAAGGTGGAGCCGCTCATTGCTTTCTCCTTATGCTGGCCACTGCAGATAGGTGATAAGACATCGTCCCTGGTCAGGAACTAGTTGCGCCTGACGCCTTCGACGGGCTCGTCGAAACGGAACCAGAGCGTAATCACGCCGGCGTCATAGGCTGTATGGAGCACATAGCCGCTCTTTTCAAAGATACGGCGCATGCCGGTATTCTGGGCAATCACCGTTGCCTTGAACCCGCGAATGCCCCGCTCGCGGGCCAGACGGACGAGCAGGCGGAACAGATGGTCGCCGATGCCCCGGCGCTGGAAGCGGTCCGATACGGAAAAGGCGACCTCGGCCATGTTCTCGTTGGTGTCGAGCATCCAGTGTCCCGCGGCGACGATTGGATCCGTATCCGCTGTACCCAGGGTACCCACGATGCCGAGATTCTCTGAATAGTCCACAGCCACGAGGGACTGGGCCAGCTCTCTCGGGAAGGCCTTGCGCCGCTCGAAAAAGCGCAGATAGGCCGACCGCTCGGAGAGATCGTACAGATACTCCTGGAACAACCGCTCATCGCTGGCCTTGACGGGCCTAAAGAACAACTCCAGCCCATCGAACTGCCCGGTGTGCTCCAACTCCACTGGATAGATGCCGTCAACGACGCCGACCTGCTGCTCGGGAATGTAGCGGTTTTCCTTCGCCTGCTGGGTGAGCCACTCACGGAATTTCGGATGGGCGATCTGGATCAGGGCTGTGGCCCGCTCGCGCAGACTCTTGCCGTGCAGATAGGCTACGCCGTATTCCGTCACGATATAGTGCACGTCACCTCGGGTGGTAACAACCCCAGCGCCCTCATCCAGATGCGGCACGATGCGCGAGACAGACCCACCACGCGCCGTGGAGGGTAGCGCGATGATCGGGCGCCCCCCGGGGGCCAGTGCAGCACCCCGCATAAAGTCCGCCTGCCCGCCAATGCCGCTATAGATGCGGTATCCCAGCGAGTCCGCACAGACCTGGCCCGTCATGTCGACCTGAATCGCCGTGTTGATGGCCACCATGCGATGGTTGCGGGCGACATTGATGGGCGAGGAGTTATAGTCCACGGCGCGGAACTCGAACATCGGGTTGTTGTCGACATAGTCGTACAGCCGGCGCGTACCGACGCAGAACGTGGCCAGCACTTTGCCCGGGTGGAAGGTCTTGCGGGTGTTGTTGACGACGCCTGACTCGATGAGGTCGATGAGCCCATCTGAGAACATCTCGGTGTGAACACCGAGATCCCGCTTTTCCGCCAGCCCATAAAGCACCGCGTTGGGGATCTTGCCGATGCCGACCTGGATCGTGGAGCCGTTCTCCACCAGACGCGTGACATGCCGCGCGATTGCCAGGGAGGTCTCATCCGGCTCCGCGGAGGGCAACTCAAGGATCGGCTCCTCATGCTCGACAATCACGTCTATATCCTCGACGTGGATAAAGCTGTCACCCAGCGTGCGCGGCATCTGCGGATTGACCTGTGCAATCACCAGATCGGCCGCCTCCGCTGCCGCGCGCACCGCCTCCACAGAGACGCCCAGGGAGCAAAAGCCAAAGCGGTCGGGCGGGGTGACCTGTATCAACGCCACATCCAGCGGCATGCGCCCGCTACGGAACATCTCGGGAATCTCAGAGAGAAAGATGGGCGTATAGTCGGCGAGGCCCTCATAGACGGCCGAGCGTACTCCTGGCCCCACGAATAACGAGTTGTGCCTAAAGTGCTGGTCATAACGCTTGCTCGCATGGGGCGCGGATCCGATGGTGAGCATATGAACGATCTCGACATCATTGAGGGTCCGCTCCCTGCCACCGAGCTCTACCAACGTCTCCAGGAGATGTTGCGGCTCGGCACAACCGGGGCTCAGAAACACCCGGCTGCCGCTATGGATCTTGCCCAAAGCCTCCCGCGCGCTCATGCGCCGGCTGGAATAGTTCTTGATCCAGTTACTTACCACAGGCATAAGGCCATCTCCTTTCCTGACAACCGCGCGCTGGGATTATGTTGCATGCTCCCATGCGAGGCGTTCGCTGCAAAGCAGAATGCTCTCCCCTGGCTCAAGTGTACCAGAGAGGGAGAGCATTCGCAATGTGTAACAGGCACCGCCCCAGACGGCGCACGTGCGCTTTCGGCCTAGACCGTGCACTCTACAACGGGCGGGCGCAGGCGCGTACCGATATAGGCCGCGATCAGGCAAGCCACGCCGGCCACGATAAAGCCCGCCATCCAGTTCTGGAAGGCATCCCGGAACCCGGCTGCCATGATGGGCCCGAGGATCCCGCCGATACCGTAGGCTGTGAACACCCAGCCATAGTTCTCGCCCACGTGCTCTGTGCCAAAGAGATCACCACACTGTGTGGGGAACAGGGCAAAGTTGCCACCAAAGTTAAAGCCGATGAGGAGCGTGCCCAGGTAGAGCAGCGCCGTGGACGTACCCATCCAATAGAAGAGGATCATGACGATACCCTGCGTCAGGCACATGATGACCAACGACTTTTGACGGCCGATGTGATCGGAGATGATGCCCCAGACGATACGCCCAACACCATTGGCCAGGGAATAAAACACGGCCATGGCGATCCCCGCAATGACGCTGGCCTCCTCCGCGGAACGGCCAGCCTCCTGCAAACGCTCGATGCCGAACAGCTTGATGTTGCCGATAACCAGCAGCCCGGCCATGGCGCTAAAGATGAACATCACCCAGAGGCTATAGAACTGCGACGTGCGGAGCATCTCCCTCGAGTGCATCGCCCTCACTGAGTTAGCGCTGCTCCCCGACGTGGTCACGGGAACCCAACCCTCTGGCAGCCACCCGGCCGGGGGATTGACCATCCAGATGGACCCAATGCTCACCGCAATGGCAAAGATCGCGCCGTAAAGGGTGAACACCCCCGAGACGCCAATGGACTCGAGCAGACCGCCGAACTCGCCGGCCAGCTGCATCCAGATCAGCGCGCCAAAGCCAAAGCCCGCCACCGCCAGGCCGGTGATCAGGCCCTTTTTGTCCGGAAACCAGCGCATCCCGACGGCGATGGGGCAGACATAGGCCAGCCCGATGCCGATACCTGCCACCAGGCCCACAAACAGGATCTGGTTGACATAGTGACCAAATAGGCCGCCTTTGAGCAGGCCCGCCAGCAAGTACCCGGCGCCCAATACCAGGCCGCCCGTGAAAGCCACGATCCTGGGCCCGGACTTGGCCTGCCACCGCCCGGCCAGAATCATGGTCACCGCAAAGCTGGCCAACGATACAGAAAAGATCACCTGCGTCTGCGTCTTGGTGAAACTAAAGGGGGCCTCAACCAGGTAGGGTGTGAACACACTCCACGCATAGATGGCGCCCAGACAGAGCTGGATGATCACCGCTCCTACCACCACCAGCCAGCGATTGGCCACCTTTTTTTCGACGTTCTGCGACATCCTTCGCCTCCATACAAGTACTGGTACTGCCAACAAAAAAGGGCGCACCCGTGCGTTTTTCATCACGAGTGCGCCCTACAGAGACGATTACTTGCGCCCTTGGATCAGCGAGTCCACAACGGAGGGATCCGCCAGGGTGGACGTGTCCCCAAGGCTGCCCAACTCACCTTCCGCAATCTTGCGCAGGATGCGCCGCATGATCTTGCCACTGCGCGTCTTGGGCAGGGCATCCGTGAACTGGATGTCATCCGGCCGCGCCGTGGGCCCGATCTCCCTGCGCACTTGATTCATCAACTCGGTGATGATAGCGTCGCTGGGCTCCACGCCCTGCTGCAGAGTGACATAGGCGTACAGCGCCTGCCCCTTGACGTCGTGCGGACGGCCAACCACAGCCGCCTCGGAGACCATGGGGTGGCTGACCAGCGCATGCTCAACCTCGGCGGTTCCGATACGGTGGCCCGAGACATTGACCACGTCGTCGATACGACCCTGCAACCAGTAGTCGCCATCGGCATCCCGCATGCACCCATCACCGGTAAAGTACAGGTTATAGTACATGGTAAAGTAGGTGTCGATGAAACGATCGTGATCGCCATACATGGTGCGCGCCATGCCCGGCCAGGGCTTGGCGATACAAAGCTTGCCAGACTCGCCTGGCCCTGCCTCAGTCCCGTCATCGTTAAGAATCAGCGGCTCGACGCCAAAGAACGGTCTGGAGGCACTGGCCGGCTTGATGGTGTGGGCGCCGGGCAGCGGCGTGATCAGGATGCCGCCCGTCTCGGTCTGCCACCACGTGTCGACGATCGGGCAACGCCCGCCGCCCACCACCTGATGGTACCAGAGCCAGGCTGCCGGGTTGATCGGCTCGCCGACGCTCCCCAGGAGGCGAAGCGAAGAGAGGTCCACATTGGTGACCCATTCGTCGCCCAGGCGCTGCAGAGAGCGGATCGCCGTCGGCGCGGTGTAAAAGATGCTGACCTTGAATTTCTCCACGACATTCCAAAAGCGGCTCGCATCCGGATAGGTCGGGACGCCCTCGAACATCAGCGAGGTAGCGCCATTGGCCAGCGGGCCATACACGATATAGCTGTGTCCGGTGATCCAGCCGATGTCGGCTGTGCACCAGTAGACATCGTCCTCGTGGATGTCAAAGATGTACTTGTGCGTCACGGCCACATAGGTCAGATAGCCGCCGGTGGTGTGCATGATACCCTTGGGGGCGCCGGTGGAACCGGAGGTATACAGGATAAAGAGCGGATCCTCAGCGTTCATCGGCTCGGGAGCGCAGTACTCCTCGACCGTGTCCATCTCCTCGTCCCAGTACACATCACGCCCAGCCTGCATCGCCACCACGTCGGGCGTGCGCTTGACGACGACGACGGTCTCGATGCTGGGGCAGGATGCGACTGCCTCGTCCGCGGTGATCTTGAGCGGGATGGCCCTCCCAGCGCGCAGCGAGACGTTGCTGGTGATGACCATCTTGGCATTGCAGTCCTGGATGCGGCTGGCCAGAGAGGCCGCGCTGAATCCGCCAAAGACGACCGAGTGGACCGCACCAACGCGCGTGCACGCCAGGATGGCAATCGCCAGCTCGGGGATCATTGGCATATACACCGCCACGCGATCGCCGCGCCCGATGCCATGCTTCTTGAGCACGTTCGCAAACTTGTTCACCTCGCGGTACATGTCCGCATAGGTGAGGGTCACCACATCCTCTTCGGGCTCGCCCTGCCAGATGATGGCCGGCTTGTCCTTGCGTGAGGTCTCGATGTGTCTGTCCAGGCAGTTGTATGAGACATTGAGGATCCCGTCCTCAAAGAACTTGTGCTCAATCACCCGGTCCTCGGTATTCCAGGTGTATTCGCAACCCTTGGTTGGGAACTTGACCCAATCCAATGTCTGCGCCTGCTCGAGCCAAAAGGCGTCCGGGTCGTTCACCGAGCGGTCGTACATCTCCTGATACTGCTCCATCGAGCCGATGAGAGCATTCTCAGCAAACTCGGGCGGCGGGGGAAAGCGCAGAGCTTCGGTCATCTGTTCAGCGGCCATTCCTGGACTCCTTCTGTGATACTAGATCGGAACACGAACCATTTTGCACGAGATCGAACCACTCACACCGTACAGCAAAGACATGCTCAAGAGGATTTGAGCAAGGCGGCGCGCCTTTCGTTTACTTTCGATACGTGCGCCAGCCATTAGCCTTGAGCGATTCAGACCAGAGACACTTTATCAGCAACATAACACTGTGTCAAGCGATAGCGATTGAGCGGCGAAAGGCTCTGTTGTCAAAGCGGTGTGCATCGACGCAAACGCCATTCGCGTAGCGCCGTTCTGTAAGAGGTTTGGCGCGCCCCCAACAAGGGAGTATGATTGGCATAAAATACGGTGCGTGTAGATGGAGGCGAGTCCATGCTGGACATGTTTTTTGACCCCAAAGCGATCGCGATCATTGGTGCCTCAGCCGATTCCAGCAAGCTTGGATATCAGGTGCTGGCAAATCTTGTGAGCAGCGGATTCCCCGGGGCGATCTACCCGATCAACCCTTCCGCGGACGAGATCCTGGGGCTCAAAGTCTACAAATCCGTGCTGGACACGCCCGGGCCAGTAGATATGGTGGTCATCATGATCCCCTCGCGAGCGGTGGTGGGTGTCCTCCGCGAGTGTGGTGAAAAGGGCGTCAAGGGCGCGGTCATCATCACGGCAGGCTTCCGTGAGGCTGGCCCCGAGGGTGTCGCGCGCGAGAAAGAGTTGCTGGCCGTTGCGGCGGAGTATGGCATCCGCATCATTGGCCCCAACTGCCTGGGTATCATCGACACCTTTGTGCCAATGAACGTGTCCTTTGCCGCCGGAACACCCAAGTCCGGCTCCATTGCGTTCATGTCCCAGTCCGGCGCGCTCTGCACAGCCATCCTCGACTACGCCCTGGCCGAGACCATCGGTTTCTCGCACTTTGTCAGCCTCGGTAACAAGTCCGACGTCGATGAGGTCACGCTCCTGGAGGCCTGGGGCGACGATGACCGGACAAACGTCATCATCGCGTACATCGAGGGCCTTCGCGATGGCGCCGAGTTCATCAGCCAGGCGCGCAAGACCGCGGGCAACATGCCCATCATCGCCGTCAAGTCTGGCCGCACGGCCATGGGTTCGCGGGCTGTCTCTTCGCACACGGGCAGCCTGGCGGGCGCAGACGCCGCCTACAGCGCAGGGTTCAAGCAGGCGGGTGTCATCCGCGCCGAGACGGTAGAGGAGTTATTCGACTATTCGACCGCCTTTGCCTACCAACCGTTGCTCAAGGGCAAGCGCATCGCGATTGTGACCAACGCCGGTGGCCCTGGCGTGATGGCCACCGATGCCCTGGAGCTCAATGGCCTGGCTCTGGCTTCGCTCTCTACGGAGACTCAGGCGTATCTCGAGAGCCAGTTGCCGGCGGCCGCCAGTGCCCATAACCCCGTCGATGTGCTGGGCGATGCGCGCAGCGACCGCTACATGATGGCCCTGGAAGCCGTACTGGCCGATGATAACGTCGATGGCGTCCTGGTGATCGTGACGCCGCAGACTTCGACAGAGATCGTAGAGACGGCCCGCGGCGTCGTTGACGTCTGCAGCCGTGCGAGCAAGCCGATCCTGGGCTGTTGGATGGGCAAGCAGGAAGCCATGGCGGGCATTGATATCCTTGCCAAGAACCGGGTGCCCAACTATCACTTTCCCGAACGAGCGGTCAATGCCTTTGGTGCCATGTGGACCTATCGCCAGTTCCTGGAGCGCCCAGACACAGTCACCGAGAGCTTTGAGATCGACCGCGAGGCCGTCGCCAGGGTGTTTGAGCAGGCCCGCAAAGAAGGTCGCACCGGGATCGGAGATGCCGAGGCCCAGGACATACTCAAGGCCTATGGCATCACCACACCCAAGTCGGACGTCTTTGCGACTCCGGACGAGGCCGTGGCCTTTTGCGAGGAGATCGGCTATCCCGTGGTGATGAAGATCGCCTCTCCGGATATCCTGCACAAGTCCGATGTCGGTGGCATCATCGTGGGCGTCTCCAATGAGGCGGAGGCTCGTGAGGCCTTTGACACCCTGATCGCCAGGGCTAAGCAGCATGTGCCCAATGCTACCATCTGGGGTGCCCAGGTCCAGGAGATGGTCACCAACGCCCGCGAGGTCATCATTGGTATGAACCGCGACCCGCAGTTCGGGCCGCTGGTGATGTTTGGCCTGGGTGGCATCTATGTCGAGGTCCTGCGCGATGTCGCTTTCCGCGTGGCCCCGATGACCCGCCTGCAGGCGGAGGAGATGGTCGAAGAGATTCGCTCGTACAAACTGCTGGCAGGTGTCCGCGGGCAGGCACCCGCGGATCTCGATGCCATCGTGGACACGCTGTTGCGGGTCTCTCAGATGGTTAACGACTGGCCCGAGATCGCCGAGATGGACATCAACCCCTTGCTCGTGCGCGACAAGGGAGCAGGCGCCGTGGCTGTGGATATGCGCCTGATTCTCACACCAGCCTGACCTTTGGGGCGCTGGCCCCAGATCGTCACTTGATCGAGTACCCGCTGGCGCGATGAACCGCGCATACGCAAAAGGAGATGGAATATGTCAGCAATAGCGAACGTGATGGCCCGGGAGATCCTTGACTCGCGCGGCAACCCCACAGTCGAAGTCGAAATCACCACCGAACTGGGATCGGTGGGCGTGGCGGCGGTGCCTTCGGGTGCCTCTACCGGCATCCATGAGGCGGTGGAGCTACGCGATGGTGACGCCCGGCGCTTTAACGGCAAGGGCGTGATGCAGGCCGTGGACAATGTCAACGAGGAACTCGGTCCCGAATTGATCGGCATGGACGTCACTGATCAGCTGGGTATCGACAGCCTCGTAATCGAGATCGATGGCACAGAGAACAAGGGGCGCCTCGGCGCCAACGCCATCCTCGGTGTATCCCTGGCGGCGGCCAAGGCCGCGGCGTTGGATGTAGAACTGCCTCTCTACCGGTACATTGGCGGCGTCAATGCCCACGTGCTGCCAGTACCCATGATGAACATCTTGAACGGCGGCGCTCATGCCAAGAACAGCACCGACTTTCAAGAGTTCATGGTCATGCCGACCGGGGCCTCGAGCTTTTCCGAGTGCCTGCGCTGGGGGGCAGAGATCTATCATAGCCTGAAGAACGTGCTTTCTGCCAAAGGTATGAACACCAACGTGGGTGACGAAGGCGGCTTTGCTCCCTCGCTCGACACCAACGAGATGGCTCTCGAGGTGATCCTCGAGGCGATCGAAAAGGCAGGCTTCCGCCCCGGTGAGGACGTCTGGATCGCCCTCGATCCTGCTGCCAGTGAACTGTTCAAGGACGGCAAGTACGTGCTGGCGCGCGAGAATCGCGTCCTCTCGAGCGACGAGATGGTCGATTTCTGGGCCGATTGGATGGAGCGCTATCCGATCATCTCCCTCGAAGATCCTCTGGATGAGGATGACTGGGAGGGCTGGAGCAAGCTCGTCGCCAGGGTTGGAAACAAAGTACAGGTCGTCGGTGATGACCTGCTGGTGACCAATGTGACCCGGGTCCAAAGAGCCATCGATACACGGGCGGCCAACGCGCTGCTGTGCAAAGTCAACCAGATCGGCAGCCTCAGTGAGGCCATCGCCGCCGTTGAGATGGCACATCGCGCGGGTTGGACGACCATCGTGTCCCACCGCTCGGGCGAGACGGAAGACAGCACGATCGCCGATATCGTCGTTGCCCTGAACACCGGACAGATCAAGACCGGTGCCCCGGCCCGGAGCGACCGCATTGCCAAGTACAACCGCTTGCTGCGCATTGAGGGCGAGCTGGGCGACAACGCCCGCTTTGCCGGCATGGGAGCGTTTCACGTCGCGCGCTAGATCGTGATAGCCAGATTGCCTGCGCCACCTGACAGGTGGCGCAGGCGGTTCTTGCCAGACAGGGCGCACACAACTTGACGCTTGGTTACAGCACATCTATAATTGCCCTTGCCTTTTGGGCATTGCTCACGTGTCTGGAGACACAGTCCGAGCAAAAAGGGGGTTGACAGCGTGGCCCGTATCGTTATCGAGCAAGGGGAGTCCTTTGAAGGCGCACTCAGGCGCTTTAAAAAGGCCGTCCAGGAAGACCGCATCCTCTCCGAGGTGCGACGCCGGCGTTTCTACGAAAAGCCGAGCCAGATCGCCAAGCGGAAGAAGGCGGCCAAGCGCCGCAAGAGCCGGCGGACAACCCTCAAGGACCAGATGAGGAACTACTAGAGGCTCGTTTCCCGCAGGACGGGGCGCGCCCCTCGCAGGAGTGTGGCATGACGATCAAGGAACGGTTGATGGCGGATCTCAAAACGGCTATGCGTGAGCAAGACGTTGTCCGTCGCGATACCATCCGGATGGCCCGAGCGGCCATTCTGAACGCCGAAAAAGCCCTCTTGCGTGAGGCGACGGAAGAGGAAGTCATCGACATCCTCGGGCGCCAGGTCAAGCAGCGGAAAGAGTCTATTGAGATGTTCCAACAGGGAAACCGCGAGGATCTCGTGGCTGAGGAACAGGCTCAACTGGTCATTTTGGAAGAGTACCTCCCCCAACAGCTTGGACAGCAAGAGGTGGAGACGGCCCTGCAGAGCATCATCGCCGAGATAGGCGCCACGGGACCGCAACAACTGGGGCTCGTGATGCGCGAAGCGATGACCCGCCTCAAGGGTCAAGCCGATGGGCGTCTGGTCAATCAGATCGCCCGTGAGTTGCTCAACCGATAGGATGCAGGAGAACATGCGTTCTCCTGCATTTCCTTACGCCTCGATGCCTCTCTTATGACCCAGTCACCATCGTCAGCTCCAGCCGGCAGACCGGCGCCGCGCCAACCCGCCGCAGATCGCTCTCGTCAGGCTGACCCCCGGGCGTCCCGCCTCCGATATCTTTCGCGGGCAATCTTTATGGGCGCGTTGCTCTGGCTGGCGTGGGCGGTGGCGATTCTCGTCCCCTCACAGAGCACCTCTGGCCTCGAGGTCGGCAGCGCATCGTCTCGCGACATCAAGGCCCCCGGCCAGGTAAGCTATATCAGCGACGTCGCCACGCGGCTCGCGCGCGAGGAAGCCGCACTGCGGGTTTCAGACGTCTATACGCGACCGGACATGAGCGTCGCGACGCAACAATTGGAGAAACTCGGCACCATTCAAGACGCTGTGACTGCAGCCAGAGAGGCCTCCGACCTGGCGCTGGACGAGCGTCTCGCCATGCTGGCAGATCTCCCCGATATCGACCTCACTGACGATGCCTGGGAAGCGATGCTGCAAATGGGCGAAAGCCGCTGGGAGGCCCTCTCCCAGGAGAGCGCCCGTGTGCTCGAGCTCATCCTGAGAAGCGAAGTACGCCCCACCGATATCTCTCGCGCGCGGCTGGATGTGCAACGGCTGATGGCATACACCCTGTCCCCCGCGGATCGCGATGTCGTCAATGCCCAGATCATCAAACTGGTCGTGCCGAACACTTTTCTGGACACCGAGGCCACGGAAAAGCAGCGCGATACAGCGCGTGACGCTGTTCAGCCCATCGTGCGAACGATTCTGCAGGGCGAATCGATCGTCCGCGAAGGTGAGATCATCACTGAGACGACTCATGAAAAGCTCAAGGTGCTTGGGCTGACGGATCAGCAAGTCGGATGGCAAGGGCGCGCCGCAGACCTGGGCGTGAGCCTGCTGATCGTGATCGTGATGGTGGTCTACACCGCACGGGTCTATCCCGCGCTGATCGATCGTCCCCGCCAACAGATGCTGCTGGTGATCATTCTGGTTCTCGTCACGCTGTCGGCCCGCGTGTCCGTCCCCGGCCACATCCTGGTCCCCTACATATTCCCGGCCGCTGCCGCAGCCATGCTCGTGACCCTGTTTCTGAATATCCAGCTGGGGACGCTCATTGCCGTAGCGACCGCCGTCTCCCTGGGCAGCATCGGCGGAGGCTCTCTTCAACTCACCATCTACGCGTTGGTGGGGGGGCTGGTTGGCTCTCTGCTTCTCATGAAGGCAGATCAGCTCAGCGCGTTCTTCCCCGCTACCCTTGCGCTCGCGGGGACCAATGTCGCGATACTGCTGCTTTCCAGTATCCAGGGCGACAACTATGACACACTGGGGCTCTTGCAGTTGGCCGGCGCCGGCGCCGTCAACGCGGTGATCTCAAGCACGCTGTGTTTTGTGGCCTATGCCTTTGCGGGAAGACTTTTTGGCATCACCACGTCGTTGCAGCTGATGGAACTCGCACGGCCCACCCACCCGCTCTTCCGCCAATTGTTGATCAAAGCCCCGGGCACGTATCACCACTCGATCCTCATCTCCAACATGGCCGAGCGCGCCGCCGAGGCCATCGGCGCCGACGCCTTGCTCACCAGAGTGGGCGCCTACTATCACGACGTCGGCAAGACGCTGCGGCCGTACTTTTTTACAGAGAACCAGACCGACGGCCAGAACCCGCACGAGAACCTGGATCCGCAGACCAGTGCTGAGATCATCATCGGTCACACCAGTGAGGGGATAGAGCTGGCCCGCCGCTATCGTCTGCCTGACAAGGTGATCTCATTCATACCAGAGCATCATGGCACCACACTGGTGGCCTACTTTTACCGTCGCGCTGCCCAGGCCTATGAAGGCGAGGATGAACTGGATGACAGCACCTTCCGCTACCCGGGGCCCAAGCCGCAAAGCAAAGAGACGGCCATCCTGATGCTGGCTGATGCCGTTGAGGCCTGGTCGCGCGCCAACCGGCCGACGACCCAACCGGAGATGGAACGGGTGATCCGCCAGGTGATCAATGACCGTCTCATCAGCGGCCAGTTGGATCAGACAGAGTTGACGCTCAAGGATTTGGATGGCATACGTCAGGCCTTTGCCAGCATCCTCACGGGCGTGTACCATCCACGCGTGCAGTATCCTGATCGCGCACAGACCCGGCGGCGCTCAGAGCCCGCGAAACCTGCCTGAAAATTCACCGTTCGAGGTGTCCCAATGAGGCGACGCGAAAAACAGAGTCTGGTGATGAGTTTCAGGCACGCCTTTGAGGGCGTCTACTTTGTCGTCCGCTCCGAGCGGAACGCCAGGATCCACGTGATTGCCGCGGCGCTCGTGTTCCTGCTTGGCCTCTGGCTCGGATTGGAGCGCGTGGAGTGGGCTCTGGTCGGCACCGCCATTGGCCTGGTTTTTGCCGGAGAGATGCTCAACACGGTCGTTGAGCTTACCGTGGACATGATCATGCCTGAACAGCACGAACTGGCCAAGTATGCCAAGGACGTAGCGGCCGGAGCGATTCTCATCTTTGCGGTCACTGCGGCATTCATCGGAATCATGGTCCTTGGTGCGCGGGTCCTGGAAAAGCTCGGCCTCTACTAATCTCGAGGATGGCACCATGGAGTTGAGGCGGTACTGGAACATCGTCATCCGGCGCGCGTGGATCATCGCGAGCCTCCTCGCGGTCGTCCTGGTGGCCTACCTGCTGTTTACCCCCGAGCCGCCGCCAAGCTACACCACCGGGATGCGCTTTGTGGTGGGAATCAGGCCAGAGGCACAGGGGGACTATTACGCTTACGATCGCTATTACACCTGGCTCACCGCGGAGTATCTGGTTGACGATCTCTCCGAGGTGGTCAAGAGCCAGGCCTTTGCCCAGGATGTGGTGACGCTCACAGGACTGCCCGTCGCTCCCGGCGTGATCCGGGGTGCCACATCGGCAGGCAAGTTGCACCGGATCCTCAGCGTCAGCATCTCCTGGCACAACGATCAGGAACTGGCGCAGATCGCCAACGCCGTAGCCACGATCCTCACCACGCAGGCCGACAAGTACTTTAGCCAGCTCTCCACCGAGTCCGCCGTTATCTCGCTGATCGACGCGCCCACGATATCGCCCGTCGGTCGCTCGCTGCGAGACCGGATCGACCTGCCCCTTCGCCTGGCGCTGGCCATCGCGGCGGGGATCGCGCTCGCCTTTTTGCTCGACTATATCGATGCCTCGGTCCGGAACAAGGATGATCTTGCCACCCTGGGTCTGCCTATTCTGGGAGAGATACCCCCGCGGCGGCGCTGGCGCGCCTATCTGCCGCTGAGGCGGTCTCTACCCTGACCTTCAGCGGTTGGCGCCCCATCCACGTGGGGTATAATGGCTTATCGAGTTCGGGAGGACGCCGTGGAACTACGTGAGTATTTTCGCATCATTGCCAGACGTGGCTGGATCATCGTGCTGACCATGGTCATCGCCATGACCGGAGCCTTTGTCGCCAGCCGGATTCAGACGCCCGTGTACCGGTCGACGATATACCTGAATGTTGTGCCCGCGCGCCTCGACTGGGGGCTCCAGCAGACCATCGTCAGTGTCATGCGCAACTATGCGGGCATTATCACCTCTCGCTCGACGGCGCAGGAGGTAATATCCCGGCTTCAGCTGGACATTACCCCGGACCAACTGTCGGAAAAGATCACCGTCAAGCCGATCCAATCTGACCTTCAGATTCAGATCGACGCCGATGATTATGACCCGATCATCGCAAGCAACATCGCTCAGACGGCCGCCGAAGTCTTTGTAGAGTACACCGACGTACAGATGCAGGACCAGGACGCGGCGGACAGGGTCGAGGTGAGCATTCTCGATCCGGCACAGGCGGGCACGCTGCACAAGCCCAAGTGGAAGATTAACGTGGTAGCCGGCGCAGTCCTGGGCGCGCTCGTCGGCGTCATCATCGTCTTTATCCTGCGCTTTCTCGAAGCGGATATCATCCACAACGCGCGCGAGCTGGAAGAGTACACGGGCGTCGCCGTGCTGGGCCTCGTCCCGGCTACCGATGCAACCTCCGCCAAGCGGAGTAACCGGACCAGACGCGGCTGACGGAGGAACAGATAGCCATGCCTAATCAGATCAACCTGGTCACACTGCAGGAGCCATCATCTCAGGTCAGTGAGGCTTACCGTACGCTCCGGATGAACCTCCAATATGCCACGCTGGATCGCTCGCTGCGGTCGTTGCTGGTGACCTCTGCAGGCGCGGAGGAGGGCAAGTCCACGACCCTGTCCAATCTGGCGGTCACGATCGCACAGGTGGAGCAGCGCGTGATCATGATCGACTGTGACCTCAGACGGCCGCGTCTTCATGAGATCTTTGGCCTGGACAATGCCACCGGGTTCACCACTATGATGCTGGACGACGAGATGCTCGAGCATCCGCCGCTCCTCGAGACGGGCGTGGAGAACCTCTGGCTCTTGCCCAGCGGACAGCTGCCGCCTCGGCCGGCGGATCTGCTAGGCTCACAGCGCATGGATGCGGTCGTCGAGCGACTGGCCAAACAGGCCGATATGTTGCTGTTCGATGCCCCGCCCGTTGTCGGAGTGACCGATGCCATCGTGCTCGCGACCAAGGTAGACGCGGTGCTGCTTGTGGTGAATGCTGGGGAGACCAAGCGCGATCAGGCCGAGACCGCCATCGAGCGGCTAAAGAACGTGAACGCCCGTATCGTGGGCTCTGTGCTCAACAACGCCCCGATGACGGCGTCTTTGAGTTCATACTACTGACCGGCACCGGTCCAGTTGGATAAAGTGAGGCGCTCGTCGCGGGTTCAGCCCGCCGAGCGCCACTTTGTTTGTTCCACAGCCCCTGTGGATAACCCTGCCCTGGCCTGTGGATATCCGTGGACAAGTCTCTCACTTTTCCACAGTCCGTGTGGACCACTCTTGCCCGCGCGAGGGCCTCATCTGCTATGGATAGTATGTAGCCCTGACTCATCTACTATCTGTAGTATCCAGGCCCGAGAATACCGCTGCGTGACTGTTCGAGTCCTCCACACCGCTATCCCCAGAGCCTGTGGATAAAGTAACCCTATGCGTGGGCGCAGCCAAATGTATGCATACTATATCTGGGTAAATCACCGGCTTTTCCACATCTCCACAGGCCCTACTACGACTACTATATACAGATAAGATAGAGTGATATATCTATGATCTATTGTTTAGCGCGGTCGGAACTGAAACGTTCAGGATCGAGCCATCGCTGTGCCAGGACCGGCAGCGTCTCGACGGGTCCCATTCTGGCCGTGCAGGGCGGTAGAGAGCGAAGCAGGGTCTTGCCGTAGTTTTTGGTAATGAGACGTTTGTCGAGGACGGCGACCACGCCAAAGTCTTCCTTGCTACGGATGAGCCGGCCAAAGCCCTGGCGGAAGCGCAGGATCGTCTCAGGCAAATAGTACTGGTTGAACGGATCCTCAAAGGTCTCCGAGCGTGCCGTCAGTATCGGGTCATCGGGCACGGCAAAGGGCAAGCGGGCGATGATCAGACAGCTCAGCGATTCACCCACGACGTCGATACCTTCCCAAAAGCTGCGCGTGCCCATCAGCACCGAGCGTGGCGTTGTCCGAAAGCTCTCCAGAATCTGGCGGCGCGAGCCATCGATGCCCTGGCCCAATACGATGATCCCTTCCTTTTCCAGCACGGCCCGGGTCGCCCGGTAGGTGGCATTCAGCTGGCTGTTGGAGGTAAAGAGGACCAGTGCGCGGCCTTCCGTAGCCTGTACCAGATTGACGATGGCCTGTTCCACATTCTTCTGGTAATAGGGCTCGTTCGGCTCGGGGATGTCCTTGGGCACATACAGGAGCACCGCCGACTGAAAGTCAAAGGGGGAGTCCACTGCGACATGGGCGGGGTGGTCAACACCCAGACGATTCTCGATATAGGCAAAGTCTCGGTCCGTTCGCAGCGTCGCGCTGGTCAGGATCACGCTATCCTTGTCGCTAAAGAGCCGCTCGTTCAACATGTCGCCTACATGGATCGGCGCGCTGTGCAGCGCGACCTCCTGGTTGTACTGTGATACGGACACCCAGTAGACGAAATCATCATCCGGATCGATCAATATCTGATCGATCCCATGGCCGATCTCCATACCGCGCTGCAGCTGTGCTTTGACCTCTATTAGCAGGTCGGTCTTGAGCTGATCCTCCTGATCGGGCAGGCGGTTCATCCACGATGCCAGTTGGTCCAACCCCTGAACGATCTGCGTCAGAGGGGTGGCCAGGTTATCAGAGGCGATCTCGATATCCGACCATCCCGGCTGGATCCGCAGACCTGGGGTGATGCGTATGGTGCGGTCATAGCTAGACTGCGATCGCGCGCCCGTGTCCCGATAGTCCTCAAGAAACAGCGTGAGGTTGCGGAAAAGCACATCGAGATTGATCATCGCGGTGTCGATCTGGTTGAGCAGGCGCTCGATCTGATCGGCAATCGTCTGGCGAATGGGCTCGCTCACCTGATAGGCATCAAAGAGGCCGGGGATCTGTCCGAGAAGCCCGCTGGGACCGGTGGTACCGGGTTGGCTGAGCGTCCCCAGGAACGCGGCGATATCCTGGCGTCCCAGCTCGAGCCCAAACTGGCCGGTGGCCTGTTCCTCGAGATGGTGAGCCTCATCAATGATCACATAGTCGTATTCGGGCAGGATACGATTCTCCAGTACGAGATCGGACAGCAGCAGTGCATGGTTGACCACGATCAGATGAGCGCGCTCTGCCTCTTTGCGTGCCCGGTGGAAAAAGCATCGCCCCCCGGAGAAATAGGGGCACCGCTCGCCGATGCATGTCTCGGAGGTAGCCTGCAGCTCTCTCCAGATAGCGTTCTCCGAGTTGATCAGCAGCAGCTCTGCCTGGTCGCCGGTCGTGGTCTTGGGCAACCAGGCCATCACTTTGGCATACACGCGCACACCGTCGACGGTCAGCTGGCGGCTGCGCCGGAAGGATGACAATCTGCGCAAGCAGAGATAGTTGCCGCGACCCTTGA
Source organism: uncultured Anaerolineales bacterium (assembly GCA_964564195.1). GTDB lineage: Bacteria > Chloroflexota > Anaerolineae > UBA1429 > UBA1429 > JAAYED01. The sequence continues at coordinate 2,184 of CAZMAI010000009.1, read as the reverse complement.
GCAGCGCTGCTCTAAAAGGCTGATCCAGGAGCCGCCGGACATCGGGGATATCCTTGCTGAACAGCTGGTCCTGCAGGTTGATGGTGTTCGATGAGACGACCACCCTGCGCTGGTTCTGTATGGCGAACTGGACCGCCGGAAGCAGGTAAGCCAGGGACTTGCCGGTGCCGGTGCCCGCCTCCACCAGTAGATGCTCAGGCATGTTCAGGGCGTCAACCACCGCCTGGAGCATCTCGATCTGCTGCGGACGATACTCGTATCCCGGAAAGATCTGAGCCAGTGCGCCACCGGGCGATAGGGCGGCAACCAGCGGCTCCGCATCGATGGGGACGATATCATCCAGCCCCTGCGGCAGGGGCGTGGGATCCTCCTTCGGTCGCGGCAGTCCGGCAAATTCATCTCCGCGCGAGGCCCGCCTTGCAGTCTGCCCCGAGAGAATGCCGGCGCCATTCTGGGCCTCACGATCCTGAACGACGTCTTGCAGCAGTGGCCATAGAGACCATCCGACACTCTGCGCCATGCTCAGGATCTCTCTCAGAAGCGACAGATCCCAGTCACCAAAACGGCTTACCATCTGGACAAAGAGATCGTGCGTGGCAAGAGCATCGGGCAGAGCGCGGTGCGCATCGGAGAGCCTGATGCCCATCATCTCGGAAAGTGATGCCAGGCTGTATGTGTTGGCCTCGGGGACCAGAATGGAAGCGAGTTCAAAGGTATCCAGAGCCACGTTCTGCAGGGTCAGGCCCTGCTTTTGTAAAAAGAACAGGTCATTCTCAATGCTGTGGGCCACCAGCGGGTAGTTGGAGATGAATCTGAGGATCTCGCCGCGGAGTTGCTCGAGCCGGGGGGCATCCGCGACGTCCTTGTTGGTGAGCCCAATCAGCTGCTCGATACGCGGCGAGACCGGTCGCTTGGTGTGGACAAGGCTCGAGAACGTGTCCAGCACCTCGCTTCCCCTGAATCGCACCAGCGCGATCTCGATGATCTCATCGCGCTGACGATCAAGTCCTGTCAGTTCCAGGTCCAACGCCACATACGTTCTGGGCATACTCTCTCCGCTCTACCGTGGTGGTTCCAGATACCGATTATAGCCCTGACAGCCGGGCTGACCAAGGGATAACCGGATCGTGATTGGCTCGCGAGATCGATGATTGACAGTGTCTTTCGAAAGTGGAATACTGGCGCGGTACAAACAAGGGGGGCATGTAGATGCTAGTGATCCAGGGCAGGACGTACGCGCCAAAGCTGATCATTCTGGACAAGGATGGCACGCTGGTGGCGTTTCAGGCCATGTGGCACACGTGGTTCCAGCGATTCATGGCCTGCATAGAGCAAGACCGGCGGCTCGGGCTCCAGACCCGGATCGGTCTGGCCGGCACGCTGGGGTATGATCCCGTAGAGGGTGAGTGGGACCCTCTGGGGCCCCTGACACTCGCTTCGACGAGCGAAGTGCTGCTCCTGACCGCCGGACAGCTCTACCATTATGAGGACATGGTATGGGATAAAGCCCTGGCGTTGGTGAACAGGGCAGAGGTGTACGCGCGAGAGGTGTTGTCCGATCCGCGCCTGCTAAGCGGGATCGGCGATGTGCGCGACCGGTTGCAGACCTTTACCCGCGCTGGCTATCGCCTGGCATTGGTTACCACCGATACGCGCGCCTCCACCGAAGGACACCTGGCCGCTCTGGGTGTCGGTCACCTGTTCGGTGCGCTTGTCTGCGCCGATGATGGTTACGCGCTCAAGCCGGCGCCCGATATGGCACTGGCGGCCTGCGCGCAGCTTGGCGTCGATCCCTCCGAGGCGATCATGATCGGGGACAGTGCTGTCGATATGGTCATGGCGCGCTCAGCCGGTCTGGCTGCTGCCATCGGGGTCGCCTCGGGATCGATGCCGGCGGAAGCGTTGGCCTCTTATGCGGACTGTGTCATCGCGGATATCCACGCTATTGGCATTCAGAACGGTGAGGTTCACGATGTCCGTTCCACGCTATGACGGGTACATCTTTGATCTGGATGGCACGATCTATCTCGGGGATCAACTGATCCCCGGGGCACAGGGCACCGTGGAGCGCATCCGCGGCGCGCGCCGGCCGGTCGTGTTTCTATCGAACAAACCGCTCGAGCCCCGCTCGAGTTACGCAGCCAAGCTGACGCGGCTCGGGATCCCGACCCCGCCGGAGGATGT
>CAZMAI010000008.1:20798-36473 GCA_964564195.1 uncultured Anaerolineales bacterium | reverse complement strand
CGGTGGACCTTGCGGTAGGGACTGTCGTCGGTTGCGACAGCACGCCAGTTCCCGCAGCACCGCCGATTCCGGGCTCGGAGCCCACCGGAGCGATGCGATCTCCGAGGGCCCCAGTATCAGCCGGCAGCGTGCGCTGTGCAGTCACACCAACGGTGGAGGTCGGCGGCGGTGTTGACGTAGGAAGGGCGGTGGGTGTTGCCGTCGCCGTAGGGATCGGCGTCGCGACGGACGCTACGACGGCCCCGGGTATGATCAACTCCTGTCCGATCCTCAAGACTGAGTTCTGCGAAATCCCGTTCTCGCGGGCGATATCCTCGGAATCGACCTGGTAGCGCACAGCCAGAGCACCCAGGGTGTCGCCGGCGGCAACCACGTGCAAAATCGGCCCCGCGGAGGCCACCGTTGCTGCGGTGGGCGTTGCCGTGGGTGCCACAGTCGAAGGAGCAGTAGTCCCCTCACCTGTGGGATCAGGCGTCACTACTGGTGTGGGGATCACGAGAACATCGCCGATGTTAAGCACAGACATCTCACTGAGCCCATTAGCATCGATGAGCGCTGCCAGCGAGACGTCATACTGGACCGCAATCCTTCCCAAGACGTCCCCTTGCTGTACCGTGTGTACCAGTGGCCCCTGCGTGGGAACCGGAGTCGCGGTTTCATCTGCTGCCGCCGTCTCCACAGCCAGCGGAGTCTCATCATGACTCGCTGCGGAATCCGCGGCTTCTGCCATATCTGTGGGCTGTGCCGCCAGCTCGGCCGGCATGGTGCCGGTGGCCTCCCCCCCAACGCGCGCTGACGCGTCGGGCGCGCCCTCGTCCGGGGACACACTCTGGGCCTCAGCGTCGTCCGTAGAGGTAACAGGCAGAATCATTTCGAGCGATGACGCGACCACGCTGCCACCCGGAGTCACGGACGGTTCTGCTCCCTGGGCGAACGCCTTAGCCGCGGATGTAGCTCCCGCATCCTCGTCACGACCCATGCCGAACGGGAGAATCCACCAGATCAGCGCAGCCCCGAGGGCCAGAATGGCAAGACTGGAGAGTACCCTGGCGATGAACGGCAGAGAACTATGAAGAGGTGCAGCCCTTGAGGCTCCACAGTAGGGGCAAAGACGGTGCGATGCCGTCAGACTCGCGCCACATACTGCGCAGATCTCTTCAGGTCTGCGGTCCTCCTCCTGATGCCCACATGCCGGACAAAGCCTGAGGTTATGGGCATATCTGGCACCACACTTTGTGCAGCGCTTGGCGTTCAGCATGGCTCGCAACTCTATCTACGCCAACGTCCCGACAAGATCGAGATCACTGGCTGCTTGTCGCAAGGCGGCGATGACCTTGGTGATGTGTTCGTTTCGCTCAACTCCGAGCTCTTGCATCCCAAGCTCAATGTCGGCCCGATTGACGCCTCGAGCAAATGCCTTGTCCTTCCATTTTTTCGTTACAGACTTGGCCTCGAGATCCAGAACGCTCTTGGTCGGACGCACCAAGGCCGCTGCGGTCACGAGCCCGGTGAGTTCGTCCACGGCAAACAACGTCTTGGCCATCAGGGACGCCCGTGGCACATTCAGATAGGTCGCATGTCCCTTGACGGCTTCAATGATCTCCTCGGGCCAACCTAGCTGCTCAAGAATCGCGGCACCCGCCAGCGGATGCTCTTCGGCGGTCGGGTGTTCCTCATAGTCAAAATCGTGGATCAGTCCTGTGACCGCCCACAGATCTTCATCCTCACCATATTCCCTGGCATAGTAGCGCATGGCAGCCTCGACGGCCAAAGCATGCTTGATCAGACTATCGGTACTCACGTGCTCATTGAGCAACTTCCAGGCATCTTCACGCGTCGGTCTCACGACCAACCTCCTTGTGTCCAGTTATTCCGCATCTATCCGCTGCCACGCGCCAGCGCGACTCGCTGGGCAGCGAGCAGCTCGGCGATGCCGGCCTCAGCGAGCCCCAGCATATCACTCAGTTGGGCGCGCGCAAAAGGAGCGCCTTCGCCGGTGCCCTGCACCTCTACCAGCGTGCCCTCCGCGGTCATGACGACATTCAGGTCCACCTCGGCACGCGAGTCCTCGCGGTAATCGAGGTCCAGCAGTGGCACTCCGTCAACCAGACCGACGCTGACCGCCGCGATTGTGTGGCGGAGAGGGTTCTCCGAGAGAACACCGGCGTCCAGAAGGGTAGTCACGGCCTGCGCGACCGCCACATACCCCCCGGTGATCGATGCGGTCCGGGTCCCTCCGTCAGCGCGTAGCACATCGCAATCCAGCGTCAGCGTGCGCTCGCCGAGAGCCTTGCGATCGACAGCCATGCGGAGGCTTCGGCCGATCAGCCTGCGTATCTCTTGCGTGCGCCCAGAACTCTGCCCCCGCTCTCGGTCTGACCGCGGCACGGTAGCGTAGGGCAGCATTGTGTACTCTGCCGTTAGCCACCCCTCGCCGCGACCCGCCAGCCAGGCTGGCACGCCTTCGCTGATGCTGGCGACGCAAATGACCTGAGTGTTGCCCGCACTGATGAGGGCAGAGCCTGCTGCCTGCGCGACATACCCCGTCTGGATCGTCACAGCGCGAAGTTGGTCGGCCCGGCGCCCTGTGCGGAGAACCACGGGGTCACTCATTGTCACTGTCCTCAATCGGATCAGGAGGAGAGTAGCTCCGGAGCGAATACCCCAGCTCTGCCAACAACTCATCCTGCAGTTGCCACATGGCCTCTTGCGCCTCGCCAGTATCGTGATCCATGCTGACCAGATGCAAGCACCCATGTACGACAAGCAGGGCCAGTTCATCAGCGAGAGAATGCCCCATGAGGCTGGCCTGTCTCGCCGCGGTCTCACAGGAGATCACGACGTCACCCAACTCGCGCTGCTCTTCCTCGGGCAAGATGAACCCATCACCTTCACGCGCGGAAAATGACAGCACATCAGTGGCTGAATCAACGCCCCGGTACTGCTCATTCAGACGTCGTATTGTCGCGTCATCGACCAGTGTGATGGCGACGCTTGAGCCCTCGGGCTGGTTCGTGCGCTCCAAAGCGGCGGAAGCAGCGCGCCCCAGGGCTGCAACATGACATTCTGCGTCCGCTATGGAATCTGTATCGATCGCAATGGAATACGCCATACAGCTACACTCCGGCCGACACAGGCGCTTGCTGCACGGGCGATATTTCCCCTTCCGCCCGCTCAAGCCCCGCATAGTAGCCGCGATAGTTCTCGGGCAGCAGCTCCGCGATCCGAATCATCACCTGGTCGGCATACTCCTGGAGTTGCTCTGAGTTTGCCCTGCCAGCAAAAGACATCTGAAACGGTGCCCCGATCGCCACGTCGCAGCTCGGCTTTTTCAGGCGCTTCCAGTCACGGACCTTTTCCACGCCCCAGCAAGCGATCGGCACGATCACGGCATTTGTCCGAGTCGCCAGATACGCGATCCCGGGTTTCGCGCGTTGCAGCACTCCGGTGCGACTCCGAGTGCCCTCGGGAGCCAGCGCAAGAGCCCCGCCAGCGTTCAGCACCTCCAGGCACGCCTTGAGCGCGACCCGGTCCACCTCTCCGCGGCGGACGTAGATGGTCCCTGCAGCCTTGAGGAACAGCCGCACAAACCAGTGGTCTGCCCACTTGTCCGCGGCCATGACGACCACCTGGCGCGGGACCGCCGCACCCGCTGCACCGGGATCAAAGAGGTGCAGATGATTCATGGCAAAGATCGTGGCGCCTTCGGGGGGCACGTTCTCCAGCCCGGTTACACGGTAGCGGTACACAATGCGCATCAACACTGAGATGATGAGCCTTAACGTCCGGTACGCGATCGGGTGCGAACTGTGCGGGATGCGCTTTGCGCCTGACGGCATGTATGCTTTTACCCCTCTTGGCCTTCTTCGGTGGCCACCCGCTGCTCTTTCTTGACCAGTTTAGCATGGAAAGCCCTGCTGACAAGTCTGCCAAGCCAGTGCCATGTTGACAGCTACTGCTGCGACACAGTATGCTCACGGCACGATCGCAAGAAACGAGGAGGCAGTGATGGTCGCTTTTGGTAGCCGAGAGGAAATCATCCAGATCACATCCGAGTGGAAAGGGGATCGCTTCCCCGATGGCCGGCCCCGCGTCCCCGACGAGATCATCCATCGTCTCCGCGCGCTGCAAATCGTGACGGAGGAAGCCTGGTCTGTGCTCTGGCACCACGGCTACGAGCGCCAGTTTGAGGGTAACTGGATCAATCTGCGCCCGGACAAGATTATGGTGGGACGTGCCGTCACCGCCACCTTTGTCCCGCACCGGCCTGATCTCCACGACTATCTGATGGAGTATGGCCACGAACAGGAGGGTCGCGTCGGGGCCATGAACTCCTGGGTCATCGAGACGCTGCAGAAGGATGATGTGCCGGTCATCGACCTCTTTGGCAAAATCTACAAGGGGACCTTTTCCGGCGCTAACCTGTCCACCGCTATCGCCACCCGCACTGGCGTTGGACAGGTGATCTATGGCGGCATCCGGGATGCACAGCAGATCCTGGAGATTCCCGACTTTATCACTTTCTGCAAGGGGCTGGACCCAACGGGTATTCGCGACGTCACACTCGTGGGGCTCAACACCCCATGCCGAATCGGCGATGCGATCTGTCTGCCAGGAGACATCGTGATCGGGACCTACACGGGAGTGCTATTTGTGCCACCGCACCTCGCAGAAGAGGTCCTGGAGCACGCTGAGCGCACCCATCTGCGCGAGGTCTTTTCGCACACCCGTCTGCGCGAGGGCATCTACACCTCGAGCCAGATGGACACGCAGTGGACACCCGAGATCAACGCGGATTTTGACCGGTGGCGCGAAACGCAGCACATCGCGGGGGCCGACGCGATCGATTGGGACAAGCGCACCCATGCCGAAGAGGCAGGGGCCGGCGAGGAAACCACGCTCTAGAGCCAGGGCCCGCCGTAGTCAAAGGCGGGGGCACAATGGCCCCCGCCATCTCTATTCCGCTGGCGTGCGTTTGCTGCTAGCACCCGGCTAGAAGCCGGTCTACTCTTCCCTACGAGAACCCACGCCGCGATATACCAGGAACAGCCCGGCTCCCACCATCACGAGGGCGATCACCATATTCGACCAGGTGGCGGCCTCCAGCAGGATCACGACCCCGAGCACACCCAGAATGCCTGCAGGGATGAGCGCCCAACGGAACCGTTGCTGTCCTGCATCGAGCAGCGCAACCAGGGCAAAGGTTGCGGCCATCCCGAACATCATGACAGCTCCGCCCAGCTCGCCGGCAGCTGAGGGCAACCCGGCGACGACCGCCGTTGTGAGCAATACACCTCCAGGGATAAGCGCCCACCACAGCTCGCGGTGCGTCGCGAAAACGACGAGGAAACTGGCAGCCAGGCACGCCAAAAAGATAGAGCCGCCCCACCGGCCACCCGCGGAGGGAAATAGGACTGTCAGGCCAATCAGGAGGCCAATACCGAGTAGTGCCCCGGACGGGATAATCCACCACCACTGATCGCGATTGCTGAGGAACAGCCAGCCAAAGACCGCCCCACCGGCGACAAACAGGATCGCAAGCAGGAACTCGCTTGGATCCGCGATAACGTTCAGATTGCGCAAGAGGAGCAGTGCCCCCACAACCAGCAGGCCTATACCCCAAATGATTGTTGACCGGTTTCTCTCCATTTCAGATCCCTCCCCTGGCGATTCTAGGCATCCCCTGCGCCACCTGCTCCGTTTACCTGGTAACTACCCTGATTGCCTTCGCTGCCGGCCCCAGCGGCGCATGGGCTCATGTCTGCGGAACTGACAGACTATCGTCTAGCATACGGCACTGGTCTCGGGCTGTCAATGCTTCGCCGGGGCATTTTCGCACACTGCCATGCGCCCTAGCCCGCAACCGGGCCAAGGCCATAATCCGGCTGGTGATGCTGACGGGATGGGCCGTCTCTTGGCTCGGCAGCCCTGCTGTGTTACCATCGAGTTGCTCACACATGTAGACAGGCTACCGGACGCGCCTGTGGCGCGTGGAGGATTCCATGACCGTGCTTTGCAGACCATGACCTGGACCCGGGTTCTCGAGTCACTGGCGCGCGTCACGATGAGACTTGTCCCCGCGGGCGCCCTCGTCGTTGCGGCACTCCTGCTGCCGGCTGACTATGCAGCACAGGCCCCTGTCTCCTCGGCGGCCCTGGTGCCCGGTGGCCCAACCCGATTCGTGGAACTGTCCGCCTTCACAATCGATGCTGACCTCGAGTGCACTCCCGACGGATGTTCTCTGCTGGTGACTCAGGGCTATCGCTTTGCCAACTTGGACCGCATCAAGCAAGCAGAGCTCATCCTCAGCCTGATGAATACTGGCGGAGAGGCCCTTTCACCAGATGTCCGCTTTGCCCAGGCGGCCGATAGTGTGGATGCAACAACATGGTCTCTGCGTCTCGAGCCGTCTGCCACAGCCAGCGCTACGCTGTCCTATCAAATCCCGCTCGATGGGCCTATGCTTCTCCACTGGGCGTGGGATCCGGCAGCGATTGCTGCCTGGGGAACCCCTGGCAGCACGCGTATCACCCTCATGCTGCCCAACGCACTATTGGACGACGCCTTTGTGGCGCGACAGCCAGCCGTCTACTCCTTTGACGGGCATTCGCTGGAATGGTCGTACGAGGCGACCCTGCCGGCGGAGCCGCACGCGATCTGGATGCTGGCGCCCAACGTTTGGGCTCGCCTTCAAGAGCTCGAGCGGGAGGGCCCCGCCAGCGAACATGCGGCGCTGTTGATGGCGCTGCGTTCGGAGGCAGTGGAGCGGCGGGCACCGCTTGCCGATCTCTACCCGCGCGCCCTCGGCGTCCTGCTGGAGGAGCTAGACCGAACACACTCGACGGACACCTATCTCGCCCTTGCGGACCTGTACATGTCAAGGGCTGAAGAGATGGTCGAGGATAACTATCGCCTTTTGGCCGCAGAGACTCTTCAGTCAGCGGTAGATAGCGGGCATGGGAATTCCCAGGTGCTCTCACGACTGGCAGAGATCTATGGTGTCCTGGCAGAGATCGCGCACAAGGCCGGGGACTCTAGCCGGGCGCTGGAATACCTGGAAGCCGCCGCGGCCCACAGCCAGACGGCGCAGGTCGACTCCGCCACGAGGGAGTTGCTGACTCTGAGCAGGGCCGTGGAGCTGGCGGCGCGTGGCCAGGTGAGCGATAGTCTCGTTCAAATGGGTGCGGCGCTCTCTCCGCGTGTCCAGGATGCCCTGTATCGCTATGCCCCCCCGTTGCGGTCCGCCCGCACGGAGATCACGCTCGAGGCAGGCAGCCGCACTGCGACCTATTACCTGTTGCTGTACCCCCCTGTCCAGGAAGCGAGCCGCGCCGCGCTCGACGCTCTCGCCATGCAGGTGCGGTCCCTGCAGGGCTTTGACGCAGCTCTGCAGGACGTACAGGGACAGCCTTACGAGGTCGTGTTGCACATCACGGCCACCTTTGAAGAGATCGAGCAAGAACGCGAGCGCCGGAGAGCGATCTATGCCCTGGCTGGTCAAGAGCCCTCGTTTATCGCGGCATTCATCGTGGCGCCGTGGGCCCCCACCGATCTGGCTCTTACGGTGATCAGAAACCCCTTCTTTGATCACTATATCTATCAGGAAGAGCCCGATCTGAGCCTGGTGTCTTCCGTGCGGGACGAGCAACTGCAGTACACCGTGTGGCGCCTGCTTGAGGTCGCCGGCACGACACCGTCGGATGAGTCGGCACGTCTCGAGCAGCAATTGACTGGCCTTGCACTCCGAGAGGAGCGCCAGGTGTGGGAGGCTCTATCCGCTTCGACCTACTGGACTTACCGAGTTGCGTTTCCCGCCCCGTCGCCGCTCGATCCCCTCACCTGGCTGGTAGGTTGGGGGCAAGAGCGCCCGCTGGCCATATCGCACCGGACCTTTCACTGGGAGGCCATCCTGCAGGCCTTGCTCATTATGGTCGGGGTTTTCCTGATTCTCGGCGCCCTCGCCAGCCTGTGGCGGCACAGCCGGAGGCGGCGACGCTAGATCGCAACCCTCTCTACGAAACAGACGATCTCCCGTCATCCATCCATTCTTAGAGAGATACCGTAACTGACCAGAGCAAAGATCCCCGCGATCACAAACAGAGGCGGGTAGCCAGCGGTCTGCACCAGCAGGCCGCCCAGCGTGGGCAGAAACTGCAGCGGGCCCAGAATGGTGTTGCTGAGGCCAATGTAGGTTGGGCGATCCTCGTCCGGAGCAATATCGTAGAGATACGAGGTGCGCGAGATGTTGTCCGCCGAGATCGCCAGGCCCTGCAGAGCAAATGGCACAGCGAAGAGCACCCCCGCATAGGCCGGCATGCTCTCTCCCCACATGAGCGACTTGAGCAGGGCAAAGGCCATCACAGCGGCTGGCTCGAGACCACCCAACAGCCTGGCGACGCGAAAGGTCCAGAGGTTTCCTTTTTTGCGACAGGTGCGCGCCCACAATAGGTTCGAGAACATGCGCACCACCATCCGCGCGGACAGGTAGAGGCCAGACATCGCTGGGGATACCTTGAGTACCTCTGTGGCAAACAGGATGTAAAAGGGATCGGCGATGCTCACTGTCGCTGTGGCTGCACGCGCCGCAATATACCGCCGGAACCGGCTGTCGTTTCTCAAGAGCGAGGGTGTGCGAGCAAGCTGTTGTTTGAGATCGATGCGCGTGCCGCGCGGAGCCCCCTGCGGCTCAACCACCACACTCAGCGCGCTGATGGCTAGCAAGAACGATAGCCCGGAGATACCCAGCAGCCACGCATAATTGGTCGGGAACACAAGCCGATCAAGGGAGAGCACATACCCAATCAGCAGTCCGGCTGCAAACCCGCCGATGTCGCCGGTAAAGCTGCGCACAGAAACGACGCTGGAGCGTTGGTCGCGCGGGACCATCCGAGCGACAAGCTCCGCCCGTGCCACAGCCGAGCTGCCCGCTGCGAGGCGACCCAGGACGAACAGTGTAAAGAACAGCGGCAGTGTGTAGCCAGGCCGGGAAGCGTCATACTGAGCCAGTAGCACCGCCAACGATAGATATACGATCGTGCGAACAGCCTCGAGCATGCGCACTGTAGGCAGAAAACGGCGCAGGCGCTGCAGAGGCGCTGCCACAAAGAACTGAGGCAAAAGCCACCCGAACAATCGAACGGACGGCACCAGCCCCGCCACAGCGTGCGATCCGCCCATCTCGCGAATCAGCAGAGGGAGCACAGTCGCCGGATCCGAGAGGGTCATGCCACCCTCAACAAAGAAATGGTTGACGGCGCTCCACGTGATGTTGCGCCGAACCATCCGGGGCGATTGCGGTGCTCTGTTGTCAGAGATATCGCTATTGGGAGTCATAGGCAGGCATTATACCAGTGTTGGGGTGAGCCCTAAAGCGCGGGGGCTGGCACGCGTTGTTTGACATCAGAAGTTCCCTGTGATAGCATAGCTTCAGTGTGCAGTGCACGCTGGTCATGCTCATCAAGAGGGGTGGAGGGACCTGGCCCTGTGAAGCCCCGGCAACCTGACGGCCCACTACAAGGCCAGCTCATGGTGCCAAGTCCGGCAGGCGGTGGGAGCGCCTGGAAGATGAGTTGCGGCCAAATCGCGTCTCCCCTGTGGGAGACCTCTTTTTTTGCCCGGAGATCGGACACAGATGACGACGACCGAAAAGGTTGTGCCCTTTTGCCCTCGCTGGCTGCCCCTGATAACAGGGGGCCTTCCGCACACCGACCCTACCTCCGCATGGGAGGCTCTCGCTTCGCGTTTTCCTGAGATCCCCAGCTGGCCTCGCCTGCCCCGCCGCAGCAATCTGGAAAACATGTATACCCAGTACAGCGAGCGGTTCCCGGGCATCGCGGTGGAGAACGGCGGCATTCTGGTCAATCGAAGCCAGGACCTGGACAACGGACTCGAGGCGCTTTACCTTGCCTATCTCGAAGATGACCTGTCCTATGGAGAAACCGGCGCTGAATATGCTGCGGCTCTGGATATGCTCTTGCAGGGCCAGGTCACCCTTTCCTCGTCGCTAACTGCCATCAAGGGCGAGATCACCGGCCCCATCAGCTGGGGGTTGACGATCGTCGATCAGGACCGCCGTCCCATTCTATACGACGAGGTGCTCGAGGACGCGGTCGCCAAGCATCTGAGGCTCAAGGCCGCCTGGCAGGAGCAGGCACTTGCCGCGATTTGCCGGCAGACGTTGATGGTCGTCAATGAGCCCTATATGGCCTCATATGGTACTGCCTCCCTGACGCTCGAGGCGCCTCAGATCACGGAATTGTTTGAGGACGTGTTCGCTGGCCTGAAAGGTGTGAAGGGCATTCAGTGCTCAGGGACCACAGATTGGGCCTTGCTCATGCGCACATCGGCCGATCTGATCTGCTTCGATGCATATGATTATGTCGATTCCCTTGCTTCGGCAGCCGAGGAGCTTAACCGGTTCATGGACCGCGGCGGTATCCTCGCCTGGGGTATCGTGCCAGCCGGCGGCGCGGCTCGCAACGAGTCGGTCGATTCTCTCGTGACGCGACTGGAGAATGGCATTGACCTCCTGGTGGAGGCTGGTGTCTCGCGTGAGCGACTGGTCTCGCAGGGCATGGTGTCGCCCTCCGCCAGTCTGGCCGCTCTGAGCGTGCCCCTGACAGAGACTATTCTGGACCTGACCCTTGGCGTCAGCCACGACATGCGGGCTCGCTACGGGCAGGAGAGACCCGCAGCATCCGGTTCTGAAGCAGATCCGCCTCCAAAGGAGCAATAGTATGACCATCATGGTTGTGGGCTCCGTCGCCCTCGATACGGTGGAGACCCCACACGGTTCGCGCACCAGCGCCCTGGGCGGCGCCTGCACCTATTTCTCCACAGCGGCGAGCCTGTTCGATCGTGTACGTATGGTCGGTGTAGTGGGGACGGACTTTCCGTCCGAGTACCTCGCGTTCCTCAGGGGACGCAACATCGATCTGGAAGGGCTCCAGATCGAGCAGGGCGAGACTTTTTCCTGGTGCGGTCGCTACGGCCACGACTTGGGAGATGTCGAGACGCTGGAGACGTGTCTCAATCTGTTTGCGGACTTTCATCCTGTGGTGCCCGAGTCCTATCGCGCTAGCCCATATGTCTTTCTTGCGAACATCGATCCGGACCTGCAACTCGAGGTGCTGGCTCAGGTTGACAATCCCCGGCTCACGGCTCTGGACTCGATGAACTTTTGGATCTCGGGCAAGCGCGAGTCGCTGACCCGCGCCATGGCGCAGGTCGACCTGGTTGTCCTGAACGAGACCGAGGTGCTCATGTACGCTGGTTCCGAGAGCCTGATGGACGCTGCTCAGGCCATCCTCGATCTCGGCCCCACAGCCCTGGTCATCAAGCGCGGGAGCGAAGGCTCCATGCTGGTGACACAGGGTGGCTCGATCGGCGAACGCTTTTTCGTCACACCCGCGTATCTACTGCCCCATATCACCGACCCCACAGGCGCGGGCGACACCTTTGCTGGCGGCATGATGGGCTATCTGGCGCAATCGGGAGACCTGACGGTGGGAGGCCTGCGCCGCGCACTCGTGTATGGCACCATCGTTGCATCGTTCACCGTGCAGGGCTTTTCCGTCGACGCGCTGTGCAACCTCACCATGGACGATTTGGTCCAACGCTATAACGACTATCGCTGCATGACGCTCTATGACGATTCTGCCTGCCCCTTTGGCGAGTGGATCACGCGGCCGCTGGGCCGCAGCCAATAACCGACCAATACAGCGCCGGGCAAGCGCCTGGCACCATTTGAACCACAATGATCATGCGGGAAAGGACCATCAAGTGACCAACTCCTATGATGTTCGAGACCTGTCGCTCGCACCCCAAGGGGTTCAGCGCATCACCTGGGCAGAGCGCGAAATGCCCGTCCTCCGGCTGATACGCGAGCGCTTTGAGAAGGAGCGCCCCCTGGCGGGGATTCGCATCTCGGCGTGTCTTCACGTGACGACCGAGACCGCCAACCTGATGCGCACGCTTCAGGCCGCCGGCGCCGAGTGCGTGCTCTGCGCCTCCAACCCGCTTTCAACCCAGGATGACGTGGCGGCCGCTCTCGTATCGCACTATGAGATGCCGGTCTATGCCATCAAGGGCGAAAATAACGACAGCTACTATCGTCACATCGCCGCGGCAATCGATCACCGGCCGCAGATCACCATGGACGATGGTGCCGATGTGGTTTCCACGCTCCACAGCACACGGCGCGAAGCGCTGACGGACGTGCTCGGCGGAACGGAAGAGACCACCACCGGTGTTATCCGCCTCAGAGCGCTGCAACAGGACGGCAAGCTCGCCTACCCGATCATCGCCGTCAACGACGCCAACACCAAGCACTTTTTTGATAACCGTTACGGCACAGGGCAGAGCACGATTGACGGCATCATCCGGGCGACCAACACGCTGCTCGCGGGCAAGACGATCGTCGTGGCGGGCTATGGCTGGTGCAGCCGCGGCATCGCCTCCCGGGCGCACGGCATGGGCGGCAACATCATCGTCACCGAGGTCGATCCGTTGCGGGCCCTGGAAGCCGTGATGGATGGCTACCGCGTGATGCCTATGATCGAGGCCGCGCCGCTGGGCGACATCTTTGTTACCTCCACCGGCGACAAGAACGTCGTCGACATCCATCACATGGAGTTGATGAAAGACGGCGCCATGTTGGCCAACTCGGGGCACTTTAACGTCGAGCTCAACCTCGATGCCCTCGCCGAGCGCGCCGTAGAGATCAGACATCCGCGCACCTTTGTGCATCAGTATGTTCTCCCGGACGGGCGGATCATCAATGTGCTGGGTGAGGGCCGCCTGATCAACCTGGCCGCGGCCGAAGGACACCCCTCCGCGGTCATGGATATGTCCTTCGCCAACCAGGCCCTGTCTGCCGAGTACATGATCCGCAACCACGCCGCTCTTTCGAATGAAGTCTATGCGGTGCCGGCCGAGATCGACGCCAGCATCGCTCGCCTCAAGCTCCATGCCATGGGTGTGAGAATCGACGTGCTGACGCCTGAGCAGGAAGAGTATCTGAACTCTTGGACGGTTGGCACCTGATCGATACGTCAGCCCAGTCACAGTAGATGGCCGCTTTGCAGGGAGAAAGATACGATTCATGAACAACTTTATCCAGTCGCCACGGTTTCTTTTCACATCCGAGTCTGTCGCTGAGGGACACCCGGACAAGGTCTGCGATCTCGTCTCGGACTCGATTCTCGATGCCATCCTCGACCAGGATCCCTACGGCCGTGTCGCATGTGAGACGGCCGTCACGACGGGCCTGGTGCTTAATACGGGAGAGATCACGACCAAGTGCTATATCGACATACCCAAGATCGTGCGCCAGACGATCAGTGAGATCGGCTATGACAGCGCCTCAACAGGCTTTGATTGCCTGACCTGCGGCGTGATCACCTCGATCAAGGAGCAGTCGCCGGACATCGCCATGGGCGTGGACGAATCCGCCGAGGCCAAACAGGGTGAGATGTCCGATGCAGAGATCGAGGCCGTGGGCGCCGGAGATCAGGGAATGATGTTCGGCTATGCCTGCACAGAGACCCCCGAGCTCATGCCCATGCCGATCCAGCTCGCGCATGCCATCGTCAAGCGGCTCGCGCTGGTACGCAAGGACGGCACGCTGCCATACTTGCGCCCCGACGGTAAGAGCCAGGTCACTGTAGAGTACCGGTATGGCAAGCCGGTGCGCCTCCACACGGTGGTTGTTGCCGCACAGCACGAGGCCGAGGCCACACATGACCAGATAGAGCGCGACATCATCGAGCAAGTCGTGCGCCAGGTGGTGCCCGCATCCATGCTGGACGATCAGACGCGTTACTTTATCAACAGCACCGGGCGTTTCGTGATCGGTGGCCCCATGGGCGACGCCGGACTCACCGGCCGCAAGATCATTGTGGACACGTACGGGGGCATGGTCCCTCACGGCGGCGGCGCCTTTTCCGGCAAGGATCCCACCAAGGTCGATCGCTCGGGATCCTATGCCGTACGCTGGATCGCCAAGAATGTGGTGGCAGCAGGACTGGCGGATCGCTGCCAGATCCAGATCGCCTATACCATTGGCGTGGCGCGGCCCGTGGCCCTCAACATCGAAACTTTTGGCACCGGCAGGATCCCCGATGCAGCCATCGAGGAACTGGTCAACGCGCACTTTGATTTGCGCCCGGGCGCCATCATCCGTGATCTGCGGTTGAGAAGGCCCATCTACAAGCCCACCGCGGCCTACGGTCACTTTGGGCGCACCGATATCGATGCGCCCTGGGAGAATACAGATCGCGCTGCGGCTCTGCGCTCAGACGCCGGTCTGTAGAGATCATACCTGATTGCGGAAGAGGGGGTGATGCGCGGCATCGCCCCCCTTTTCTCGTCTCCGAGCGTCTCGCTCCTGCCGCAACGGGGCTTGCTGCCTCTGTTCGGACTTGATGCTCCGGTGCGCTCTGCTATAATCGGGACATCTTCAGGCGATAGCCTGGCACAAGCAGATGCGAGGCACGTTGCACCCCGGGAGCAGGTGATCAGCCTCGCACATGACACGACGGCCAAAGGGGGCTGCAACTCTGCGCGCACTCATCACCGGCATCGGAGGGTTTGCTGGTAGCCATCTCGCCGAGCATCTGCTGGATGCCGGTCTTGAGGTCTGTGGGCTGCTTTCCCCTCGAGGAACGCTCTCCAATCTTGAAGGCATCGCAGAGAGTTGCATCCTGAGGCGTGTGGACCTGGTTGACTATGACCAGGTCAGGCGCACCATCGAGGAAGTCGCCCCGGAGTGCATCTACCATCTGGCCGCCCGTGCGTCGGTGCCCGCAGCCTGGCGCGATCCCGCCTCTAGCCTGCAAAACAACATCATTGCGCAACTGAACGTGCTTCGCGCTGTGACCGATGCCGGCGCGTCGCCCCGCGTCCTCATCGTGGCCTCTGCTGACGAATACGGTCGCGTTCAGCCCGGGGATCTTCCTGTAGACGAAGAAACGCCCCTGCGCCCCGTAAACCCCTATGCGGTGAGCAAGATCACCCAGGACTATATGGGACTGCAATACCATCTGAGCCACGGATTGCCGGTTGTTCGAGTGCGCCCGTTTAACCATGCGGGGCCCCGCCAGGAGACCGGCTTTGTCATCTCGGATTTTGCCTCTCAGATTGCGGCGATCGAGCAGGGCAAGCAGGCTCCTGTCCTGAGTGTCGGCAACCTGAGCGCCGAGCGTGACTTTAGCGACGTCCGCGACGTGGTGCGCGCCTACCATCTGGCGCTGACGCAGGGCGAACCGGGGGCTGTCTACAATATCGGTGCAGCAAAAGCCGTCGCAGTGAGCTACATTCTGTCATCTCTGCTACACTTGAGCAGTACTGAAATCACCGTTACCCAGGATCCGGAACGCATGCGGCCCAGCGATATCCCGCTTATCGTCGCCGATTGCACGCTGCTGCGGACTACGACCGGTTGGGAACCGCAGATTCCGATGGAGCGTACGTTGTCAGACACGCTAGACTTTTGGCGCACACGCCCCTGACTCGTTGGACAATGACAAACTGAACGAAGGAGCGCTATATGGCTAAACGAGCCTTTATCACAGGTATAACCGGGCAAGACGGTTCCTATCTGGCCGAGTTGCTGCTGGAAAAGGGCTACGAAGTGATCGGCATGGTGCGTCGGAGCAGCATGCCCAACCTGGGACG
>CAZMAI010000008.1:0-20698 GCA_964564195.1 uncultured Anaerolineales bacterium | reverse complement strand
AGGGCTACGAAGTGATCGGCATGGTGCGTCGGAGCAGCATGCCCAACCTGGGACGTATCAGCCCGATCATGGACCGGATCACACTGGTCAACGGCGACCTGCTGGACCAGGTATCCCTCTTGCACCTCCTTCAGGAATACAAGCCCGATGAGGTCTACAACCTGGCCGCCCAGTCATTTGTGCCCACCTCCTGGGACCAGCCTGTCCTGACGGCCGAGTTCACTGCGGTTGGCGTCACGCGCGTGCTCGACGCCATGCGGATGGCTGTACCGCAGGCCCGCTTTTACCAGGCCTCCAGCAGTGAGATGTTTGGCAAAGTCCAGGAAGTACCGCAGAGAGAGACCACACCCTTCTACCCGCGCAGCCCCTATGGCGTTGCCAAAGTCTACGGGCACTGGATCACGGTAAACTACCGCGAGAGCTATGATCTCTTTGCCGTATCGGGCATTCTCTTTAACCACGAGTCTCCTCGGCGCGGTATGGAGTTTGTCACGCGCAAAGTGACCCATGCCGCTGCCCAGATCAAGCTTGGTCTGGCATCCCGCCTGCCCATGGGTAATCTGGACGCGCGCCGCGACTGGGGCTTTGCCGGGGATTATGTCCAGGCAATGTGGCTGATGCTGCAGCAGGACCAACCCGACGACTATGTCATTGCGACCGGAACGCAGCACTCGGTACGGGATCTGCTTCGCGTTGCCTTCGACGCGGTACATTTGAATTATGAGGACTATGTCGAGATCGACCCACGCTTTCTCCGGCCAGCGGATGTCTATGAACTCATCGGCGATGCGTCCAAAGCCAGGACCAGGCTGGGCTGGGAACCGAGAGTCACCTTTGAGCAATTGGTACAGATGATGGTCGAAAACGACCTGCGTCTGCTGAAAGATCAACGTTAGCGACGCGCTTTATCGGGCGGCTAGATCAAGGATAGGGGGAAAGATGGCCAGGACACAGATCAAATTCGGGACCGACGGCTGGCGAGCGGGCATCGGCGAGGACTATACCTTTGAGAACGTACGTTACTGCGCTCAGGGCACTGCCGATGAACTCATCGCCGATGGATCGGCAAGCAAGGGCATGGTTGTTGGCTACGACACGCGCTACCGCTCGGAGGATTTCGCCCGCGCAGTGGCGGAGGTCCTGGCCGGAAACGGCATCACGACCTACCTCTCGACCCGCTTTATGCCTACGCCGGTGCTTTCCTACGCGATTCTGCCTTACGAGACGGCCGGCGGCATCTGGATCACCGCAAGCCATAACCCGCCTACGGACAACGGGTTCAAGCTACGGTCCTCCTATGCAGGAGCCGCCGCACCGGAGACCCTTGCCTCGGTGGAGAAGCGCATCAGTGCGGCGCAGGACGCCGACCGCGTGCAGAGCATGGACTATGACGCCGCCGTCAAGCAGGGATTGATCCAGCTCATCGACCCGGCGGTTCCCTACCTGGAGCAGATCGCCAAGCTCGTTGACCTGGACGTCGTCAAAGGCGCCGGCCTCAATATTGTCGTGGATCCCATGTGGGGCGTCGGACAGGGATGGTTCCCCGGCATTTTCGACGGCGGCAAGACCAAAATCCACGAGATACACAATATCCGTCACCCACTCTTCCCAGAGATGGCTCGCCCGGAGCCCATCGCGGACAACCTGACAACCCTGTTGCGCACCATCCCGGAACTCGGGGCTGATGCGGGCGTCGCCTTTGACGGTGATGCGGACCGGGTGGGCTTTGCCTCGGAAAAGGGCGAGTTTGTAAACCAACTCCAGGTGTACGCGCTCCTGGCTCTGTACCTGCTCGAGTGCAAGCAGCAGCGCGGGCCACTGGTGCGAACCATCAGCACCACCGCCATGGCGAACAAGCTCGCGGCGCGCTACGGCGTGCCGGTCTATGAGACGGGTGTTGGCTTCAAGTACGTCGCGCCCAAGATGCTCGAGGTCGACGCCATCCTGGGTGGCGAGGAGAGCGGAGGCTTTGCCTTTGCCCATCACATCCCCGAGCGCGACGGCATCCTGGCCGGTCTGTACCTGCTCGATCTCATGATCCGCCTGGACAAAAAGCCCAGCGAACTGATCGACTATCTCTACTCGCTGGTGGGTCCGCACTATTACAATCGCATCGACGGCCGCATGGAGCCCGAGGACCGTCCTGCCGTGATCCAACGGGTCCAGGCAGCGCGCCCGGAGACCGTGGCGGGCCTCAAGGTCGAGGAGATCGACACCCGGGACGGGTTCCGGTACGTGTTGGAGGGTGGCGACTGGTTGTTGATCCGCTTTTCCGGTACTGAGCCGGTGATCCGAGTCTATTGCGAGACCACGCACGAGGACCGTCTGGATGACATCCTGCAGGCCGGTCTCGAGATCGCGGGTCTCAAGGGATAGGGCATGCTCTTTGACACTCACGCCCATCTGGAGTCGCCTCGCTTTGAGGGCGATGCCAGGGGTGCGATCGAGAGAGCCAGGTCTGTTGGCGTCACGCGCATTATCACCTGCGGGTCGGATGCGCAGACCAGCGCTGCATGCGTGAACATTGCGCATGAACATGCGGGGGTGTACGCCGCCGCGGGCATACACCCCCACGAGGCACGCACGATTTGCGACGAGAACGGAGCGCTGGACGTCCAGCTCAGTGAGACCTTTTTCGCGCAGGTAGGTGCATGGGCGCGAGAGCATGCCATCGTCGCCGTTGGCGAGATAGGCCTGGACTATCACTATGGCTTTTCGCCGCGAGCGGCGCAGCGCGCCGCCCTGACAGCACAGCTGGCGCTGGCCTCTGACCTCGGCCTGCCCGTGATCATGCACAACCGCGAATCGGACAGGGACTTTCAGAGCGTGCTGGAGCAGGCCCCGAGCAAGCTATGCGGCGTGCTGCACTGCTTCATGGGAGGGCCCGACCTCGCTGACTGGGCGCTCTCGCGAGGTTTCTATCTGGGCATCGCTGGCCCCATTACCTTCAGGAACATCAACGAGTTAGTTGCCACGGCAAGAGAAGCACCGTTGGACCGGCTGCTGATCGAGACGGACTCACCCTACATGGCGCCGCACCCGCACCGCGGCACCCGCAATGAGCCGGCTTTGGTACGCTTTGTGGCTCAGCGACTCGCTGACATCCGAGGCATGGAACTGGAGGAATTGGCGCGGCACACGACCGAGAACGCACAACGGCTGTTCGGGGTGCCCTGATATGGCCGATATCGATATCCTGATCGTCAGCTGGAACGTCAGCGAACTCCTGGCGCGCTGTCTGCAGTCCATTCTCAACCAGGAGGGCGCAGAACCCCCTGTCGATGGGGTGATCAGGCTGGGGGATCACCGGCTGCGCGTGCACATCGTCGACAACGCGTCATGCGACGAAACCGTAGACCTACTCCGTACCAGGTTTCCATGGGTACATCTCCGCATCAGCGAGAGAAATCTGGGATTCACCGGCGGCAACAATCTGGGCCTGCCCCATATGCACGGTGACTATGTCCTGTTGTTGAACCCTGACACAGAGCTGGCACCTGACGCCATCACGGCCATGCTGAGGCCTATGCTGCGTGACCCGCGTACGGGTATCGTGGGGCCGCGCCTGACATACGGCGATGGCACGCCACAGCCGTCGCGGCGTCGCTTTCCCACGTTGCCCATGGCACTATGGGAGAGCACGCTGCTGGAGCGCTGGTTCCCTGGCAACCGCTGGGCACGCGCTTACCGGATGGAGGACACGCCTGACGATGTGGAGCAGCGCGTAGACTGGCTCACGGGAGCATGCCTCTTGACCAGGCGCATTATCTGGGACCAGATCGGCTTGCTCGACGATCGCTTTTTCATGTATTCCGAAGAGCTGGATTGGTGCAAGCGTGCCGCTGATGCGGGCTGGTCTTGCCTGTACGTCCCCGACGCACATGTTGTACATCACGAGGGCCAGAGCAGCGGGCAGGTCGTGGCGCGCCGCCACTATCTCTTTAACACGAGCAAGGTGCTATACTGGGAAAAGCACCACGGCAACGCGCAGGCGCACCTGCTGCGCTGGTTCTTGCTGGTGACCTTTGCGATCCAGCTGGTGATGGAGAGCAGCAAGTGGTTGCTCGGTCACAAGCGCGAGTTGCGTCGCGAACGTATCAGTGCCTACCGATGGCTGCTTGGGACCGGGCTGCGCCGCCCGACAGACGGTTTGGATGAGGTGAGCGTATGAGCAGATCACTGCGCGTCCTGATGATCTCCGGCGAGTTTCCCCCGATGGAGGGCGGTGTCGCCGACTTTACCGAAATCGTCGGCGAGAGGCTGGTGGCCCGTGGCGCAGAGGTGCATGTCCTGACCTCCACACAGGCCAGCGGCGGCGCCGCAGAACACGCCCCCGTCACGGTCCACGCGCACATGGATGACTGGGGATTCAAGCCGCTATATGGTCAAGTGCGAGAGATCGTCACGCGATTTCAACCCGATGTAATCAACGTCCAATATCAAACGGCGGCTTATGGAATGCACCCGGCGATCAACCTCCTCCCCCGTTTTTCGTCAGACGTGCCGGTTGTTGTGACGTTCCATGATCTGCGCGTACCCTATCTCTTACCCAAAGCGGCCAAGCTGCGACGCTGGGTGAACGTCGATCTGGCCCGGACGGCCGACGCCGTCATAGCGACTAACGCACAGGACAGGGCTGAGCTGCAGCAGGTCTCCGGCATCAAGCGCCTGGAGACGATTCCCATCGGCAGCAACATCACCTACCACCTTCCTGAGGGATACGATCGCGCCGTGTGGCGTGGGCAATGGGGCGTGAGCCAGCGCGGCGCGCTGCTATGCTTCTTTGGTTTCCTGAACGACAGCAAGGGGGCAGTTGAGTTGCTTCAGGCCCTCAGGCAACTGCGCGATGACCAGATCCCAGCCTGCTTGATGATGATCGGCGGCGCCGTAAGCTCCAGCAACGCCTCGAACCAGCAGTACTATGACTTGGTGCGGCACACGATACAGGAACTCGGACTTACGGACGATGTGTTCTGGACGGGCTATCTGCCGAACGATCAGGTATCAGCCTCGTTCAAGAGTTCGGACATCTGCGTGCTGCCCTTTGCCGATGGCGCGTCCTTCCGGCGTGGCTCCCTGATGGCCGCGCTCACACACGGTGTCGCCATCGTAAGCACCCATCCGCAAGTCCCTGTGCCGGAGATCGTCGATCGGGAAAACATGTATCTGGTGCCGCCGGAGAATCCCGATGCTCTGGCGCAAGCAATACGGGACATTATCGCGCATCCCGATCTGCGTGAGAGGCTGGAAGCCGGCGCGCGGGAACTATCCCGTTTATTCGATTGGGATGGTATCGCCGACCGAACGCTGCAGCTCTATGGCGAGGTTGTGGAAGCGCGGCGGCGCGGCCGGACCAGATCTTGAGCGTGAGCAAGGCGTCCATGCGGATCAAGCAGAGGATCCTGCCCTCGCGTAAGACCTGGGCGGCATACGGCTGGTGGTTTTTGGCGCTCTATGCCGGAGGTCTTGTCCTCCGGCTGTACCATCTTGGCAGCCAGTGTTTCTGGTTTGACGAGGCCCAGACGCTCCTGATTGCCCGGCTCCCGTGGGACGAGATTGTCCAGCGCGCGTACCGCCCTCCCCTGTATCACTATCTGCTCCACGTCTGGAGCGCCATGGTACCAGACACCGAGTTCTGGCTCAGACTGCCCTCCGCCCTCACTGGGGCACTGATACCTCCGCTCACGTACCTGCTCGGAGCCCGCATCTACGGTCGCCGCACGGGGATCCTGGCCGGCCTGTTTGCAGCGTTATCGCCTGCGCTGGTGGCCTACGCCCAGGAACTGCGCATGTACAGCCTGCTGGCGCTCGAGTTTGCTCTACTGTGCTGGTTTTCAGCGCGGGTGTTGCCCGCCCGCACCACACGAGTCGGCCCCTGGGTAGGGTATTTTGGTGCGACTGTAGCCGCGTTGTACACCCATTACTTTACGCTGCCGTTTCTCCTGGCCCAGGGCCTGGCAGGGCTGTTACTGACCGTCTGGTGGCGACGATATGATACGCTTCGACGCTGGATTCTGGTCCACGTGCTTGCCGGGTTGGCCTTTATCCCCTGGCTTGTGGTCGTTTTTTCGGGTCGCGGGGGTACGGAGGACTATATTGAGGCCGAAGTTAGCCCGATCCTGGCCGAGGTGCCTGGCGTGCCGGCCTTTCTCCACCGGCTGTGGCTCTTTTTCACGACCGGACCCACGACCAGCGATGCACAGATTGTGCGCACCAGCGCCATCGTTGCGGGCTCGCTCTTTCTCCTTGCTGTCGCGTATATCACCGGCAAGGTTCTTGTGAACCTCTGGAACGAGCGCCGATCGCGGAGGCTTTCGAAGGAGACTACCGCTGATCTTGTCATGTTTCTGCTTCTCGCGATCCCTGTCGTGTTCGCCGCGGTAATGTACTCTCTGCGGCCCGGCACGGTACACCCGCGCCATTTGATGATGCTCGCCGTCCCATTTAGCCTCCTGGTAGCGCGAGTGGCCGGCCTGCTTTGGGGCCAGCGCGATCAGGCCCGCCGGCTCGTTTCCCGCCGCGCGCTGCGTGTGGCAGCCATGCTCTGGACCGGCGGCTTTCTTTGCCTGTTTGTCCTTTCCGTCGTGCTATATTTCACCGATCCTGCGATGCAGCGAGCGAACATCCGGGAACTGGCGAATGAGATCGAGGCGCGAACTGGCAGAGGCGATGTCGTGTTGCTCCCCTACCAGGATTATGCCTTTGACTATTACTTTCAGGGCCCCGCCACCAGTCTCTATCTCGAGACACGCGTCGGAGATCGCGATCTCCTGACCTGGGTGCTTCCGCAGATGCAGGGGGCGCAACGGGCTGTGTTGCTGCGCTGGGTTCACACCCTCTCTGACCCGCGAGATGCTCTGGACTGGTTCCTAGAGTCCAACGGTAGGCTGGAAGAGCGATTCTGGTCCGCCGAGCGATGGGCCAGCGTGTATGCACTCCACGGCGACCTTGATTTACCTCAGCTTGGCGCAGTGAACGTCTCCTTTGGACCGGTGCAACTCACCGGCGCCTGGATCCCTCAAGATTCGCCTGCAGATGAGATACTCGCCATCGCACTCTCATGGAAACTCATCGAGGACACGGCCGATGATCTCAAGGCCTCGATGCGGCTCATAGACGGCGGTGGGAATGTGGTCGTGGCCGACGACAGGGTCATTCTGGGCGAGCGGTCACCGGTTGGCACCAGTCAGTGGAAGCCCGGAGGCGAGGCCCACAACTATTACCTGCTCGAGATTCCGGCCGGCACCCCGCCTGTGGACTATCGTGTGACGGTGACTGTCTATAACGAGTTGGGGCCGTTGCCTGCTCGCGAGGAGGCCGCGTCCATGGGGATGCGAGTGGACCTGGGCAGCGTAACACTCATGCCGGGCGCCGTACAGGATGCGAACCTTCCCACAGGCGAGAGCGTCACGATCCTCGATCAGGAACTGGCAAGTGGACTGCTGGTGGCGGCGATCGGGCCGCTGCCGCAGTCGCTTGAACCGGCCCAACCCCTGGATCTCACGATTTACTGGCGCGCAACGCGCGACCTGCCACCTCTAGAGCCCGCCATCGTGCTGGTGGACGCGGACGGGAATCTTCTGGCAGAGACCACAGGCACCCCTGTGTATGGTCAGTATGCAACAGACCGATGGGCCGCAGGAGAACTGGTGACAGACCATCGCACGCTGCGCACTGGCCCGGAGGCCGCTCCCGGGCTGGCCAAACTGTATGCACGGTTAGGTGACCAGCGGGCCCTCCTGGGAGAGTTGGTAATCACGCCTAGCGAACGCAATTTCGCGCCGCCAAAACCGGAGCAGCCCGTGCAGGCGACGTTTGACCGGTGGGCTAGCCTGGCAGGCTACCGTCTGGACCCCGCGATTGTTCGCGCCGGAGGCCCTCTGTCTGTCACGCTGTACTGGCAGGCCCTCAAAGAATCGAGCGGAATCGACTATACCATGTTTGTTCAGCTACTGTCCCCCGACGATCGCGTTATTGCCCAACACGACGGTATGCCCGCAACCGGGCGGTGGCCGACAGGGACCTGGGTGCAGGGCCAGACGATCGAGGACCGGCACGCGTTGACCTTTGGCGACAACACCTTCACCGGCGAGGCTCGCGTGATTGCCGGTCTCTATGATGCGTCCACACTGATCCGCGTGCTCACCACCGACGGTGCAGACCACGTCGAACTGGGATGGGTGACCATCCAGTGATCGCTGCGCCCAACCTGGTTACACCTGGACGCGCTTTTCGTCCCTTATCCTGCAGCGGTCTATAATAACCCCTCGAAAACCCCATCGCGAGGCGCTCACACACATGTCAGACCAGGCACAGGACAAGCGCACAGCCTTTGGATACTGCACCAGACGAGACCATCTGATCGTTGTGGTTACGTTGCTGGCCTTTGTTGTGCTGGCTGCGCAGTTCGCCCTGGTCACCCCGATCTTTGAAATGCCTGAGGAGCCATGGCATCTTCGTCGCATCGCCCAGACGGCGGGCAAGGCTTTGCCACCTGGTCACGCAAGCTGGGTACAAGCTCCGGAGGTGTCATCGGTACTCGTGCAGCCTCCGTTCTACTATTGGCTCGGTGCGACGGTGGTGCGGTTCTTTGATTGGGATTCAGACCCGTCGGTCTATGAACTTAACCCACACGCACGCCTGGCCAACCTCTACGGCGTCACCAATCGCAACGCCATGCTGGCCAGGGTTCCCGTCGTGTCCAGCGGACCGCTGAGCATGTCCGTGCTGGTGCTGCGTATGCTCTCTGTGCTTTCGGGCGCCGTGGGGTTGCTCTTTGTCTACCGGCTGATGCTGGGCTTTACTATGGGACGCCGCTGGCTCGCCTGGACCGGCGTGCTCATGACCGGTTTTCTGCCGGGCTATGCTTTTCTCCACAGCGGGATCAGCCCGGTCGCTCTAGGATCATGCTTTGGACTGGTCGCTGCCTATCTGGCCATACGTACGGCAAACAGGGCTGAACACCACAGCCGCGACGGGTCGCTGGCCTTTTTGTTCGCTGGACTCGCCGCGATGACGATATGGTGGGGGTGGACGGCCGTGGTCCTGGTGCTGTTCGTCCACGCCCGTCAGCAGCGCGGACCACAGGGCCAAGTCCAACCAGAGACTCGGGGTTTGTCCCTGATTCGCACGCTGATGGTGGCAATGGCCCTGGTTTGGCCCGCTCAGTTGTTGTTTTCTAGCGCTCTGCGCACCAGCGGCAGTATCTGGCAGACCATCACCGCAATGAACCTCACCGAGCGTCTGGACCTGGCGCTGCGCGCCTACTGGGGCTTGTACGGCTGGCTGAACATCCCGGTCGACAATGCATACCACACTGCCGTCGGCGTTGCGCTCATTCTCGGTGCCAGCGGGCTCATCCTGAGGTTCGTCCAGTGGTATTGGAGCATGCCATCACGCAGCAGTCTCTCCGAGGAGATTGCTGAACATCTCCGTCCTTGGCAGATTGCTGCTATTCTCTGGGCCCTGCTCAGCGCGGCGGTGGCCATGATTCACCTTCTGAGCCCCGCGAGGTTCTTTCTTGGCACAGCGTTCCTGTGCCTTGCACCCTTTGTGGCGCTCTTTCTCGTGCTGGGGATGGATGCGTGGGTTCGCACCTACGGCGCCGCGCTCACAGGCATCGTGGCCCTCATGTCCATCGCCATGACCGTGGTGTCCCCTGGACTCTATGTGCAGACGGCGTACAGACCGCCGCTTCGCCTGGCACTCCCGCAAGTCCCTGCCGATGTTCGTCCGCTCGACGTATCCTACGGCGCTAGCCTGTACCTCGTCGGCTACCGACTGGAAGAGGAGACCGTAGCTCCGGGCGGGTATCTTCCCCTGACGCTGTATTGGCTTGCGCGCAAGCCCATGGATGGCGACTATACCCTCAATGTGACCGTGGTCGGCGAACGGGATGATATGCTGTCCAGTGTCTTTACCCGGGCCGGATCGGGCATGTTTCCGACCTCCATGTGGACACCCGGTGATGTGGTGGTCCAGAATATCATCCTGGCCATCGATGTAGACGCGGTGATACCTGTGGCAGGGACAATCGGGCTTACGGTGACGGATGACGCCACGGGACAGGTACAGCAAGCCACGTCCCCCTCGGGGGAACCCTTACCGACAGTCTTACCGGTGACCCGGGTACGTATTGGCGCCGACAGGCCGATGGCATTTCGGCCTGCCCATCCGCTGGATGTCAGCTTTGATGGTCAGATGACCTTGACGGGCTATAGCACCTATCCTGCGACATTGCACGCAGGCTGTGACATGGACGTCACGCTTTACTGGCGTGCCGAGGGCCCTCTCCTCTACGACTATACCGTCTTTGTGCACCTGGTCGACAGCGCCGATACGATCGTCGCTCAGGGCGATAGCCAGCCGCGGTCAGGAGACTATCCGACGGGTCTATGGTTGATGGGCGAGGAGGTCAGTGACACCCACCTCATAGCGGTGCCGCCTGACGCCGAGGCTGAAGATCACTGGATCGAAGTTGGTCTTTACCGTCTGGACACAGGCGAACGCCTCTTGATCAGTGCTCAAGACACAGTTCAGGACCACTACCGACTGGGGCCATTTTCCCTGTCGACAGCTCAATAATCTTACATACCCCTTGACAATTCCTTATACCGAGCTAAGATAAGTTTAGATGTCGTTCAAGCCTCCATAGCCTCATCACGGAGACCGCGATGGCGTATCCCATGACAAGCCGGTGCCCGATCTGCGGCGATATGCTATATGTGTCCACACTGCACTGTCCCGCCTGTGACGCAACGATCACTGGCCACTTTGATCTGGGCGCCTTTGGCAGGCTTTCGCCGGAGCAACTCGCGTTCGCTGTACTGTTTATTCGATGCGAAGGCAAGATCACCCGTGTCCAACAGGAGCTCGGCATCTCCTACCCAACAGTCAGGAACAGGCTGCAGGACTTGATTCGGGCACTGGGATACCCTGTTGGCGAGGTCTTTTCCCAGACAGCAGAGGAACGTCAGCAAATCCTGGATCGACTGAGCACCGGAGAGCTCACCGCCGACGAGGCGATCGAGCTCCTGTCGAACAGGTAAAGCCATGGCAGTCCTTCTCGCACGCCAAGCCCGCCAAAAGTCCCCTATCCGGCCATTTCGTTTGGCTCATGACCTGCCCGCGCTAGCCGATCTGGTTGAGAGCAGCTTTGGCGAGGACCTGCGTCGAACAAACAGCCAGATCGTGGTCGAGATGCGCGACATGGCCAGCTGGGGATTGACACTGCGTCTCCTCGCGATGCTTGGCTCGCCGTACAGGGGTCTCGTATGGGAGGAAGACGGCCAGATCCTGGGGAATATCACGATGGTGCGTGAAGGCAAGGGCATCTGGTCGTTGAGTAATGTCGCGGTCTCGCCAGAGGCACGCGGGCGGGGTATCGCCTCGGCCCTCCTCGATGCTGCGATCGTCAGTCTAGCGGCCGATCACGCACGGCACCTCACCCTGCAGGTCAGGCCGGAGAACCAGGTTGCAGTTGGCATGTATCAGCGACGTGGCTTTGTGTCCTGTGATCGCATCAACGAGCTGCTCGTCCATGCTGATCTCTGGCCTGTGAGTATCGGGCATCCTTCGAGCGCTGTCGTCATCCGCCGCCCCTTGAGCAATGACGTCCCCGGCATCATCAGGCTGATCAACACGTCCCGGTCTGAGCTTGTGCGCCAGCTAGACGACACCGGGGACGAGCAGTGGCAACGGGGCACCTTACGCGCCACTGCGCGCTCTCTCGCCACAACGCTGAAGGGGCAGCAGCGCATAGACCTTGTCGCTGTGTCCGAAGGCAAGCCACTCGGCGTTGCCTGGGCCACGGTGCGCCTGTTCGGTCTGGCGCACGAGATCGGGCTCCTGGTCGTACCCGACGACCATGCACAGGTGGCCCAGTCTCTCCTGGATCGCCTGTTGGCAGAACTGGCGCCGCTGCCACGCCGCGATTTGCACGCATCGATCTCGACGTCGCAGCTACAGGCGCTGGAGGCGCTCTACCGGGTGGGATTCGAGACAGTCCGGGTGTTGGATCGGATGGTGCTCACGCTGGCCTAGCCCGCTCGAGGGCCGCTTTGACTGCTGGAGGTAACATGAGTATGGATACAGAACGACTGCAGATTCTCAAGATGGTGGAAAAGGGCCAGATCACGGCCCAGGAAGGTGCCCGGTTGCTGGAGGCGCTGGCCGGGAGCAGCACTGAGCGCACCGCCGCCTCGCGACCGACCTGGTTCCGGGTGCGCGTTACGGATACACGCACTGGCCAGCGCAAGGTCGACGTGAATATCCCCCTGAGCCTTGTCTCTGTCGGGATGCGACTGGGAGCACGCTTTGCTCCGGAGGTCGGCGATGTGGACCTGCCTGAACTGCTCCGTCAGATCGAAGAGGAGGGAATGCAGGGCAGAGTCATCGATATCATGGACGAGCAAGACGGCGAGCACGTCGAGATCTTTGTCGAGTGAGCACAGGCAGGTCGTGCCGATACCACCCTCCCCACGCTCGTCGATCTATCGCGTTCTCAGCTATACACCGCGACAGCTTCCCTGATTCGCCTGAACCACCCGCGGCAGACCGCACCGAATCGGTCTAGAGGTGCTGCTGGTTGCCTAGCGCATGATTCGGCGCGCACCACTGACCCACTCTCGAACCGCCGCACTACGCATGATGCTCTTGACCGCAAAGGCGATTACGCCTAACCCCACCAGGATAAAGAGCAGGCCCCGCACGGGGCGCGGGATAAACTGCAGCGTCAAATAGTACACAAACTCCGGGAAGGGCTGCATGCGATACAGGTGGGTGAGGAGATAGGCGATTCCGAGGCTGAGCCCCAGAGCCCCGAATGTGAGAAAGAACAGCCACCGCGCAATGTCCGTGCGTTGCACGCGCGTACGTCCGGTCTGCTCTGCCAGCTCGCGGGCGAGCGGGGACAACAGTGTCATCGAGGCCAGCCGGTCGATATTGGCCGGCGACAACAGATCGGAAGGCACAGCAACAGGCTCCTCACGACTCGAGCCGAGCTGCCGCGCAATGTCCTCCTCTACCTGAATGTACTGTACCGCCGTAATCAAATCTGCCGCCACCGGAAAATCGCGCTCAAGGTCCGCGCGACCGAACACCTGCTCGATCGACCGATCCCCCAGGATCACGATGGGCCGCACCCCTGCCTCTCGCGCAGTGAAAACATCCTCAAGCGTGTCAGCAAGCAGATAGCAGCTTTCAGGTTGCAGACCCAGACGCGCCACCGCCGACCAGACCAGGCCAGGATACGAGTCGCTCTGTATCGCGTCTGCCGGGGTGCCCTTGCACCGGATAGTGGCATCCACGCGACCACCGCCCGCCTCCAGCTGTCTGGCTGTTTCCATCAGCAGTTCAAACGCCGGCTGCTCCAACTCCTGTCCCTGGCCATCGCCCAAAGCGCAGAAAAGCAGGATCAGCACATCATCGCTGCCCAGCAGTCGTACGGCCTCGATTGTCGCCGGCATCAGCTTCCAACCGGGCGCCGGCTCTGCCAGGTCGATATTGCTGTCACGCAGCAGGCTGGCCTGATGGATGAAAACTGCCTTCATGTTACGCCTCTAGACCGAATCAGCCATGGAATCTGACGCATCGGACGCCTGATCGGCATCAGCCGCGGTGTCATCATCCGGGCTCTCGCCAGTCTCCTGTCGCCGCTTGGGGTCATCGCCTCCGTTACCCTCCCGTGTGCGCGATGAGGTGCCCTCCACGATTTTGCCCTCATCGCCAGCCGCAAGGAGCCGTGGCTCGCCGGCCACGAGCAACTCGTCTACGTCCTGACCATCCATAAAGCACTGGCCGCGGAACAGCCCGCCATCGTCGATCATCAGCGACCCTACGGTAACCTCACCAAAGACCCTTCCGCTGGACAGAATCTCAAGGCGCCCGGCCGTCTGTATGTTGCCCTGAATCTGCCCCCAAACCTGCACCGCATTGGCGCGAATATCCGCTACCACCCTCGCGGTCGGGCCAACGACAAGATTTCCTGCGGTCTCGATGGTCCCTTGAAGAACCCCATCGACGCGGATGTTGCCATCGGACTTGAGCACCCCCTTAAAGTTCGTGGTGCTTCCGAGAACAGTCTCCAAGCCGCCAACCGCAACGGTAGAACCCTCTTCACGCCTGAACAGTGGCATCTCAGCTCTCTCCTATGCTACTCTGTGAGTCGACCTCGACATGGAGTCCGGCAGCGTGCCGCCGAAGCTAATCGGCCTCCCGCAGCGATCTTTGATCTTCCTGCGCTATCCGCACAGCCTCTTGCTCTTCTGCGCTTAACTGGCTCGACGAGACCCAGGCATTGAGCGATCGCACATACAACCGGGTGGCGGTGCGCCCGTGCAGGCTGCTCATCACCAATCCCCTGCCCTGGTCATCCGCTAGCGCCAGGGCGACGGAATAGTCTCCGCCCATGTCGTCAAAGGGGTTATACCGCACCAATCCGATGTGTCTGACGGCACTGCCGCTATCCGAGACCAAGCGTTCGTACTCGAGCCGTAATTGCTCAATCTTCTCTGTATTCTCGTGGATGCGGTCTACGTGCCTTAGAAGCACATCGCCCAGCCCGGCCTCGTCTGCGCCTGCAAGGAGTCGCCGAAAGCGCGCCTCAAGCTCCCGGTGGCGCCTGCGCTGGGCGAGCCATGCCGCCGCCAGACCAATCAGCCCCAGATAGGCGATACCCAGACCAATGACAAAGGAAATATCGATCTGACTCAAGGCTCCCCCGTAGGTGCAAAGATCCGAACTAGTCGGGTACCCGTGCCGTGACAAATAGGACAGTACGGCTCCAAGCCACCGTCTTTCCCGCGACAGCGCTCACCAGGGCCAACTCTACCTCGCGCATCTCATCGTCGTTGAGTGAACGCCGCAGCATATCCCCGTAGCCGGGCCGGCCTTCTCGACCGGACCCAAGCCAGCGCTCTACCTGAGACCGCGTCACCAACATCTCCGAGATCAGGGTGCGCTCTTCAACCCGACAGTCAGCGAGATGCGCAGACTCTAGGGCCTGGAGCAGCTCCTCCGGACCCCAGTTTACCATAGGATCGTCACGGCTGCTATACATCGCTTCCTCTGCCGCTTGCCACCGTGTCGCCACTTCTGCAGACAGCGTTGTGGGCTGTGGAAGACGGTAGAGCCGCTGGCTCGCCCTCGGCAACCGCTCCGCCAGACCAAGTGTGCCATGCGCCGCCAGCACGCGTTTGAGGACAGTCAGCTGCTCGGCCCATTGATCTGAGCGCGACAGCACATTTCGCCCGACAATCACATCGAACTTGAGCCCCGCCGCCTGGTCCACCAATAGCATCTCCAGATCGACCAGCGTCCCGACAAGGACGGTGGGACGTTGCAGTTCCTCCAGCCTCTCCGCTTGATCACGCAACGCTTGCGCAAGGGATGCATCGGCCTCTAGTGCCCAGACCCCACCCTCTGGCGTTCTGCGGAGAGCCTCCCAGGTCAACAGGCCGCTTCCCGCGTTGACATCCAGCACCGTGTGGAATCGCCGAACATCCAGCCCGGCAAAGATCCCCTCTCTAACATCCTGCAGCCCTCGGGCCGAGCTGTCGATGGTTCGCGCCAACCACCGCTCCTGACCGGCGCTCTCCGGCGTGTAAGTGAGCAACTCATGGGCAGGGCTATCCTCCTCCAGCGCCGCCGCCAGCTGTGCTTCACGCCTGCCCACCACGCTCGCCTTGATGTTTCTCTCAAAGCCCTGATCGCTCGGGCGGTAATAGACCTGGCCTCGCAGCGAATCGGGCAGGTACTGCTGCTCTACCCAGTGGTCACGATAAGCGTGGGGATACTGGTACCCCTCGCCGTGCCCAAAGCCCTTTTTGTCCCGACTGGCGTCTCGCAGATGGGAAGGAACAGCATCATCTCGCTCCGAGCGCACAGACTCGAGTGCGTCAAAGTAGCCCAGCGTCGTGTTCGACTTGGCAGTTGTGGCGAGATACAGAGCGGCGTGCGCAAGATGAAACTGCCCCTCCGGCAGTCCGACGCGCTCAAAGGCAGCCGCGGCCGCCTGAACCACGACAAGAGCGTTGGGGTCGGCCATGCCGATATCCTCACTGGCGGAGATGAGCATGCGCCGAAAGAGAAAGCGCGGGTCTTCACCGGCATGGACCATCCTGGCCAGCCAGTATAGTGCGGCATCGGGATCAGAGCCTCTCAGTGACTTTATAAAAGCGCTGATGATGTCAAAGTGATAATCACCGTCCCGGTCGTACAGCACGGCACGCTGCTGGATGGACTCTTCGGCCACGGACATGTCCACGACGGTTGTGCCCTCTGCGTCCGGCGGCGTTGTCTCGATAGCCAGTTCCAGCGCGTTCAGCAGGGACCGGGCATCCCCACCCGCCACGTGCACAAGATGGTCCAGAGCTTCCTGCTGGATCCGCACGCGGCGACTTCCGTACCCACGCTCGACGTCGTCCAGGGCGGCGCGGGCGACCTGGCGCAACTCTTCTTCAGTTAGCGGAACCAGCTGGAACACACGGCTGCGGCTCAGCAGCGCAGAATTGACCGAGAACCAGGGATTTTCTGTCGTTGCTCCGATCATGATCACCGTGCCGTTCTCCACCCAGGGGAGCATGGCATCTTGCTGAGCCTTGTTCCAGCGATGCACCTCGTCGACAAACAGGATCGTACGCCGGTTGTAGAGCGCGCGCTGCTCTCGCGCCTCCGCGACCACTTCCCTCAACTGGGCCACGCCAGCCAGCACGGCGTTGAGCGTCACAAAACGCGAATTGGTCGAGTTCGCAATCACCCGCGCCAGCGTCGTCTTGCCCGTCCCCGGCGGCCCGCAGAATATGAGCGACGAGATCTGGTCTGCCTGAATGGCCCGCCGCAGCAAGCGACCGGGGCCGACAACGTGCTCCTGCCCAACGAATTCATCCATAGTGCGCGGGCGCATACGCGCGGCAAGGGGTGCCTCGCGCTCGATCTGCTCCTGCCGGCCTTGCTCAAACAGGTCCATACGGTCCTTCCCTGGGGCACCAGATAGTCTGCTATCACGCTTCGGTAAGCCGCGACGCCATGATTCTACCCCCAATAGTGATGCTGTGAAATACGCAGTCTATGCCCGGAATGGTCCTTGCCAGTAGTCTCCGCCGCCATATAATGCCTTGGTGCGCAACAATGGGAGGCCAGGTAGCGTATGGTATGTGGTGCAAGGGACAGGGAGCAAGGGTATGCCTGCGGCAGCTGATTTCATCCTGAATGGCATCTGCCACCGGTATGCAGGGCACGCTCTTGTGCACGGTGGACAGACCTCACTGCTGTGCGCTCGTTGCACGGGGATGTTCTGCGGCGCATTCTTGATCCTGTGCTTGTTCGCGGTAGCAGGGACTCACTGTAAGGCGGCGAGCCCGCCCTGGTACGCGCACACTGTCTGCCTGGGGCTTGCAGCCTGGTGGGCGATCGATGGCATCAATGCGGCAGCATTTACGTACTTTGGAGGTCCGCTGCTCTACGAGCCCACAAACGGGCTGCGCCTGTTTACAGGTGTTGGCCTGGGATTCGTGCTCGCCGTCGAGCTCTGGCCCGTTGCTGTACAGATATGCGCAGCCGAACCAGAGTCGCTGTCCGCCATCGAGCGGCCAGCGCATCTCATTGGGCTCCTGGCGATCGCGGCGCTGGCGGGGCTCTTGCTGCTGAACCAGCGACTACCCTGGGGGTTTGCGGCGGTCTGGACCTGGCTGGGGATCACAACGCTTCTGGTAGGTGCCAACAGCCTGCTGCTGGCGCTGCTGACGGGAGTGACCGGCCTACGATTGCGCGGCCACAGGCCGGTGATGATCCTCGCAGGGGGACTGGTGCTCGCTCTGCTCGAGACAGGCGGACTCTCGCTGCTACGGCAGTTGGGAGGTGTCTGACGCTCAGCAGAAGCTACACGGTCCGGTGTTGCTTGAGCTGCGCCGTTCGAGCAGGTATACTTGAGGCAGGAATCATCCCTGTTCGGCATGGCACACGCTTCGGGTTAGTTTGGGACACAGGTGCATGAGAAGGAGGTCCGATGGATATTGGCAAAGCATTTTCCTACGTGATCAGTGACAAGGATTGGGTGAAAAAGGTCGTCATCGGTGGCATTCTGGGCATTATTCCGATCGCCAACCTGATCGTCGTGGGCTATGGCCTGCGTGTCCTCAAGAACGTGGCCCAGGACAACCCCCAGCCGCTGCCGGAGTGGGATGACTGGGGCGGAGACTTTATGAAAGGCCTCATGGTCACGCTCGCAAGCCTGATCTACTCCGCGCCAGCGATCGTGCTCTCCGGCATCTTTGCGTTGATTGGCGTATTCACGGGAAACGTCTCCGGCGAAGCAGAGGGCGTGTTCGCAGCGCTCATGGTCTGCTTCAACTGCCTGATGGTGCTGTGGGGCGTGGCGATTGGCCTGTGGATGCCGGCAGCCATGGTGAACTATACGAGGGACTGGACGTTCGGCAGTATGTTCGCCTTTGAAAAGATCTGGACGTTGATCTCAGAGAACATTGGCAACTATGTCACGGCACTGGTGGTCATGCTGCTGGCAGGGATTGCCGCCAGTTTCGGCACGATCGCCTGTGTGATCGGCGTGCTCTTCACGCAGTTCTACGCCCAGTTGGTGAGCATGCATGTCCTCGGTCAGTTTGCCCGTGAGGCCGGTGGGCCTGGCGTGGACTGAGCCAGTTCGGGCGCCACAGTTTCTGTGCGCGTTTCCGTCAGCGGCCAACAACAACCTAGACCAGCGTTCGACAGGAGAGAGGGTACGCGCCCTCTCTCCTGTCTTTATCCGCAAACTGCTCAACTCATCTCCTTTTGTGCCATCTGATAGCAAACCGACGTCCCGTGACAGTTTCTGACAGTAGGCCTGGACTACACTGACGGCATGGAAACCACTGCCGGCCTCTCATCCCCAACCGCCCAGGGTGAAAGCAGACCATACACCTCACGCCTGAGCGGCCTGCATCGCTTGCCGCTCCAGGAGCGCATCGATCTCATATCTGCCCTGGCTGGCCTGGATGCGGCCGAGGTCGCGGTATTGACGGGTCAGGGTGTTGAGGTGCTCGAGAGGGCCAACGCATCCATCGAGAACGCGATAGGCACGATCGGTGTGCCCCTGGGCGTTGGCACAAACCTCATCGTCAATGGTCGCGAGGTTCTGGTGCCCATGGCTATTGAGGAACCCTCCGTCATCGCCGCACTCTCGAACGGTGCGCTTTTGGTTCGCGAGACCGGCGGGGTTCAGGCCAGCGCGGATGCCTCCGAGATGATCGGGCAGATCCAGCTCTATGATGTGGATGACCCGGTCGCAGCCCGCGCCCGCCTTCTGGAGCACCGGGACGCGCTGCTGGCGCTGGCCAACGGGACGATGCCGCGCATGGTATCACGCGGCGGAGGGGCGCGAGACCTCCAGGTGCGGTTGATCGACACGGCCATAGGCACCATGCTGGTGATCCATCTAGCGGTGGACGTCTGCGATGCCATGGGCGCCAACGTGGTCAACAGCGCCGCTGAAGCACTGGCGCCCGAGTGTGAACGCCTGACGGGGGGCCAGGTTGGCCTGCGGGTGCTGAGCAATCTGGCGACACGACGCGTGGCACGGGCCACCTGCCGGGTCCCGGCTGCGCGACTTGCACCGGAGAGCATGGACCCAGAGGAGGCCGCACGCGCCTTGTTGGCGGCGCAGGCGCTGGCCGATGCCGACCCATACCGCGCCGCGACACACAACAAGGGCATTATGAACGGCATCGACGCTGTGGCCCTGGCCACCGGAAACGACTGGCGCGCCATCGAGGCGGGAGCCCACGCCTGGGCAGGGCGTACCGGCGCCTACAAACCGCTGTCCACCTGGGTCCGCGATCCCGATGGAGATCTCGTGGGCAGTATTATGTTGCCCCTGGCGGTGGGCACACAGGGTGGCGCCGTGCGAGCGCACGCCATGGCGCCGATAGCCCTCAAGATCATGCGTGTTGAGCGTGCACAAGAACTTGCGGAAGTCATGGCGGCGGTGGGTCTGGTTCAGAACCTGGCTGCCCTCAAGGCGCTCACCACAGAGGGCATCCAACGGGGGCATATGCGTTTGCATGCGCGTCAGGTCGCTCTCGCCGCGGGCGCCGTCGGCCCCGAGGTGGACGACCTGGCAGAACGCTTGACCACAGCGGGAGCGATATCGCTCTCCAGAGCACAGGCACTGTTGCAGGAGTTGCGCGGATAATGACGGGTTGCTTGCGCCGACGCGCAGACAGATACGCCCCTTGCCGGGAGGCAACATGCTGATGCGGCCTCACCTCAAGGTCGGTATTGCCGGCTATGGCGCCTATGTGCCGCGTTACCGCCTTCCTGCCTCAGAGGTCAACCGCATCTGGCACGACGGTCAGGACGCAGCGCCAGTCACGGAGAAATCAGTTCCGGGGCCAGATGAGGATACGGTGACCATGTCCATCGAAGCTGCCCGCAATGCCCTCGCGCGCGCAGCTATCGAGCCCGAACTGATCGGCGCCGTCTGGGTTGGCAGCGAATCGCATCCCTACGCGGTCAAACCCACGTCGACGATCGTCGCGCAAGCCATTGGAGCGGTGCCCAACACCCTGGGTGCGGACTGGCAGTTTGCCTGCAAGGCAGGCACAGAGGCGCTGCAGGCCGCCGTCGCACTGGTGGGATCCGGCATGGCGCCCTATGCGCTAGCCATCGGCATGGACACGGCCCAGGGACGCCCAGGCGATGCCCT